>JAJPKC010000241.1 GCA_021323955.1 Oscillatoriales cyanobacterium Centralia_MAG_596 | reverse complement strand
GGGGTTACGCAAAACAGGATGGAAAAGCGCGCCTGGTCTGACTCTTTCTCCAGATAAGCCGTGAAGGGCCGTAAGGCCCGGTAGGTGTAAGCAACCACATCGCCCTGGCCCGTACCGTAGGGATCCGGCTGATAGACGCTGACCCCTTTGGACAGCACCCCCTCTGAGTCGATCGTCGTCACGTAGTCTTCAATTTCTGGGTGGGCCAGATCCCCCAGGATGCCTTCATGCACAAATGGAAAGTGCGCCACATCCAAAAAGTTTTCGATCGCCCGTAGACCACACAGGTCGTAGGGGCCGTAGGGGCCACATAGCAGCTTGCGAAAGGTGGGGTCATCCCATGCAGGAAATGGCGGTACGTCTCGCGCTGGTTCGCCGATCGCGACCCAAATGAGGTCATACCGCTCTTGCACATGATACGTTTGCACCTGTACACGCCTGGGGATCGGCTGCGTTGGATGGGCAGGAATGTGGACGCACACGCCATCGCTTCCGTAGGCCCAACCGTGGTAGGGGCAAACCAGTGTATTACCGTCTACATGCCCGCAGGAAAGACGCGTTCCCCGATGAGAGCAGTGGTCACGGCAAGCATGCACCTGGCCCCCCGATCGCCAGAGCACGATCGCCTGATCCAGCAACTCGACAGCCAGCAATTTGCCCTCTGCAACCGCATCCGAGACAGCGACGGGATGCCAATCATTCATCACAACGGGATCGTTAGTCATAAGGGTTCCTTCAAGGGCAACACAAAACTCAAGGCCATCATGGTTTACGGTTCAGTCTTGTTCGCCGTTTTGCCAGGTTGTGCATAGGCCAGTTCGCCCATAATGTATGTGGCGCAAACGGTGCGATCGTCTCCCATCATCATCAGCGCAAACACCTGGTCTGCCAGTTCTTCAAGCGAAGTCGCCGTTGGGTGCGGGGTACGGCGGGCCATCAATGGTGTGGCCCGTGGATCCAGCACAATAAAGTCGGCTTCTTTGCCGACATCAAAGTTCCCGATTGTGTCTTCCAGAGACAGCGCTCTGGCACCGCCCAACGTCGCCAAAAAGAGCGCTTGAAACGATGACAGCTTTTGCCCTCGCAGTTGCGCCACTTTATACGCTTCATTGGTTGTCTGCAGCAAGGAGAAACTAGTGCCTGCACCCACGTCCGTGCCCAGCCCCACTTTTACGGGGTGATCCACCGACTTGGCCTTTGCCAGATCGAATAAGCCACTGCCAAGAAACAGATTAGAGGTCGGGCAGAATGCGATCGCCGATCGGGCAGCTGATAATCGAGCAAATTCAGCGTCAGTGAGCTGGACACCGTGTGCAAACACAGACTTGTCGCCCACCAGCCCGGCGTGATCGTACACGTCCAGATATCCCTTGCGATCGGGAAATAGCTCAGCCACCAGCTTCACTTCATTCACATTCTCGGACAGGTGCGTATGCAGGTAGACATCGGGGAACTCCGCCAGCAGCTTTCCCGCCAGCCGGAGCTGGGCATCACTGGACGTGACCGCAAATCGAGGTGTGATTGCGTAAAGCAGTCGCCCATTTTTGTGCCATTTCTGAATCAGTCGCTTGCTGTCCTCGTAGCCCGTCTCGGGTGTATCGACTAAAAAATCGGGCGCATTTCGATCCATCAGCACTTTGCCGGCAATCATGCGCAGATTTCGACGACTGGCTTCCTCAAAAAACGCCTCCGCCGATTGCGGATAGACCGTTGCAAATACAAGCGCTGTCGTTGTGCCATGCTTCAACAACTCATCCAGAAAGAACACCGCTATTTCCTGGGCGTAGGCCTTGTCCTTAAACTTAGCTTCTGTCGGAAAGGTATATTTGGTTAGCCATTCCAGCAGTTGTTCGCCATAGGCCGCGATCATCTCCGTCTGCGGAAAGTGAATGTGCGTATCAATCATTCCCGGAATGATCAGCCGATCGGGGTAGGCTGTAGTCAGCACATCCGCATAGATCGGTTGCAAGTCTGCATACGGCCCAAAATCCTTCACTCGACCGTTCTCCAGCACAAGCAGACCGTCTGCTACGTAGCGCACGCTGTCAACTTTGGGTCTGTAGAATGGGTCATCAACAAAATCAAGAAATGCACTACGAAACGCTTTAAGAGACACACGCCTTGCCTGGGAGAGATGGGTAGTCATGGTACACCATGATTTTTCCCATAAAATCACACCACGCCACTCGTCGCGTAGCGAAAGCGACAAAATCAGGCAGCAACAGCCGTAGTAGTCTGTAGAGCAAAAGCGTAATGGCTAAGTACAATGCGTCATTAGTAGGGTTCGGAAATCAAACGTCACTGGTCATAAGGCTCTACGGGTATACGAGAAAGGTCATTGGTTATTGGTCACTGGTTATTGGTCATTGATGGGGAAGGGATCCAGGCTTGAGCCGGAGTCAGGGACATGCAATTCCAAACCCCTTTTAGGGTGACGTGTACTAAAGTCTAAAGCAGTGTAGAAAGACCCTAGAAGCAGAGAGTGCAGGGAACGCCACGCGGGCAAAGGAACCCCAAACACTCAAACCGCTCCGACGCAGCGGCGCTACTCAACAAAACTCCTCCTGCTTCTCCTGTCTACCGTATTCCCCGCTGCCTCCTCTCCACCACATTCACTCCATGTCTGGCAAACTCACAACGCATGTTCTCGATACGGCGCAGGGCTGTCCTGCGGCTGATTTAGCGATCGCGCTTTGGCTAATTGATGCAGCCGCCAACACCAGGACACGGCTCAAGACGACCCGCACGAACGCCGATGGCCGCACCGATCGCCCGCTGTTGGCCGATGACGAACTTCAGCCAGGAGTCTATGAGCTAGTCTTTAGCGTCGGTGACTATTTTGCGCGGCAGTGCACCGATCTACCGGAGCCACCGTTTCTCAATCAGGTGCCGATCCAATTTGGCATTGCGGATGCGGATGCTCACTATCATGTGCCGCTGCTGGCTTCTCCCTGGTCGTACAGTACCTATCGGGGCAGTTAACGATGGATTTGCACAGCGTCACCGCTTATTGGCAACCAACGCAGTTGAACGAAATTGGCCCCTGGCAACCTGGTTGGGCCTGGCTGGCCGGTGGCACCTGGCTGTTTAGCGAACCACAGCCACAGATCACAACGCTGATCGACATGCAGGGACTGGGCTGGTCGGAACTGGAGATCACGGTTGAGGGGTTGAGTATCGGCGCGGGCTGCGTCATGAGTCGCCTGTTGGAGATGCCCTATCCCGATCGCTGGACTGGTATCACGGCGCTTCAGAGTGCCGTACACGAACTGGCGTCGTTCAAAGTGCAAAACATGGCTACGATCGCAGGCAATCTCTGTCTGGCGTTGCCTGCAGGGACATTTGCGCCGGCCATGCTGGTATTAGGAGCCAGTTACGAACTTTTGTCGCCCGATGGTACGTCTCGGCAAGTGTCTGCGGCAACATTTCAAACAGGGGCCAGGCGAACGATTCTGAGGCCGGGAGAGGTACTGCGAAAAATCTGGGTTCCGGCGGCGAATCTGGAGTGGCGGGTCAACTATCAACGTCTCTGTATCGCCGCGTTTGGGATTGCCCTGTCTATTGTCGTGACGGCCTACAATCCCAGAACGCATCAGGTTCGCGTTGGCATTGGAGCCTGTGTGCCCGCGCCACGCTTGATTGAATTTGATCCGGTGCCGGACGATAACGCACTGATCGCAGCGCTAAACACTCACATTCCCGTTAGCGACTGTCTGGCCGATGAACTGGCAAGTGCGCTCTATCGTCACCACGTCACTCAAGTGTTGATGCAGCGATCGCTGCAAGCGGCGATCGAGCAAGGCAATGCGATATGAGGACATCACTCGTTGGGAACTGACGCTCACAGCACGCGGCCTTAGACTGCTATAGGATGAAGACAGGCATTGGCATGCTTGTGATTTCAACAGCGTTCTTCAGGGGTAACGGTCCTCATGGTTAATACAGTTCCAGCGATAAAGGCTACTCCCAGTCCGTTAGCGTCTGGTATTGGCGGTTCCGTCCATACGTATCGCTGGCGCTATCAGGGACAGGAGTTTGCGATCGCCTACGAAACCCGCGGACAGGGTGCCCGTGTGCTGTTACTGCCCGCTTTTAGCACGGTTTCCACCCGTGGTGAAATGCGAGGACTGGCGGAGCGGTTAGCGCCCCAATTTTCCGTGATTGCGTTGGACTGGTTAGGATTTGGAGACTCTGAGCGACCGACGATCGCCTATCAACCGGCTGTCTATCACCAACTCTTACACGATTTTGTCAACGATGTGTGCGATCGCTCGACCGCCGTGATCGCAGCGGGACATGCGGCTGGTTACGTGACCCATACGACTGACCCCGATGGCCAACCGCTGCCCTGGTCACAGATCGTCCTCATCGCACCAACCTGGCGTGGCCCATTACCATCAATGATGGGCAAACAGCAGTCGTGGTTTGGTGCTGTTCGGCAAACGGTCGGCACACCCATCCTGGGGCAGACCCTCTACAAGCTCAACACTCTGCCGTCGTTTCTCCGCTTCATGTACCAGCGCCACGTTTACACCAACCCGCGCACCCTCACACCCGAACTGCTGGAGCAGAAGTACCAGATTACACAGCGGCCCGGTGCCCGGTTTGCCCCAGCCGCATTTGTAACGGGATCGTTAGATCCTGTTATAAATCGCATAGATTTCCTTTCCGGCTTACAAGCGCTATCGGTTCCGGTTCTGGTGGTGATTGGCGAACAGGCACCGCCGCATTCCAAAGCTGAAATGGAAGCAATGGCGGCACTTCCAGGGATTCAAAGCCAGCGGCTGTCCGGCTCTTTGGGAATGCATGAAGAATATGCACCAGAAGTCGCAAATGTTGTCTTACCATTCTTACAATAGACCGTAACGGCGGGTACCACAGGATTTTATCGCTGTGTTATAGTTGCCCTACAGGATTATTTTCGGCTGTGTAATTCGTTTTTGTTCATTGACAAGCGTTTCTCCGAATTTAACTCTCACACACTCTGAAATTTGGAGATTCTCCATGTCGATTTATGTCGGTAACCTTTCGTACCAGGTTACTCAAGATGATTTGAAGCAGGCCTTTGAAGAGTACGGTACCGTTAACCGAGTCCAAGTCCCTACCGATCGCGAGACAGGTCGCGTGCGTGGGTTTGCATTCGTTGAAATGGGCACTGAAGAAGAAGAGGCCGCCGCCATTGAAGCACTTGACGGTGCTGAGTGGATGGGACGTGATTTGAAAGTAAATAAAGCGAAACCCCGTGAAGAACGCGGTTCCTCAGGTGGTTGGGGGAACAATCGCGGCGGCGGCGGTGGTGGTGGTGGTCGTCGCTATTAGAGCGATTGGCAAAATCTTAGTAATTTCCCACCTTTCAAATCCCAGAGTCTCTAGCAGAACAGGTCACTGCTCCACTCTGCTAGAGGCTTTCGTATCCATCTTTAGACTGCGGACTTTAGACGTTGCGATTTGGACTATGAACTAAACGATGTTTCAGCGCAGGTCAAAACGCTTGTCACTCTGTAACGCCTTTGATCAACCAGTCCCCGTCTAAAGTCCAGCAGTTTACAGCGTTCGGTTCAATCGGAGAGACAAGCATGACTCAAATAGTAGTGGGCGAGAACGAAGGCATTGAATCCGCTCTGCGACGATTTAAGCGCCAGGTTTCGAAGGCAGGTATTTTTCAAGATATGCGGAAAAAGCGCCATTTTGAGACCCCACTTGAAAAAGAAAAGCGGAAAGCGATCGCCAAGCATAAGCAACGTCGGAGCCGCTCGGACTATAAGTAAGCTCGTATCAGCATCGCCGCCTGCACGGTTGCTTCGACTCAAAGTGATGGATTTCATGCTTGAGGTAACTATTCACTCTGCAGCAGCAGCGCGTCCAATCAGGGCACTTTGACTCGATCGGCCCCGGCAGTAGTGCGGGTTAGAATGCCTTGTGACGGGCTAAACAGAAGCGCCAGCACCAGCAGGCCAAAGCTAATCAGCACGATGCACGGGCCTGATGGCGCATTCAAGTAGTAGCTGATGTACATCCCGCTGGTGCTGGCAATGACGCCAAAGAGTGCTCCCAGCCCCATCATTTGGTGCAGTTCCCGAACCAGCAGGTAGGCGGTCGTGCTGGGGCCTACGAGCATTGCCACAACCAGTACCACGCCGACGGCCTGCATGCTGGCAATGATTGTGAGCGTCACAGCCGCCATTAAGCCCAGGTAAATCGTCTCTACAGGCAGCCCGATCGCTTGCGCGCCCAGACGGTCAAACGTATAAAACAGCAGTTCTTTATAAAAGAGTCGTACTAAGACCAGCACAGTCAGCGTAATCAGTGCCGTTCGGACAACGTCGGTTTGCGTGACGCCTAAGATGTCGCCAAACAAAAAGCTGTCCAGATCCAGCTTGTTTCGCAATAACGTGATAAGCAGTACGCCCAGCGCAAAGAAGCTGCTGAACACGATCGCCATGGCTGCATCGACTTTGATCCGCGACTGAGCGCGGATCCAGGCAATGATGAATGCGCTGATAATGCCCGAAGCAAACGCACCAATCAAAATATTGATGCGAAGGAAAAAGGCGATCGCCAGCCCCGGCAGTACCGAATGCGCCATCACGTCGCCTAGTAAAGACATTCGCTGCACAATCAGGTAAGCGCCAATCACGGGACAAAGAATCCCAAACAAAATGCCAACGGCCAGCGCATTTCGCATAAATTCAAAGCCAAGCGGCTCGGTTAACCACTGAAACATAGGACGATAAGGAAAGGGTTGACTAGGGAAGTCAGGCAGACGGGGAGATCAGGAAACTGGAGGACTGGCGAGACAGAAGCGGTTGTGAGTTACGCGTTGCACGACGGTATTGAAGCGCGTTTCGCGTTATTGTGGTTTTTTCGGCTTCTAAGGGCTGGCTCTTCACCTCAGCAAAAGAAATTACTGCTCTCCAGTGAATCATGGAAGTGGGAAAGATGGGGGGGAATCTCATAGGCAAGCTGGATGTTCTGTGGCGTCATCACGTCTGCGGGAGAACCGCTCGCAATTAGCCGCCGATTGAGCAGCAGCAACTGATCGTAATGATCCAAAATACCGCCCCATTCGTGACAGCTAATCAACAGAGTTTTGCCCTGCGCCTTCAGTTCGTCGTAAATCTGAAAAATCAGTGCTTCCGTTTTTTTATCGACGCCTGCTAGCGGTTCGTCGAGCAACAAGAGGTCAGACTGTTGCGCGATCGCCCGTGCCAAAAACATCCGCTGCTGCTGTCCACCAGACAACTCTCCAATCTGGCGATCACGCAAATGAAACAGTTCAACACGCTCTAATGCTTCTCTGACGATTTCCCGCGACTGACGACTGGGGGAACGAAACCAGCCAGCATGGGCGGTTCGTGCCATCATGACTACGTGCCAGACTGTGATGGGATAATCCCAATCGATTTGCGATCGCTGGGGCACGTAGGCCACTCGCCGTCGCTGTTGCTTCAGCGGCACACCTTGATATAGCACCTGCCCGACCTGCACCGGGATCAGTCCCAGCAACGCCTTAATCAGGGTACTTTTACCGGCTCCATTTGGCCCCACCAGGCCCACCAGCGAACCATCGGGCAGCTTAAAGTCAACATCATCCAGGGCTTGCAAATTTCGGTAATTGACACATAGATGCTGAACCTGTAGCATGACGACCTGGATAGAATGAGAATCATTTTCATAACAATACTGGAAGTGCCATGCTGTGTAAACGCACGCGCGACGGATTGGGTTGGGTTAGTGGTTTAGCGGCGCTATCACTCCTTTTGGGTCTGGCTGGCTGTGGTTCAGCATCCTGGCAATCAACGACTTCAACGCAACCAGGTGCCCCAAATGCAATCACCGCGAACAGCCCAACAACGCGTCGCGATCGCCCCCTCGTCATTGCCACCAATACGATCCTTTGTGACCTGACGCGACAAATTGCGGCTGACACAATCAATCTCAAATGTCTGGTCGATGCCGGTTCAGATCCCCATGAATATAAGCCAACACCAGAAGACCGCAAGGCGATCGAGCAGGCAAAGCTGATTCTCTACGGTGGCTACAACTTCGAACCAGAGCTGATTCGACTAATTAACGCCAGCTCAAACCCAGCGCCTAAGATTGCAGTCGATGAGGCTGCCGTTCCTCGCCCCCAACAGTTTCAAGAGGATGGCCAGACCGAAATCGATCCCCACGTCTTTCAAAGCGCGGCCAACGGGATCCAGATGGCCGTAGCCATTCGTCAGAGTTTGTCCCAACTGGAGCCAGGTCAGGCATCTTTTTATGGCACCAATACTAAAAAAATTGAGGCTGAACTCAGTCAAATTCACGCCTGGATTAAAGACCAAATTGCCACCATTCCAATGGCCCAGCGAAAACTTGTGACCACACACAATGCGTTTGGCTATTACGCCAAAGCCTATAGCATTCCTGATGTCGGCGCATTACAGGGGATCAACACAGAAGAAAGACCTACCCCAACGCGAGTGAAGACATTAGTGGAAGCCATTAAATCAACAGCCGTGCCAACAATTTTCGCGGAAATGACGATTAACCCGACGCTCATTGCCACCGTCGCGAAAGAAGCAGGGGTCAAGGTTGCGGATCAGGATCTATTTGCGGATGGGCTGGGCGAAAAAGGGACTCCCGCCGACACCTATCAACACCTGCTCATCACCAATACGAGGACAATTGTGGTGAATTTGGGGGGAACGTTCACGCCATTTCAGCCAAAATGAACGGTGAGTATTGATGATCTAGCGTGGCTGGGCACACTGAAAGTGAGCAGGTGAGTTGCACGTGCCTGTTTGTTCATTCAGTGCTGGAACATGTGGCGGCGCTATGTCTGTACAAAAAATTCAGCTCGAAGCACTCCAAAAAATTCGACAGCATATTCAACACGGATTTGCACTGCCAGAATCAGAAAACCATCCTCGATCGTACGCCGCGTCCGATGACCAATCCGAGGTGCCTGAGCCAGATTCATTGAGTAGCCTGGGAGACCTGTTTAATTTTGGCGGCTCCGTCGAAGAATCAACCCATGCTCCCAATCAACGTGGAAAGTGGTTCATTAGCGCCATGAATCCCGGTGCTGTACTGCTGAAACTGCCGGGGCTGAAGCTGAAGCCAGATGTCAAGCTGATTAGCTACCTGCACCGCACGCCGGATGATGGCGTTGGAGTCGTCTGGGCTGTGCCAGAAGCACTGAGCACCACTGCCCAGTTAGAAAAGGCACTGGATACCAGCGGCGATCGCACCCATCCACCGCGCCCAGAGGGAGCCTTCACAAACGTTACTGAAGCGATTGAGGGCGATCGCTCCCCAGCCTCATTTATCATCGCCTCCCTTCTCCAGCGCGAACTGAAAGAATTTGGCAACCTTGGAAAATACTGTAGTTGGTCTCACCATCGGCTAATTGGGGCGGTGCCGGGGCAAATGCAGTGGCAGTGGAAAGGGGAACAACCCAAAGATTTTTCGCCCAAAGTGCGTCTCTT
>JAJPKC010000385.1 GCA_021323955.1 Oscillatoriales cyanobacterium Centralia_MAG_596 | reverse complement strand
TTCACTGCAAACCCTGCGGAGTCTTGCCTTTTGGGCCAATGGTCATTTGGCTGAAAACATTGAGTGCCGCTTGTCTGATATGCCATGTCAGATGGCTTTAGAACACAAGTCATTATGTATTTACCCTAACGACCTGCAAGAGCAGTTGCCGGAAGCGAAGCTGTTAAGGGATCTGAAAGCAGAGAGTTATGTGGGAATACCACTGCTGGACTTGAACCAAACCACAATTGGGAATCTGTGTATTCTCGATGTCAAACCGTTTCGGGTGGACGATCGCACCCAGGCCCTATTCACCGTTTTTGCCGCTCGGGCCGCCGCGGAGCTGCAACGGCAGTGGGCCGAAGACGAGAAACGCCGTGCTTATGAAGAACTGGAGGTTCGAGTCGAAGCGCGGACGGCTGAACTGATGACCGTCAATAGTGCCCTGGAGGCCGAAGTACGGGAACGGATTCTGGCGGAGGCCGCGCTACAGCAGAGTCAGGAGCAGTTTTCCAAAGCGTTTCACTCTAATCCAATTGCATGCTGCATTTCAACTCTGGACGAAGGGCGATTTCTGGACATCAACACCAGTTTTCTTAACCTGTTTGGCTATAGTCGGACAGAAATTATTGGACGAACTGCCACCGACCTGCAAATTTGGGCAAATTCTGAGGATCGCGATCGATTGATTCAGACCTTACAGCAGCAACAGGCAGTTCAGGTCGATGTTCCCTTTTGCATTCGCTCTGGCGATGTGCGCGAAGGCATGGCCTCGTTTGAAAAAATTGAGATTCAAGGCAAGAACTGCCTGCTCAGCATGATTTATGACATCACAGAACGCAAGCAAACCGAAGCTGAGCAGGCGCAGCAGATGAAATTGGCAGCACTCCGTGCCGATGTTGGTACAGCATTGACCGAAGGTGAAACGGTACAAGAGATGCTCCATCGCTGCGCGATCGCGCTATACGAGCATTTGGACGCTGCTTTTGCCCGCATCTGGACACTCAACGAGTCTGAGCAGGTGCTTATATTGCAGGCCAGTGCGGGGATGTACACCCACCTCAATGGATGCCACAGCCGCATCGCCGTTGGCCAATTTAAGATTGGCTGGATTGCCCAGCAGCGACAGCCTCATTTGACGAACCAGGTTGCCACTGACCCACGAATCAGCGACCCTGACTGGGCAGAGCGCGAAGGCATGGTTGCGTTTGCTGGCTACCCGCTCACGATCAAAAATCGACTGCTAGGGGTGATGGCAGTCTTTGCTCGCCACAAGTTAGCGGAGCGCACACTCAGGGAGATGGCATCCGTCGCCAGCGCGGTTGCGATCGGCATTGACCGTAAGCTTGCAGAACAGGCACTGCGTCAGACCTCGGAACGTGAGCGCGCTGTGGCCAGGGTCGTACAGCGAATGCGCGAAACCCTGAACTTGAAAACGATCTTTCGCACCACAACTGAGGAGTTGCGGCAGGCAATCACGTGCGATCGGACGCTGATCTACCGTTTTAACGCCGATTGGAGTGGACAGGTCGTTGCTGAATCTGTTGGCGATTGCTGGGATATGATCCTGCCCTCTCAAATTAAACGTCCCGAATTGACCCGCATTGCGCTGGATCGACCTAACTGTGTAATCAAGCAGCTAGATAGCACCGAGATTTTAATTCGAGACACCTATCTACAGGAAAACGAGGGTGGAATCTATCGCTACCAGTCTAGCTACTGCTGCGTCCCCGATATCTATCAACAAGGGTTTGATGACTGTTACCTGGAATTGTTGGAATCCCTACAGGCAAAAGCTTACGTAATTGTTCCAATCTTCTGCGGCAGCCAGCTTTGGGGCTTACTCGCGGCCTACCAAAATTCCGCTCCCCGCAAATGGCGATCGGCTGAAATTCAGATGCTCTCTCAAATTGGGGGACAACTGGGTGTTGCTGTCCAGCAAGCCGAACTTTTTATCCAGACTCAGGAGCAGGCCGAAGCACTCAAACAAGCAAAAGAAACCGCAGACTCGGCTAACCGGGCAAAAAGTGAATTTCTCGCCAATATGAGCCATGAACTGCGAACACCGCTCAATGTAATCTTGGGACTCACTCAATTGCTCAATCGTGATCGAACGCTAAAGGCAGAGTACCAACACTATCTAACAACGATCGGCGAGAGTGGTGAACATTTATTGGAGCTTATCAATGAAGTCTTGGAAATGTCCAAGATTGAAGCCGGTGCATTAACGTTGCATGAAAGTGTCTGCAATCTCCACCATTTGCTTGATAGCTTGAGAGATATGATGCACTTCCGGGCGATCGCCAAAGGGCTGCAGCTCAATGTTGATTACAGTTCCAACTTGCCTAGAGCGATCAGGACTGATGAAGGCAAATTGCGGCAGATTCTGATTAATTTATTAGGCAACGCCATTAAATTTACTTCAAAAGGAAGCGTGTCGCTAAAGGTATCAGTTGTGAATGATCATTTGTCTGATGCAACAAACACCACAACTCTAGAAACCGTTGATAATGAACAACAGTCAATCCTCTTTGAGATTGAAGACACGGGAACTGGCATTAGTGCGACAGAATTAAAGCAACTTTTTAAGCCGTTCCAGCAGACGCGTACAGGGTTAACTGCAACTGAAGGTACAGGTTTAGGGTTAGCAATTAGCCAAAAATACGCGCAAATTTTAGGCAGTGGCATTACCACCCGAAGTGAACTTGGAAAAGGGAGCACTTTCTCTTTCCGAGTGGCTGCTAATTATGCAAACGTAGCGGAATTAGAAACTAAACGGCCACGGATTGATGGCAAAGTTGTTGGCCTTGCACCACATCAGCCTAACTATCGCATCTTGATTGCTGAAGATAGTGCAACTAATCGCTTGTTGCTGACGAACCTCTTGTCGGGCATTGGTTTTGAACTACGAGAAGCAAGCAATGGCAAAGAAGCGATCGACCTCTGGCAAACCTGGAACCCTGATCTAATCTTTATGGATATGCGCATGCCTTTAGTGAATGGACGCGAAGCGACTCAGCAAATTCGTGCTCTGGAGAATCAACGGAGTACCCATGAAAACCAGCGTTCTATTATCCTGGCACTTACCGCTAATGCGTTTTCAGAACAACAGGAAGAAATGTTAGCCGCTGGTTGCGACGATTTCATCTGCAAGCCATACCAAATTCAAGAAATCTTCGACAAGATTGCTTACTACCTTAGCTTAGAGTACGTCTACGACAATTCACTTGATGCCGGTACGAGCACTCAGTTACAGCAGGAGGTAACCCCCGCATTGGACGCTAATTTGCTGCAAGTAATGCCCTCTCACTGGCTAGAGCGTCTTCACCTTGCAGCCAGTCAAGGCAGTTATCTGGAAGTCTTAAACCTAATCAAGGAAATCCCGACTGAGTTTACAACTCTTGCAACGGCAGTAAATAATCTGGCTGTAAACTTTCGATTCGATAAAATAATTGACGCTATTTCTGATCTTGAATCATCCACTCACATTCTTGAATAGAATTTACAACGATCCATTTAAGAGCGTATTCAGCACGCTGCGATCGCATTCGGAATATGGTATCGGACAAGCAATTTCTCTACAATCTCGTCGGCTTTTTCTCTCTGTTTGCTGCTGGCTGCTAGTTAACATAATTCCTCGGTAAAATGGAAGCTCTTAAGAGCAGAACGTTATGTTACCGAAAGAAGACCTATTAAAAGGCATCGAAAATCAAGACGTGCTAACGCGAGTCCTCGATCGGGCTGATCAGGCGATCAAAACTTGGGAAATTGTGATGACTGATTTCCTGTCACCACCAGAGTTAGCAGAAGCGCAACGCATATTCAGTCGATTGACCGAGGTTCACATAGCTTCATGGGGCGGTTACCCTCAGGCTGAACGACAGCGCCTGGCAATCGCTCGCAGCGAACTTCCTCTGAACTCAACTCAGGTTGAAATTGCGGCACTGGAGATTGTGGGTAACTTCTTGTTTGACTCAGCAACCCACCGTGATTTTTTAGGTGCTCTCCTTGGCACAGGCATTGTGCGGGATAAGGTTGGAGACATTATTGTACTGGGTGAGCGGGGAGCACAAGCCATAACCGTTCCCGAACTGGCGGAATTCCTGGAATTACATCTGACGCAAGTGCGATCAGTTCCTGTTCATACTCGTCGCATTGATTCGACAGCACTTAAAGTGCGGGAGCCAAAGAAAAAAGAACTGACGACTGTAGAAGCCTCATTAAGACTGGATGCGATCGCCTCAGCGGGCTTTGGTATGTCTCGCAACAAGATGGCAGACATGATCAACGCTGGCGATGTCAGGGTCAATTGGAAAGAAATTACCAGTGCGAGCCACCCGGTTAAATCAAATGACCTCATTGCCATTCGCGGCAAGGGGCGTGTTGAAGTTGGTGAAATTGCTCTCACCAAAAAAGACCGATATAGAGTACAGCTAACTCGATTTATCTAGTCAATCGACCAATTACCTGGCCTACTGGGACACCTACCCCATGTCACTCGCTTCAAAAACAACGCAGTAAAGCAAATTACAGACTGCTTCAAGACTTTCCTGGGTCGCGAGATCGCCCCAAGACGTCTCTCGTCAAATTCTGCACCAGTCTTCTTGCACGGACTATGACTTCAAAGCCTGAGTGTGTGGGGGTTTGAGTGTGTGGGCAGATTTTTTCAAAGAAGTTGCTTGACAGGTGATGGGTGGAGTCGTTATATTGGCTAAGCGGTCGAGAGGAAGTGAAGCGCGAGCGACATTTTCGAGTCCGCCCGAACCTAGAGAATTGAATAGT
>JAJPKC010000671.1 GCA_021323955.1 Oscillatoriales cyanobacterium Centralia_MAG_596 | reverse complement strand
CAGGGGCAACCTTGGGGTTAGGCCATTCCTTCGCCAACTCGGTATCGACGGTGCCTGGCATCACAGCAATGACCCGCGTCTTTTGGGCCGCAAGTTCTGCTCGTACACTCTGGGTCATGGCAATCGCAGCAGCTTTTGAAGCGCTGTAGGAACCACTGAAAGGTAAGGTTACTTTGCCAAGCAGGGACAGGATGTTAACAATCACGCCACCACCGTGCTGTTTCAGAATCGGTGCAAAGGCCCGACACATGGATGCCATGCCAAAGTAGTTAACTTCCATTTCAGCTCTAGCGCTTTCCAGATCTGGGGCGGAAATTATACCTTGATTCAGAGAAGTCCCGGCATTATTAATCAGCAGGGTGACATCAGGACACTGACCAGCTGCTGCCGCCACCGACTGGGGATTCGTCACATCGAGTTCAATCGGTGTAATCCGCTGCGGATTGAGTGCAACTAAATCGCCCAATTTATTGATATTTCGGGCACAGACATAAATCTTTGCGACATTTAGATCGAGCAGCTGTCGGACAAAATGAGACCCGATGCCACCATTTGCACCAGTAATCAGGGCTACTGTATTACTCATTTCCATGATGATTTCCTTACTTTGCTAATTGTGATCCTATTGTGCGGAATGTGCTTATCCGCTGAGTTTAGTCAGATAAGCCACAAGTTGATCAGGCATCGAAAAAAATGGGCAGTGTGATGAGGCCAATTGAAACCGTTGTTGAACACTGACCCGACTCAACATTAGAGTCTGGAGCTGATGGCTGACAGTACGATCCGCTAATGTTTCAATGTAATAACGCGGCACACGTCCGTATTGTGCTTCGGTCAATGCTACAGGCGTGGCAAACGGAGGCACTGGTTCCGGGCGATGTCGCTTCATCAGGAGTTCCTGATACTGCGGGGGACAATCGGCACCGAAGACTTCCACAATTCCATCGGACGCGATCCAGGCGGGAGAATAGTTTTCTGGATGTTCCTGTCGCCAAAATTTTCCGGCAAGGCTCTGTTTATCTTCCATCGAGAGTTGATACAGGCTCTCTCCATTCCTCGGTAGATAGGCACAAAGGTAAACTAACGCTTTCAATTGAGCTGGAATGGCCTCGGCAACGGCTGAAATGACCATACCAGCCATGCTATGACCCACGAGAGTAATGTTGTCGCGATCGCCAATTAAGGCCAGAACGGCATCCCGATAGCCTTCTGAGGAGGCATTTTCTAATGGGGTCGGATCATCACCATGAGCCGGCAAATCTACGGTTAAAACAGTATTTCCCAGCGCTTCCAGCCTCGGTACAACCTCAGCCCAGCAAAATTTGCCCATCCAAGCACCATGAACCAGAACATAGATTTCCTTCGCCACTTACTTTGCCTCCTATCATCCGTGCATTCGTCTGTAGAATAGGCTTCTAGTACCTTTTGTTTGGTCAGTACCCAACACCAGGCAAAAGTATCATGATGGTTCTATAGTTACCTAATGGATACTAGTGCAAGCAACGCTTTAGGCATGAAATACGGTTGCCCCGTTGAGGTCACTGTAGAGCGCATCGGCGGGAAATGGAAAAGTGTAATTCTGTGGTGGCTGCGGCATCACCCGAAAAGCTTTGGAGAGTTGAAGCATTTGATGCCTGGCATTTCGTCCAGAGTTTTGACGCAGCAATTGCGTGAGTTGGAAGAAGATGGCTTGGCTCGTCGAGAAGCTTATCGTGAGTTTCCCCCAAGAGTGGAATACTCAATCACTCCCGTTGGGGAAACGCTCAACACCATCCTGGAGTTGATGTGCGAATGGGGAAAAAATCAGATGCCTGAATTTCGATTCGGGTTACTCGATTTGACAGGTTTGCACGTTTTAATCGTGGGTGCCGAAATCGGTGATCTCTTCGCTTCAGAACTGGCATCTCGTGGGGTACAGGTTGCGATCGCGATCGCCACAATTGAGGCATTAACCGTATTTAAAGAAAATCAACGTCAAGTCTTGATCGTTGATACAGAACTGCCAGACAATCAGGCGTACACGCTAATTCGGCAAATTAAAGAGCGTGAGTCAGCGCAGGATAACCAGGTATCCGCGATCGCCTTGACTGCTCCTGGAAATTCTGAGACTCGTAGGCAGGCTCTTCGCTCTGGCTTCCAGATTTGCTTAACTAAGCCTGTAGAAATTGCGGAATTAGCGGCCTCTCTAGCCAGTTTGGCTGGTTTTTTAGACGAGTAGAGTGTTTCTATCCAAGTAGGAGACACTTGTTTGAATCTGAATATTTATAGATAATCTTGCAGAGCAGCCCCAACAGATCACCTAAAGCCGCTCAACGACCAAACTCATCGGATGGAGATAACCTTTGCGGCGGCACAACCAAGATCTCCTAATAGTCCGATCCAGTCGGGTTATTAGCCTGTGCTATTAGTGTCATTGGTTTCAGTGTCTATACAAGATTCTATAACCCACAAAATTCAACTAGAAATGTATAGCAGATTCTATAGTACTGTCAGAATTTTGCCTAGAATTTAGAGTGATTATAGTCACTCGTGCAGACATGATGCATATGCAGCAAGAAATTGATCAATACGAAAAGCTGTTTCAAGTTTTAGATCGAGCAGTTATACTCAGTAAACAACAGCAGGAAAATGTTCGTAAATTTTTTAAGTATCAGGAGTTCCCCAAAGACTATCAACTCCTGAAGGAAGGTGAAATATCAAACCATCTATATTTTCTGGTTAAAGGGGTGGTTCGGCAATTTTACTATGTTGAAGACAAGGAGATCACGTCAAGGTTTGCATTTGAAGATGATTTTATTTACTCACCTCATAGCTTTATTTTGAGAAAACCAAGCAAAGAAAATATTAGATCAGTTTCAAATTGCCAGTTTTTTGTAACAACTTATGAGGGGTTGCAATATCTTTACGACAACGACCCTGCATGGAATAAGATTGGACGATTATTGATAGAACGTTATTATATTGAGTTGGCAGAATGGGCTTTCCTAATGAAAACTCAAACCGCTTTTGAACGATATGAGGATCTCGTTCAGAGACACCCTGATATTCTCGATCGCGTCAAGCTAGGACATCTTGCCTCCTATTTGGGAATAACCCAAGAAACCCTCAGTCGCATCCGCGCCAGATATCGAAATCAGCAGCGCCGCCGTCATTTAGCCCAGGAAATTTGATCAAGATCAAATTTGACCTATATCAAAAAAAGCCCCTGTTGCTTACCTGTGGAGTCACCGTAGGATGCAGTTGTCGAGAACAAACAACGCACCGCGAGGTAACAATCATGGGATTCAAATATATCAACGAACTGGCTACTCCTGAAAATGTTGATAAACTGCTGTCTTTGGTTGATATGGTTGCTGGGGGAAAAGTTGACACGCAAAACATCTTCGATATTGAGGATGCTTTGACTGATAGTAAGCAAATGAAAAGATGTTTGCAGGTTGTCCGTCAAAATCCAGACTCAGCACAATTGGTTGATGAGCGTTATATGGGGCCAGAGTTTGATCTGGAAACTTTGCTGAAGCTGCCGGAAGGCTCATTGGGTTGGACCTATGCTCGGGTGCTCAGTGCCATGAACTATGATCCACGGTTCTATCGCCTCCGCAAAATTGAATCCGATGTCGATTACATTACCCATCGCGTTCGCAAAACTCATGATTTGCACCATATTTTGACGGGCTTCAGTTTTGATGACCACGGCGAACTGGGAGTGATTTCGGTGACGGTTGGGCAAATTGGCTATCCCGCATTCGCGTTCATTGATTTGATCGGTTCGTTGCTAGCGTTCATGGTTAATCAAACACCGGAAGTCGTCGATTCTCCCCTGGAATATAAGTTTGACCTGGTTTCTCAAGGCATCCGCATTGCACGGCAAGCGAAACCCTTGTTTCCGGTGAAGTTTGAAGAAGGACTGGAACGTCCGATCGACGAGTGGCGTGCCGAATTAAATATTGTGCCAGTGACCGAAGGACTCTGGAGTTGGTATAGCCGTCCTTATCTGCGGGATGCGATCGCCCCCACCCTCGCAGCACAGCGCTGATTGGTCGGCTGATTGGTCAACTGTTGAGGACATCATTTCCCATTGATCAGGCTGGAGAAGGGCATCCAATAGGCTCAGATGCCCTTCAAGTTTGACGCAATTCTGATAGATCGATTGGAGACATAAATTGTATGGTTGACAGTCAATTGGTACATTGGCAATGGTCTGCTAAAGGAT
>JAJPKC010000306.1 GCA_021323955.1 Oscillatoriales cyanobacterium Centralia_MAG_596 | reverse complement strand
TCATCGCGGATTTCGCCCACAATCTCTTCGAGTACGTCTTCCAATGTCACCAGCCCCGCCGTCCCGCCAAACTCATCGCGCACAATCACTAGATGCAGGCGGTTTTTCTTCATCTCGGCCAGAAGATCCGTTGCCAGCTTACTTTCGGGGATGTAGTGAACCGGACGGAGCAATTCGCGGATGCTGGGAGGATGCTCTAGCATGGTTGACCACGGGCGGATCAGGTCTTTCACGTGGAGGATGCCAATAATGTTGTCCAGGTCGTCCTCGCAGACGGGTAGGCGCGTGTGTGCATTATCGGACGCCACCTGATAAGCTTCCTGCAGCGATATGGTGCTTTTGAGATACTGAATCTGCACTCTGGGCACCATCAGCGCGCGTGCGGTGATGTGGCTGAGTTCAACCGCCCCGCGAATAATGCGGCGCTCCTGCTCACCCACCGAGCCTCCAGCCCGTCCCGCATCCACCATCGCCTTAATTTCTTCCGTGCTGACGGATTCTTCTTCCTCAATCGCCGAATTGCCCGATACCTCCAGCATCAGATTTGTGCAGAAACTCACCAGTTTGACGATCGGTGCGGTCAGTTTTTGCACCAGCCGGAGGGGCCGAATGCAAATAAGGGCGAACTCTTCGGCATAGCGAATCGCCAGCTTTTTGGGCACCAGTTCGCCAAAGACCAGGCTAATAAGGGCGATCGCGACCGTGACGCTAACCAGCGCAATTTTTTCGGCTAACGCAGGCTGAATCAACGGGCTCAAGACACTCGCTACCGGCACTGCCAGGTTCTCACCGGCCAGCGCCCCATTGAGAAAGCCTGTCAGGGTAATGACCAGTTGAATGGTGGCCAGAAAGCGAGTGCTGTCTTCGGTCGTTGCCAGCACCATCCGGGCACGTCGATCGCCCTGGTCGGCCAAAAGCTGCAATCGGACATCACTGGCGGAAACGAGCGCAATTTCTGCTGCTGCAAAAAACGCATTGATGGCAATCAGAATTACGTTAATCCCAATCAGCAGAGGAATATTGGTCGCTGTATTCATGTCGAAAACGGGGGATAGCACGGTCAGCCAGAAGGGGGACACGGCGAACTATCCAACCAATCAAAAAATAAGGACTTTCCAAAGTTTAGCGTCTATCCTACGCCTTTATTGGCAGTGAGACGGTGAAAGGGCGGGAAATCCTGGTGCCTGGATCGCCAAGCCTCACCGCGACCCACTTTCCCATTTCTAACTTTTAATCTATAGTACAAATGAATTATTCAGGAGGAAGAGAATATGCAGCAGCGACTCCACATTGTGACGCTGGGCGTGCACGATTTTCAGCGATCGCTCCAGTTTTACCGCGATGGGCTGAGCTGGACGCCTGAAGACAATAATTACGAGGACATCGCCTTTTTCCCGCTCGGCGACGTCACACTGGCGCTTTACCCACGAACGAAGCTGGCGGAAGACGCCACGGTTGAGCCAGCGGGAACTGGTTTTTCAGGCATCACGCTCTCATACAAGGCCAAAAGTAAAGCGGACGTTGATGCCATACTGAAGCACGTTGCGCTAATCGGCGGCAAAGTCGTCAAACCCGCACAGGATGTGTTCTGGGGTGGCTACAGCGGTTACTTCGCTGACCCCGATGGCCATCTCTGGGAAGTGGCCTGGAGTGCTGCCTGGGACTCCGAGCCCGCTGACCAGACAGGTGAATAAACCAACGCGTGCTGGCCGTGGTTTCAATCGCTTCATGGCGGCGTTGCTGAACGCGGTGGCCTCTTTTTCTGATATGCCCGTTTCTTTGCGGCCTGCCATGCTCCAGGGCTTTAAGCTCCAATGCTGGCTGACTGGACGATAACGTTGCAGCCTGCTGGATTGCGCTTGGGGACGATCGCAGGTGTTCAAGCACGCCCTAAGGTTCACGACCGAGCCGGGTAGCGATCGCCTGTAGGGTTTTGAGACTACGGAGCGACCCCCGAATGAGACGACTCGCGGCGATCGGTTGTTTTAGCATTCCCAGCGCCAGCGGCCACGCTCGCAGCGATCCGTCCGCACCGATCGCCGCCGTCAAGTCAGGCAAGTCGTGCTGAGCATCATCACTGACCACCCGCAGCATGGCCGTGACCGCCCCCGCCGTTGTCAGGGACGCGATCGCCGCAACCGCCTCCATATCAACCACCTCGGCATCATAGCGCTGGGCAAGCTGCTGTTTTTCGTGCGCCGACCAAACGAGGCGATCGCTCGTGAGGGCGTTGACCAGCGTAACGTGGCCCGCTAGCTTTGCCTGGATCTGCTGGGTGAGAGCAGCATCGCACGTAAAAGTAGACCGAAATTCCGCGCGATCGATGCACTCCCGATACAGGACAACATCGGCGATCGCGCGACGTGGCACGAGTCCGCCACAGAGTCCCATCACCAAAATTCGCTGTCCGGCAAGGAGCTGTCCCGCGTTCTGCCAGCGATGGATCTGCTGGCGAAGCGGCACCGCCCCAATCGGTATCGGCAAAATTGGAATTGCCGTTGCTCCAAGGCCGCGTCGCACAGCCCGGTATTCTGCCCCTTGCGGCACCAAAATGATGTCTACGATTTGCCCCATGCGTTGTCCTGGTGAGTGCGGCTAACGTTGCAATTGCATTCTTTCTGACGATCGCTCAGAAATCAAAATTTCTCACACTTCAATTCATCCAACGGTGCCAGTGATAGGCAGCAAGCGGGACGCCGTTTCATACCCAGCGAGAAACAAGCGGCCGGATGACACCGTCAAGTGCGCCAGTCCTGTACGACATTTTTGTGTGCGATCGCGATGATTTTAGGTAAAGTGATTGAGTTAAATCGAGGGATATAACTTGATTGGATCAGTGCAACCGCGATCGCACAACTCATTCACACTTGTATCAGATCGAACCAATCGAAGTTGTAGTAATCTACGTTCAGATCGAGTCCAGGGGCCAGGACAGACGGATTGGCAAAATCAGGTCTCTTTAAACACTGTAGGATTGGCTCTGTGCTGTCGTTATGTTACCCGCGCAAATTAATACTGACATCTCAAGGCTATTTGTATGACGATGTTACGTAAAAAAGAGGCTTCAATTCTCTCCCTAGCCATTCTGGTCACGATCGCCGCTCTCCCAAGGCCATTGATCGCATCGCTGATGGCGGCTCCTGCTGGCGGGCAAGCCCCTGTGACGGCAACATACCCCCTCCCCAGTAGTGTACCTGTAGGCACAACGATCCGGATTGGCGGTTCCAGCACGATGGAAACAATCAATCAGGCGTTGAAAGAACGGTTTGAACAACAGTTTGTGGGGACGACCGTTGAACTCAATACGCAAGGAACAGGGCCAGCACTCAAGGATGTCCTGGATGGCAATGCTGATCTGGCAGCCATTGGTCGGGCACTGACCGATCAGGAGCGATCGCAGGGGCTGATTCAGGTACCCATATCGCGGCACAAGATTGCAATCATTGTGGGGTCAGAAAACCCATTTAAGGGATCGCTCACGTTTGAGCAGTTTGCCAAAATTTTTCGTGGTGAAATTAAAGACTGGTCGCAGTTAGGTGGTTCGGTGGGGCCGATTCGATTCATCGATCGCCCAGACAGCAGCGACACCCGGCAGGCATTTCGCAACTATGCTGTCTTCAAGGCCGCACCGTTTGTCACTGGCCCCAATACGACGCAACTGGCGCAAGACAACACCAGCCAGGTTGTGCAGGCGCTCGGCAAAGATGGCATTGGCTATGCCATTGCCGATCAACTGAGTGGGCGAGGCGATGTCCGGGTCATCCCAATGCACAAAACGCTGCCCAGCAGCCCCAAGTACCCGTTCTCACAGCCACTCGTCTACGTTTACAAAGGCCCCCAGCCCAATCCCTCAGCGCAGGCATTTTTGGGCTATGCTACCGCGCCCATCAGCCGCCAGACGATCGAAACCGCCCGCAAACAAGAGGCGATCGCCCCACCGTTGATTAGCGCTGAACCCAAAACGCCCAGTCCACAGATCAGCATTGCCAGTCCGCCACCCGTTTCCCCCAGTACCACAGCCTCTCCAGCAGCGAGTCCGGCCAAGTCGGACGCCACCAACCCACAAATTCCCTGGTGGCTCTGGTTACTGGCCATTCCCTTGATCGGCGCTTTGCTCTGGTGGCTGCTCAAAACGCGTGATGTCGAGTCGGCCGCAGAATCAGACGCAGGCACGCTGCCGCCTCCCATTGAGCCAGTCGCATCCGGCAACAGCAGCCACGCCGATACAGTAGCCGTGCTGCCGCTGCCGCCCATTGGGGCCGCAAAGCCAGCTGGCAATAGTCGTTTAATTTTGGTGCCGCGGAGCTGCACCGATGCCTATGCCTACTGGGAGATTCCGGACGATGTCAAGGCATCGTTACAGCAGCAAAACGCTCTCAAACCAGTCCTGCGGCTCTATGACGTGACGGGGATTGACATTCATCAACATCCGCCGGAGAGCCTGCAAGAATTTGATTGTGATGAACAGTCGCACGATCGCCATGTGCCAATCCGAACGGATAATCGCGACTACATCGGCGAGCTTGGCTATATTGCAGCGGATGGTCGCTGGCTGCAAGTGGCGCGATCGGAACCCATCCACGTACCCGCCTGTCCACCGGGAACACCACCAGTCGGTCTAGGTGGGCATGTTCTGATTGAGGATGAACCGTCTGCTGTCGCCGGGAACGACGCGCAACCGCCGCTGATTGAGGAACACGAACCGACCCCGGAACCGCCGACCGGAGGACACGAACTTTCACCGGATATGGTGTCTGACACTAATCGTTTGCCGACCGTCAATCGAGAACCATCCCCGCCCCCGTATCCAAATGAGGTCAAAATTGCCGGTGAAGCGCTGGCCGCTGGTGCAGTACTGGCCGGAGCCGGAAGCGTGATGGCCAGCGATACGGCTGTTGCAAATAACGTGGATCCAACGGTCGCGAATGTTGATCCAAGGGTTGCGAATACCGTTGATCCAGCCAAGCCTGCCGGGGAAGCAGCAGCCGATATGGTGCGCGATCGCGCTGTTGAAAGCCACCCAGCCCCATCCGCGATCGCTGACCCCAATCAGGTTCTAGCCCATCAGACTACCCGCCAGGGTCGCATTATTCTGGTTCCCCGTAACTCCCAGGATGCCTATGTCTACTGGGAGGTGCCGCAAGATGAAAAGGATGTCCTCAAGCAGCAGGGAGGGCAACAACTGGTGCTGAGAGTCTATGCGGCAAATAGCGCCAATGCGGCGGGGTTGCCCGACCAGGGAATCCAGCAGTTTACCTGTAATGACTGGGATCAGGATTTGCACGTCCCGATCACGATCAGCAATCGGAGCTACGTGGCCGAATTAGGCTATCTCACGGCAGATGGGCAACTCTTACCGCTTACAAAATCGCTGCCGACCTATATTCCTGCCACTTAATCCGCAGCAGGAAGGTTGAGCCTGAATATCCGCTCGCTGTGGATTACACAATGAATCAGGGAACACCGCTATGGGACTTTTTTTTGACATTCTCAGCGCTATTAATAATCCCAATCAGCAGGGCAGCGTTGACCAACTCAGTGCGATCGTCAATGCTACCCAACAACTCGGCGTGAGCAATGGGCTTGATGCCGCTACCACCCAAACAGTGCTTTCGACGCTGGGCGGGTTTCTCCGGCCAGCCTTGCAGCAGCAGACTGCCGGTGCTGGCAATGCCGCCCTTGGAGAGCTGTTGCGCCAGCCAGCGGGAAGTGCTTTTTCTGGTGGGGAACCCGAAACGCGCCAATCCTTCCTCACACCGTCGCTACAGCAGCAGATGGTGGAGGGTGTTGCCCACAGTACAGGCTTGCCAACCACCACTCTGCACGCAGTACTCCCCGGCCTGATTTCTCTGGCGCTGGGCTTTCTCAGCCTGGGAGCAAACACCGCCGGTACAGCTGGCGAAAATCCTGTCCTGAAGACATTTTTAACGCCCGATCGCGGGAGTGCTGACCTGGGTGAAGTGTTTAAGTTTGCCCATCGTTTCCTGAACCCACCGCAATAGCGCTCATACGTTTGCCCCCTGCTTTAGGTCAGCCTTCGCCCCCGCCTGCTTTTGCGACTGGGGTAATCGCTTGAGAATGTGAGCCGCCACACCTGTAAGCCTGGGCAGCACCTCTGGATGCAGCAGTTGGGGGTCGTAGGCGCTCATGCGTTGAGCATTTTCGACCAGACAGGTTTCCAAAAAATGGCTGAGCGTCAGCCCCATCATGATCGATTTGGCCCCCGTAGCCGTAAAGCCTTTCTTATGAGCTGGCGGCTTCCCCTTTTTGCCTGCACCTTTGAGGTTGTCAAACCGACGCAGTAAGGCTCCAGCATACTGATACAGGGAGGCCACATCTCGAAATACGCCACGGCCTTCACTGATGCGCTTGTAGGCAATCCAGTTGACGAAGAACACCATGTGACGGGCTTCTTCATCCAGAATTGGATCAAAGATCGTGAACAGGGGGTCAGGGATAAATCCACCCTGCCGCGCCATGCCAAACAGCCCGAAGGCAAAAAATGAGTCGAAACATTCCCCATACCCAAATTTGATGAAGGCCGGTTCCAGGTCAACAGGCAGCACTTTGGGGGGACGATCGGGCACTTCAATGCCGTATCGCTGGATCAAATGTTCGATGACACGACCGTGGCGGGCTTCTTCACGCGCTTGCAGCGCGATCGCATCCTGGATCATGGGATCGGTAACGGTTTCGGCATAGGCGTTGAGCATCACGCCAGCATGCCGCTCCGTGTAGAGCGCCTCGTCCCAGAACGGAATACCACGCAGACGATCGAGCATGGAACGATCAAGTTCCGGCCACGGCAGTTGCTCTGGTTCATAGAGGCGATGGCTATCCATAAAGCGCTGGCAGAACAGTTCTTTGTGGGCTGCGGAACCAATCTTCATGACATACTCCAGGGGCAGAAACATAGCAAACGAGCATCCTGAGTGAACAATTGACTGCAACTTGATGCCCAGACGGGCAATCGCCAGAGTCACCAGTCGTTCATCCCACCACTCAATCTAGCAATTTACGAGCCTTGAGTCCGGTCTTGGGGGGCTGTTTGGCGCAAGATGAGCGTAAACGGTGTCCAGTGCGGACAGACGGATTGGTCACGGATCGTTATAGATAGATCATTCGAGTGAATGATAAGCCGGATGCCAGCAACCAACCGCCGTTAGCAAACAGCCAATCCAACGGCTGAGGGCGCAACGCGCTCGTCTTGTCAGTGGCAGATCTGACGGTCTGATGCCGCTCCTGGGTGGCGCTGGCCGTGAACTGTCTGGAATTTCAGCGATCGACCAGATTTCCATGGGCTGAAGCTGAAGACGATAGGATGACGGTAGGATGACTGGTAGCGGATGTAAGTGGTCTAACTGAATTTTCTCCATGTCTTTGCGAGAGCGTTTTAACATTTCTAGACTGGCGATTGCCTACCCCTGGCTAACGCTGGGTTTTTGGATTGCTGTCTCTGTGGCGGGGTTGCTGGCGTTTAGCTCATTAAAATACGCCCTGTTTCCAGATATCACCTTTCCGGTGATCGTGGTCAATGCTTCCGCCGACATTTCGACGGCGCTCAATACAGAAACAAAACTCACAGAGCCACTAGAGCAGTCGTTGCAGGTATTGCAGGATCACGGGTTGAGCAACATCGAATCGACCACCTATCCGGGACAGTCGATCGTCAGTATCTCGTTTGAGGTCGGGACGAATCTCGAAAAATCGGTCGATCGCGTGAATGCAGCCCTCAAGCAGCTAAAGTTGCCGAACAACGCCAGCTATAAAGTCACGCCCATCAACCTGAATGAGTCAGCCGTTGCCAGCTACGCGATCGAAAGTCCGAAACAGACCCTGGTGCAGCTAAGCGATCTGGCGCAGGGGCGCATTGTGCCCGCGATCGCCCAGGTGCCCGGTGTGCTGAAGGTCAACCTGGTCGGGGTGCCAAAGAGCGCAACGGTTAAACCGCTGGCTGCTAAGCCAAATGTGGCCGAAACGGCGGTGCTCGATGCCGGTACATCAGCCGTGCGGTTTAACGGGCAGGATGCCCTGGCATTTGAGGTGATCAAGCGGAGCGACGCCAACACACTGGATGTGGTGGAGGCGGTTGACAAAGCCGTGGCAAAGCTACGATCCCAGCTATCAGACGTGCAGATTTATCTGGCCGCTACGCAGGCAGACTACATCCATGAGGCTACGGCGTCTACGGTTGATGCACTCGGCCTGGCCATTCTCCTGTCTGTGATTGTCATCTTTCCTTTTTTATGGAACTGGAAGGCCACCCTCATTTCGGCGCTGGCCATTCCAACGTCGCTGCTAGGCACCTCGATCGTCATGGCGATCTTTGGCTTTAACCTGGAAACAATTACGCTACTGGCGCTGGCACTGGTTGTTGGGATTATCGTGGACGACGCGATCGTGGATGTCGAAAACATTGCGCGTCACCTGGATGAGAATGGAGAGTCTCCCCGGCAGGCCGCGATCGAAGCCACCAATGAGATTGGCTTAACGGTCACGGCGGCCACCTTAACGATCGCGGCGGTATTTCTGCCCGTCGGGTTGATGCAGGGAGTCGTTGGGCAGTTTTTTCGGCCCTTTGGCATCACCGTTTCGGCAGCGGTCATTATTTCACTGCTGGTAGCCCGGACGTTGTCGCCACTGCTGGCGGTCTACTGGCTGCGGCCCAAGCAGCACAAGCATGTTACTCAAGGCTGGTCAGGCTTTGTATCTTTCTACCGCAACCTGCTGCAATGGTCGCTGGCTCACCGTGGCATTGTCATCGGGATTGCGTTACTGAGCTTTGGTGCGGGGATAGCGCTCATTCCGGTCATTCCCAAAGGCTTTATTCCCAAGCTCGATCGCGGCGAGTTTAACATTACCTATACGGCCCCCTTACCTACCGCAGCCCTGGCACAAGCGGCGGCGGCTCAGACTGCTGCCACCGGAGGCTCTCTCCCGCCCGGCGTGAATCCCACAGCTACCCAGCAGTCACTCCCCAACCCATTGCCGGGTTCGCTAGATGTGGCCAAAAAGCTGGAAGCGTTTGTGCTCAAGTCGCCTGATGTGGACAGCGTCTTCACAACGGTAGGCACGCGCCAGCAGCCCAACGAGGGCAAACTCTACGTCAAGCTCCGCAAAAACCGGACACGGCATACGGCAGCAGTGCAAGACCAGTTCCGACAGCAGTTACCCGTGATTAAAGACGTCACAACGAGCATTGAGGATATTCAGTTTGTCGAGACGGGGAGCCAAAAGCCTTTGCAGGTAGGGCTGGTGGGCGATGATCCGCTGCTGTTAAGCCAAACGGCAAAGACGATCAAGCAGCGGATTGAGAAGCTGCCCGGATTCGCCGATGTCACCACGACAGGCGATGCGAATACGAAGGACAATATTGTGGAAATTGCGCGACGCGATTCCCGTCGGGTTGCCTACGTGAGCGCAAATTTACGGCAAGGCATCGCGATCGGGGACGCCACCGATCGCGTGCTGGCGATCGCCAATCAGGTCAAACCACCGTCGATCGCCCTGGATCTGGGCGGTGACTCTGCGCGGGTTGGCGAGATTTTTGGTAGCTTTGGGGCCACGCTGGGGCTGTCTGTAGTCTGCATTCTGGCGGTACTGGTCTTGCTGTTTCGCAGTTGGGTCGATCCCTTTGTGATCGTGTTCTCTCTGCCCCTTTCAATCATTGGAGCCTTGCTGGCTTCTCTGTTGACCCGAAGCGACTTCGGCATGATCTCGATCATCGGCATCATCTTTCTGCTTGGACTGGCCAACAAGAATGCCATCCTGCTGGTAGACTACATCAACCAGCTGCGCCGTCGGGGTGGACTATCTCGCACAGACGCTATTCTCAAAGCTGCGCCCGTTCGTCTACGTCCGATCTTGATGACGACTGCTGCCACCATTCTGGGGATGCTGCCGATCGCACTTGGGCTGGGAGCCGGAGCCGAACTCAGAGCACCGATGGCGATCGCCATCATCGGTGGACTGGTCACCTCTACTCTTTTGAGCCTGATTGTAGTGCCGGTCGTCTATGCCTTACTCGACGACTTGAAGCTGCGGCTCAAGGGCAAAAGCAGTAAGGTTTAAGGCCTGCTCACAACAGCCCAACCCTTGAAAGGCTTTCAGTGTTGCGGCGACCTGACCAGCAAGTATGGCTCAATTGACTGTAGATCAGCGCCCTGGAAACATGACTCTTTTAGCGCGAGAAGGCATTAATCTTGAGATTGGAGGGGAACCTGAAGAAGATGTGGCTGCGGCGATCGCAGAGTATTTGAAAGACAAAAGGTAGCCGAAAATCGCTAACTTTTCATTCTGTTCAATGAGTTACGCTACCACAACGATGATAATGACTCAATGCAAGCATTTGTAACTGGTGGGACAGGGTTTATTGGCGCGAACTTAGTGCGTCTACTGCTACAAGAAGGGTATGCAGTCAAAGCACTGGCGCGATCGGGCAGTCGCTTAGACAACCTGCAAGGTCTGGGTGTTGAAATCGTCAAAAGTGACCTGAATGATCCTGACCTGTGGCAGCACATGAGCGGGTGTCAGGCGCTATTTCACGTGGCGGCGCACTACTCCCTCTGGCAGAGCGATCGCGAAGCTTTGTATCAGAACAATGTCGTCGGGACGAGGAATATTCTCGCCGCGGCTCAAAAGGCAGGCGTCGAGCGGACGGTTTACACAAGTTCAGTAGCGGCAATCGGCGTTGGGCCGGATGGCAAACCCGTTGACGAAACGTACCAGAGTCCCGTCGAAAAATTAGTGGGGCACTACAAAAAGTCTAAATATCTTGCCGAGCAGGAAGCGGTGAAAGCCGTTCAAGCAGGACAAGATGTTGTGATCGTGAACCCCAGCACCCCGATCGG
>JAJPKC010000324.1 GCA_021323955.1 Oscillatoriales cyanobacterium Centralia_MAG_596 | reverse complement strand
TTCACTCCAGTTTCAGAATACTCACAAACCAAGCGATCGCTGAAGTCGCACAACCTGACAGCAGGATATTGTCTTGATTGAGCGTGAGCATATGACAGGAGCTAGCAACTGAACGCAAGTAGATACAACCACCGAGAGAGGAGTGAATCAGAGGCACAGCATCATGGTGGAACGGTGTTGCCGTCCGTTGTCCTACAGGACACCCTGCAACCGTCCTACAGGACAAAGCTTTCGTAGAGGATTAAGATGCAAGCAGCAGTCACTCCGAAGCAGTCAGCATGTTGGAATCGTTAGCCCTGATTGGCGCAGCAGAACTGGGAAAAGTAGTACTTGAGAAAACCCTGGAGCTAGGACGAACAGCCGCTGAAGACTATGTGAAAGACTTTTTCAAAGGGTGTCTCAAGGGCGGGATGCTGGCAGCGAAACCAGAGATTGCCAGGAAAGCAACCGCCGCCGCCGTGCAAGCGTTTTTACTGTTGGCGGTGGATGAACTTGAAGACCAGGACATCGCCAAAGCAACGATCCGCGATCGTTACGACCAAGCGCTGGTGCAGTTTGTGAAAGATGAAGCGGTCAAGCCCATTCTAGGGAGTGCTTTTGAGAAAGACTGTCGCGTGATCGACGTAGCAGCCTTAGCCTCTCTCTGGCAGCGATCGACCTTCAAAGGGCAACCGTTTCCGACTCTACCAGACAGGTTTGACTGGCAGCATGTTGGCAATGAGTACCTGAGAAAAGTACGACGGCTGGTGCGCGAGACTCCAGAACTGAAATCACTTTTGGAAACAGAACTACTGGAAGACATTGCCCGTAACACAGCTCAAGTTTCTCCAGGCTTTGATGTGGCAAAGTACCGCAACAGCCTGCAAACCAGCTATGGCTACCTAAAGCTTTACACCCTCGACAGTACCGACCGGGTGGATGCGATCAAGCTGTGGCAGGTGTTCATTGAACAGACAGTACGGGAAGCATTGCCACCAATGCGCTATGAGTTGCCATTAGACCTGAAACGTCAATTGCAGGAACAAGGGCAATTAGAAGCAGATCTATCAATTGAGGCGTTGGAACACTATCGGCGGGAGTATTTTCAGCAATCTTCCCGGAAAGCCTTTGAGGCGATCGCAGCTTCTCCACGAGCTGTCATCCTGGGTGATCCAGGAGCGGGAAAATCGAGCCTGCTACAGTATCTCGCCCTGGAGTGGGTGGAGGGCAAAACTGAGACGTTGCCGTTACTGATTGAATTACGAGAGTATGCCATTGCTCAAGTGAATGGCTTTCTGGAATTCCTGCACAGGGGACAGGGTGCCGATTGGCAGTTTGACCAGCAGCAGCTCCACCAGTATTTATTGGAGCATCCAACTCTGGTGATGTTTGATGGGTTAGATGAGGTGTTTGATCGCGCTACTCAATCTGCTGTCATCGATGACATCATCCGCTTCGCCCAGCAGTACCCCCAAGCAAAGATACTGGTCACCTCGCGGGTTATTGCTACAACCCGGAACGCCTTCAACATGCAGAGTTCAAACATTTTACGATTCAGCCGCTAGATACCGACGAAATCCATGAGTTTATCGATCGCTGGTATACCCTTGCCCTGCTCAACGACCCGGACAAACCCCGCCTCATTCAGCGCTTGAAGGATGCGATCGCTAAATCCAAAGCCATCCAGAATTTGGCCGATAATCCCCTGCTGCTGACCATGATGGCCATTTTGAATCGACGGCAGGAGTTACCGCGTGATCGAGCGGATCTCTACGACCAGGCTTCACGGGTGTTGCTCTACCACTGGGATGTGGATCACAAGCGGTTACAGTTGCCGATGGACGCGATTGGGCGACGGGAAAAACAGGAGATGCTGCGGGCGATCGCCTACGAGATGCAGGCAGGGGCTGAGGGATTGAAGGGAAACTTAATTAGCGCTGAACATTTAACGCGAGCATTGATGAACTATTTGCGTGAGCAGGGTTTTAGCGAACCCCGCGAGAAGGCAAATCGGTTAATCCAGCAGTTACGGGAGCGCAATTTTATCCTCTGCTATAGGGGTGCTGACAGCTATGGCTTCATGCATCGTACATTCCTAGAATATTTTTGTGCAGTGGAGATTGTCGAACGCTTTAGTAAGCGTGGTATTGAAGGAGGAATTACCTTTGAGCAGTTACGCGATGAGGTGTTTGGGCAACACTGGCAAGATGAAACCTGGCATGAGGTTTTGAGGTTGATTTGTGGGATGGTTGATCCAAAGTTTGCAGGAGAATTGATTAAATTCTTGATGACAAGAGAGCATGATATATCGAAGTTTGTGGATGAGGAGTGGCTTCAGTTTACAGGTGAAGCAAGGCTGATGCCTGAAGGATTAATCAATTTATTGTTGGCTACAGACTGTTTTTCAGAAGTTAACAATGCCTCAATGATCCCAGAAGTAAAAAAATCGCTGCTCCAACAACTACAAAGTGAAATCGAGCAACCTCAGCTTCGATTGAGCCGTTTAGCAGCAAGCGAGATCTTTACTAGAATTACCCAGTATTTTGAAAATGATGAAATCTTGCTTTGGCTCAGACAACGAGTACAAGCGAAGGAAAGCTCAGTTGTACAATATGCTGCAATCATAGCAATTGCCGCGCATTGTTACGCTGATTCAGAGACATTGACGTGGCTTAAAGAGAACGTGCAGCAGGGAAACGATTGGGGCATACGACAGGGAGCAGTTGAGGCGATAATTGAGCACTACCGTGAGGATACAGAAACGTTTTTAATTCTCAAGCAACGCTCTCAAACGGATGAAGATTGGGGAGTACGTCGGGTTGCAATTGATGCAATTTCAAAATACTTTTGGAGTGAATCTAGCGTGTTTGAGTTGTTGTGTGATGTCGTCAGAAACGATCCATTTACACGCAATGTGTCTTTATCTTGGGAAGATAACCCTCGTCAATTTGCTCTGCAAGGGCTCCTTAATCACCATCCCAACCATCCCATCACGATTGAGCTTCTAAACGATAAAGCCGTTAATGACCAAGACAAGCAACTGCGAGAATGGGCACAGCAACAGCTTGAGCAACGAAAAAAGCAAAAGCAGTAGATTCTTTGTTAAGGCCCTAGCTAGAGCAATCCCAGACTTTTATCAAGCTTGAATCTAATGGCTCTGGTCCGCTGAAGTAACATCCGATCGCTAGCTATCCTGTTCGGCCGTTCTGAGTCAGTGCTATGTCGATGCACCGGATGAACTTGCTGCTCGATCGTTGGACTGGGCTTGTTGCGCCAGAAGACATCACTGCTGTTGACGCCGCTCTATATGCTGGATACTACCCAGGACACTCTGAAGCCTTACCACTGGTTGTGGTGGCGATCGCACTCCTTGTCCTGCTGCATTGGGCACTGCAAGCCAGTCAAAAGGCACGCCAGCGATAAGCCCTGACAGCATATGTCATCAACGCGACTCAACTCTTTGCTGTCCTACGAGACGGTCTGCAGTTGTCCTACAGGACACAGTCCAGGAGCACGATCGCGCTCCTGAGCTTGCTACTGCTTTCTCAAGCCTGCTTTTTCAGGATCAAAATGCTCAGGGAATTTAGTCAAATTATCGTAAGTAGCGCCCTTTAACTTGGCACCTGACAAATCAGCATGGCTGAGATCTGACCTTTTTAAGGTAGAATCTCTCAAATCCGCATCCTTTAGATCCGCATGGCTTAAGTTTGCTTGTTTCAGAAAGGCTTTTCTCAAATCAGCATGTTCTAGAAGGGCATAACTTAAGTCAGCATTTTTCATAATCGTATCGACTAAACACGTCGAACTCAAATCACCATGAGTAAGAGAGACTTCTTTCAAATTAGAACCTTCAAGATTAACAATAGGATCTTTCTGTTTAGAACCCTTTTGGTTTAAAGAAATTAAACTTTCCTCATTGAGAAACTTCAGCACTAACCCTTTTCGATTTCCGTCAAGCTCCTGCAATGTGCTTAAAGTTCTAGCACGAGCCATCTCACGCACTTCATTCCTCGGATCTGTTTGATGGCGTAAGTTTTTGTCGATTAGGAGCTGTGTCATCTGATCAAAGTACTGTGATAAAGCTTCTTGCCTGTATCGATCTGCCGCGATTGCCTCCTGTTGGGCATTTGCTTTATTAGTAAAGTATTCACCCGCAAAAAATAGAACGAAAGGTACAGAGGCACTAATTAATAGTTGCAGGTAATCCCACCCCTGCTTTTCACCAAGACCAGACCATTTCCATATTCTGCCTCCCGTTGATCGCCATGCTTTTGCCAGGACTGGAAGCGGTTCCTTTGCTCCTAATCGATACAGACGTCGATACTTGCTTAACGCTATCCCTAGCCGCGCGGCTTCCTGCTCCAATTCATACTCGTGTCGAAGCAAATCTGGTCCTTTATAGATGCGCTTAAAGCTTTCTCGCAATTGTTGCAAATCTTGGGGTTCTGAGGCTACTGTCTCGTTCGAGGCCGCTTGAGACGGTGCTCCTGGTGGACTTTGAACAAAGACCACTTTAGTAATAGATGAAGGCGGTTGCTGCGCTTGTTCTTGCAGTTCGGTTTGTGATGCTTCAGAGCCAACCTGCTGCTCAGTAGGCTCAACATGGTCAGTCATTGCTTGATTTTCGCCCGCAAATATTTTTACTTCCAGAGTATAGCAGTCTGAATCTAATTTCTATTAACCACTAAATAAGGCGATGCAGGCTTCAAATTACAGCTTTGAAGGGTACAGGATGAAGCCACATTTGAATTCTAGAGGCGCTACCTGACACAGCACGCTTACCCATTGAAGCGGCGTTTAGTGCTCTGTATAGTATGAAATAGAATACGGACCACACAAAAGCGATCGCTGGCCTACGCATCCCTCACTCATGGCATTGATTTAAGCCGCTAAGTGGCACTCTTCCAGGTTGGCTGCAATCTGCACCTTCAAATAGGCATCCGGTTCACAGGCTTGCCATAGCTCGTGCAGTTGGTCATCCCAGGTATCTACGACAAGACGTGGATCAGCATCGTAGCGGTGCGTTTGTTGCAAAATAACCGCCCATGTCTCCGGGAACCCAGTGCCATCCACAGCAGTTCTAAATTGCGGTGCTGCAAACCCTAGCTGCTGTGACAGGGAGAGGATGTCCCAGGCTTGGTCGCCCAGTGCCGTCAGGTTCAGCGCCACTCTAAACTCTCCCATCTCTGTCTTGAGTGGATTGAAGTTGCCTTCTATGCCTAGTGCCTGACCTTTACTCGCGCTTTGCATGGCTAGTTCTTGACCTCTACTCGAAGGGTACACGAATATCTGGCCGCTCTGCCACCACTACCGAGGGTCATTTTCTTGCAGCCCAGACAGGTAACAATCATCGTCTCATTGCTACGGCTGGCAGCCAGCTTTTCACCCAAAGCCTGGGCTTCTTCTGGTGAACGAGCATACACATCACGTGGCTCATCCCATGTGTTCTCTGGGTCTTGCAGCATTGGATGGACATTAGCGTTAAGGGTAGACAGCGCAAGGAGTGCAGCCGTCTTATAGGATACAGGACCGAAAAAAGCGATCGCCCAACTGAGCAGGCGATCGCGTCTGTAGTTGAGGTTGGTTTACCTTCAAGCCGCTGCTAAAACGCTTACCTGACGAATCGCCACCAAGTCGTACCCGGCGATCGGTCGGCCATGAACCGGATAGAAGAGGGTCAGTCCCTCTTTGTTCAAATAGCGTGGGTTACACAGGTCATACGCTTGCCCACCCTCATCGCTGTAAGGCACCATCTCAAAGCTCAAGACAGGCGGTTCGTGGCTCCAGTC
>JAJPKC010000025.1 GCA_021323955.1 Oscillatoriales cyanobacterium Centralia_MAG_596 | reverse complement strand
GAGCGCATGCGAAGATTCTAAATCACGTTCGGAAACCCGGTGCCGCATTCCTTTGGAAGACAAGGGAAATTCACTCGGTTTTCTCGCTTATGGGACGACTGTGAATTGAAAAACAGTGTCCCGGCTCTCACCTACAGCCGGCTTTCGCTAATAGTCGACTGGAATGAGCGCGCAATAGTTGCTGGGTTCGATGCTAAAAGGTTGGCTCGTGAGGCGGGAGTTTCTCCACGTCAATTGCAGCGATACTTTTGCTCGATAGCTAGCATTTCACCTCAAAAATGGCTTGAGCAGCGTAGGTTGGAGGCCGCGCGAAAGTTGTTAATGCAGGGAAAAACTGTCAAAGAGACTGCTCTTGGGCTAGGCTATAAACAGGTCTCCCACTTTTGTCGGAAATATAAGTTGTTCTTCGGGGGAACCCCACGGCAAACGCGTGTTCCAGGGGTTTGACCCACGTCGCTCGAAGATAACAAAAGTCGCTATGCGATAAGCATTGATGATTGTCGTGCTCTTTCAAATGCTGCAGTCTGATTAGCGTTCAGGGGCATTCGCTCAAAGAAACCATAGATAATATCAGATGAAGAATACATTCGGGAACGCTATTGAGGTTAAATTAGGTTATCGTCAATCATTTCGAGTCGGGCTTTATTTGCCTGCATTGCTTTTGCTTGCATGTGCGCTAGCCGCACAAGCAGGTGATAAATTCTTGCCAGGCCATGTTCCCGAACTCCCTTCCGATGTTCAGGCAATCGGAGACCTCGAAGAGACAAACGAGCTTAGACTTGCGGTTGGACTGGAGTTGAGGACCAGTGACGCGCTAAGAGACTTTGTTGAAACACTTTATACTCCTGGCAACCCAAGTTACCAAAAATACCTGACGCTTGCGGAATTCACAGAGACTTTTGCACCTGATGAGAAGGATGAGCAAGCAGTAGTGAATTACCTTCAGACCAACGGATTGACGATTGATAAAACCTTTGCCAATAGGATGATAATTGACACACACGGTCCGATATCGGCAATCGAACGTGCGTTTCATGTTCACATGGTGAGGTATCGAGATTCTCAAACAGATCGGATTTTCAGAGCTCCGACCAAAAATCCTCAAGTGCCATCCACTGTCCCAATAGCGGACGTTTCCGGCCTTAGTGACTATGGGCTTCCCAGGGTACAGAGCCTGATACAGCCGATTTCCAATGGAACTGCGATCGCGAACGGTGCTTCCGGACCCGGCGGGACTTATAGCGCAGCAGACTTGCGAGCGGCTTACACACCCAGCGTAACCCTTAACGGCGCCGGGCAGCGAGTTGGAGTGTTTTCCCTCGGGAAGTTTGACCAAACTGACATTGCAAATTATGAACGGGTAAACAGTATAAGCCCGGTCACGGTGACGCCCGTGTTGATCGATGGTTACGATGGCGTTAACACCTATCTGCCATACCACGAGGAAACCACGGCCGATATTGAATTTGCAATCGCGATGGCACCCGGTCTTACTGAGGTAGTTGTGTTTGAGGGACCCCCGGATAACGCTATCATGAACGACGTGCTTAACACAATGGTTACAAGGACTCCCATCGTGCGGCAATTCACGTCCTCTTACAGCTTTTCTGGAGGGCCGACGCCAACAACGGACAACATTTTCCTACAGATGGCCGCTCAAGGCCAAACTTTCTTCGAAGCCTCTGGCGACTCTGGAGCCGATTGGCAGGGGTCCTACTACAACCCCAATCATTTTTCGGTCGATAGTCCCAGCAGTACGACATGCCCACAGGATAATCCGTTTATCACTTTATGCGGGGGAACCGTTCTAACGACGGGGCCCCAAGGTCAATGGTTATCAGAACAGGTGTGGAACGAGTGCCAAGGAGTGGCGAGTTCTGGAGGACATAGTGATGCATACTACGCAATACCGAGTTGGCAGCAGGGGGTAAGTATGGCACTAAACGGGGGTTCTACCAGTTTTCGAAATGTTCCTGATATTTCGATGGTGGCCTGGAACGTCTATTATTATAGCAGTTGGGTAGGCGGAGACGCCTCTTTTGGCGGAACGAGCGCCGCCGCACCAATGTTGGCCGGTATTTGCGCACTGGCCAACCAGCAAGCGGCTGCCCACGGTGCTCCGGCTGCTGGATTTATTAATCCAGCGCTGTACCGTAGTGGGCGCGGTTTTTCAGCAGGTCAATTGTTCCACGATACGGTAACGGGCAACAATAGAACCAACTGCCAGTACGCAACTTCATACTCCGCTGTGTCCGGTTATGACCTGTGTACTGGCTGGGGAACACCGACCGGAGCCAACACAATCAATCTGTTCGCGCCAATAGCAATAACACCGCCACCTGGTTTGGTCGGCTGGTGGAAGCTCGACGGTAATGCGCAAGATAGCGCCTTCGCCAATAACGGATCGGCCGAAGGCACTGTCACCTACGTGCCAGTTTTTGTAGGTTCTGGTCTCAATTTCCCCAATTCCGGGTGGCCGGACGTTAGGATTCCAAACGTAGCAGGAAAGCTAAATGTTGGTGCGGGCGGTGGATTTACCATAGAGGCCTGGGTTAGTCCTGCCGACCTAGCTCCAAGGCCAATTTTTGAGTGGAACACAGGAACCCAGTTCGGAGTTCATCTTTGGAGCAGTGTAACAGCAGCTGGAACTCTTTACGCCGACATTCAGGATGTCAACGGGGTTAACCACACATTTGAGAGTTCGCCTTCGATCCTTGTGCCAAATCTGTTGCAGCATGTAGCATTGACGTACAACAAATCCTCTGGCATGGCAACGATTTATTTGAACGGCATCCAGGCCGCACAAAGTCAAGTCGGATCTGTAACTGCTCAGACGACCTACGACCTGTGGCTCGGCGCACGCTATACTGGAGGGACACGTTGGTCCGGTCTCATGGATGAGGTCTCATTGTACAATCGAGAACTTTCGGCCTCGGAGGTTTGGTCTATCTTTGCTGCGCAAAATCAAGGTAAAGTGTGCCTTAGTTGCTCGTGCTTTGCGAGGCCGTCTGGTCTCGTGAGTTGGTGGGGAGGAGACGGCTCTGCTCGCGATTATCAGGCACAAAACGACGGTGTTGTCCAAGGACATCTCGTTTACACGGATGGCGAAGTTAATAACGCTTTCTCAATGAATGGCTCGGATACCGATGTCAAGGTTCAAGCAAGTGCATCTATGAACCTGGGAGCTTCGAGCGGCTTTACAATAGAAGGCTGGATCCGGCCAGCAGACAATACGATGCGGCCTATTGTAGAATGGGACTCTGGATCGAGTTACGGAGTGCATTTCTGGTCCAGCGTAATGACCTCTGGTGACCTATTTGCTAACGTAGTGGATACCTCGGGCATGAATCATATTCTTGCGACCGGTGGAAATATGACCGGTATTGGGCTCTGGCACCATGTAGCCCTAACATTTGACAAGGCTTCGGGGACAGCGATAATTTACGTAGATGGAGCACAGATAGTCCAGACAAATTTTGGAGCAATCGTGCCGCAAACGACATATGATATGTATATTGGGGCTCGAACCGTTGGAGTCCCTCTTTATCGATGGTTAGGAGCCCTTGATGAAATCAGCATTTACAATCGGACTTTGAGTCAACCTGAAATTGCGGGTATTTTTCATGCTCTTGCCAATGGAAAGTGTCACTATTGAGACTCGTACAATAGGGTGGCATTACGGCCATAATTCAGCTTGGATATAGCAAGCGGTAATGATTGAGGGACGCCGACGCATACGGCGCAGGGCGGCGG
>JAJPKC010000187.1 GCA_021323955.1 Oscillatoriales cyanobacterium Centralia_MAG_596 | reverse complement strand
TCTGGGTGCTTATGCAGGGCAGTAGCGAGTTGTGCGGGCTGACGGCGAACCGTTGCGATGACTCGATCGCCCGCAGCCAGAGCAGCTCTGGCAATTTCTAACCCAAAGCCTCTGGAAGCTCCGGTAATCAACCATACTTTCGGCGTTTGCATCATGTGTTCTCGTTTTAGGCGTTATTTAGAAAGACTGGGAGAAACCGCTTCCATGTAACGGTCAGCGGCAGCGGTGGCCTCTTCTGGGCTGCGGCCATGCTGACGTGCGTTCAGATAGGGTGCATACCAGTCCCACCAATGGTGCTCGGCGTGCGTTTTCTCGTAATGGTCGTGGTGCTCTGCCGTCTCGCGCAGAAGATTTGCCAGGGTGGCAACATCTATACCTTGTGCCTGCGTAGAATTCCACTCGCGACCGGGAGCGCGCGTCTTCACTTCTTGAAGTACCCAACCATTGCCGTCCGGATCGCTGAATGATGCAAACGAAGCATAGTCGCCCCTTTTGGGATCGGGACCCGCTACCCGACCCTCAGTTCCAGCGTGGTGGAAAACTCCGTTGATGTCGTGAAATACCTCACTCACATCCACACCATTGCCGACGAGTTCGGCGTGGGCGGCCTCAATGTCGTAAACGATCAGGTGCAGACCCTGCACTGAACCGGGTGCGGCTGAGGTCACGCCTTTACCGAAGATGATCGAGGCTTCCGATCCGGGAGGCGTGAACTGCAATACCCGGAAGTCTTCACTAGTAACGAAGTCAGCATCCAGTCGCCATCCCAATGTTTTATAGAAATCTTTCGCTCGATCGACATCAGAGACGGGAATGACCACCACTTCGAGTTTCATCTTTTGACGGTTGATGGGATTGCTACTCATAATGTGCTCCTTTCAATAGGTGCTTGCACTTTGAAAACATTCATAATCTCCATACATGATGAGTAAAACACTCGCACTTAGCACACCTTGAATGTGATCCTGAATTGAAGGGGGGACAAACAAGGAATGATGTTTGCGATCGCTACTCATCGTTCAGACCTGTCAAACAAACTTCAAGCCTGTAGCTCAATAGCCGTAAGCGTTTGCATGAATTTAATATAAGGAATTGCTGCCTATCTGTCGTCCACTGCGAGTCTACAGTTTGGTGCATTCTGAGGATTGCTGAAGGCATCCACCTCAGGTACTAGCCTGTCTTCGACTAAAGTTGGAGACTAAATCTCAATTAATATAAAATCCTTTCGTAAGGCATCACAACGGCGCTGTAAGGGATGCCGCGCTGTAACTGGTCAAACTTCCCAACGATAAAATAGCCACGCTTGCCGTGATGGATTTGTTAAATTCTTGTCCAGACCGGCTCCCACTACAGCTAATGGATAGCTAATGGATGAGCATCAATACAAATAATGACAACATTTGCTGCTACCGCGCCCAGCACTCCAAATACTCAACACCGGGTGGGCAATCAACAATAAAGACGGCGTCTATTTCGTAGGAACGACAGTCAGGAGGAGCAAAGATTACCCCAGGGGGCACCATCTTTCTGACCGTTGTTTGGTTACTTTGGAACAGTCTTTCAACTACTTCACTGAGGACTCTTCCTTTATGACCAGTAAACTCGTCTCTAGTTTTGAACTCCTGGCGCAACCAATTATTCCATCCAAGTTCACGCCTGCTGGCATTGAAGATCCTTTCGTTGTGCAAGCGTATTTCTTGATCATTTCCAACTTTACTCAGAATGAGCAAGTGACCCCTGCACCTCCCATTACGCTACGGTTTGTCTTGAATGGCATTAATCCCCCTGCAATCCCCCTGACCTTCACGGATAAAACCACCGCTAAATCAATCCCCCTGGTGGTTAGCACGCCTTCCTTTGTGCTGGAGGCAAAGCTTGATTCAGTCAACTCTGTCAGGGGTACGGATACAACTACCTTCCTGCTTCAGCCCGATGTGCAGAAAATTTTGCAGCAAGGAGGCGCACCGAACTATGAACTGCGTGGGTATGTCACGATCGACGCTCCAGCAGGCACCCAACTCTTACTGTCACCACAAACACGCGGCACCTTCTTCCGGGGCAGCTTGCCAAATCTGACTGTGGTAAGTGAAGAGTCTAGTGTGTTGCCAACGGCTCAAGGCCCACTATACGTGTTCTAAGCCAATCCTGGTCGATCGCTGGCGATCGGCCAGAACCTTATTAAAGGTTTGAACGCATTTGAAGAAAGCTGCTGTGAAATAACCATCGATCAGCAGCTTCTCTTCCAATGCGAGATATATTCTCCATCTGCCCTTGATGTCTGCTGAGGCGCGTTTTTCAAATCACCCATCTTTTTGCAAACATGATGCATTCCGACCCGCAAATCCAGTGGACTATAAATGGAGCTGACCAACCTCAGCAACCGCATACTTGTTGTTCTGAAACATTTAAGAACACTCAGCAGGATGTAACCGCACGCTTGAAATTTTATCCCCTTTCGTTTAGTTGGGTTGCACCCCATCCCCAGCCGAAAGGTATTATTCAATTTATTGGTGGTACGTTCTTTGGTAGTTTTCCCACGTTCTTTTATCGCTTTTTACTCGAGCAGCTTTATCTAGATGGCTACACCATCATTGCCTTACCATTTCGCTTTACTTT
>JAJPKC010000376.1 GCA_021323955.1 Oscillatoriales cyanobacterium Centralia_MAG_596 | reverse complement strand
GACTGGTTGTTGTCTAGGGCCAGTGCGCGACGACTCTGGGCGTCAGGGAAATCGGGCTTAATTTCCAGTGCTTTGTCATAGCTAGCAACCGCAGATTCATAATCGCCCAGATGACCGAGAGCAGAGCCGCGGCTGTACCAGATGGGGTGGGAGTCGGGGTTGATGCTGAGGGCACGATCGTAGCTCTTGATCGCTTCTTCATTTTGGCCCAGGTGCCCCAACGCAATACCACGGCAGTACCAGGCTTCAGACATGTCGGGTTGAAATTGAACCGCTTTGTCGTAGCTGGTGATGGCCTCAGCATACAGCCCTAGTTTGCGAAACGCAGACCCGCGACTGAACCACGCTTTGGCAAAACCCGGGTTAAGCTCAATGGCTCGATCGTAGCTAGTAATGGCTTCACGGTAGCGACCAGACTTGTGCAAAGCGCAGCCCCAGTTGTACCAGGCTTCTCGCAGGTTCGGCTTTAGCGCTAGCGCTTTACGATAACTTGTGATCGCTTCGTCGTACCGCCCGAGTGCATCAAAGGCATTGCCCAGGTTATACCAGGCTTCGTAGAGAGTCGCGTTGACCTCTAGTGCCTTGTTGTAACTGTAAATGGCTTCTTCGTGTCGCCCAAGCTTGTGCAGGACGTTACCGCGGTTATACCAGGCTCCGTACCATTCGGGTTTGATTGTGAGTACGCGATCGTAACTAATCAGGGCTTCGCGATGACGACCAAGCTGATTCAGCGTGTTTGCCCGGTTATACCAGGCGTGGGAATAATGCGGTCGGTACTTAATGGCCTGGTCGTAGCTATCGATCGCCTCTTCAAATCGCCCCAGCTTATATAACATAATGCCGCGGTTATACCAGGACTTTGAGTAGTCTGGTTCAAACTCTAAGGTCTTGTCGTAGCTTTTCAGTGCGGCTTCGTAACATCCTGACTTGTCGAGCGCGTTGCCCCGGTTGTACCAGGCCTGGTAAAAGTTTGGCTTTAGCTTAATAGCTTTATCGTATCTGGCGACGGCTTCTTCGTAGCTGTGCAAATTGTAAAGCGCCATGCCCCGGCTGTTTAGAGCTTCTGGAAGATTGGGTTCGAGATCGAGCGCCTGGTTGAAGCTGGCGACAGCGTCTTCATAGCGGCCCGATTCGGAGAGGGCAATGCCCCGGATGTACCAGATGTAGTGCCAGTCAGGATGCAATTGCAACACCCGATCGAAACTAATCAGGGCATCTTCAAAGGCACCAGCACGGCTAAGCTGCAACCCTTGTTGGTAAAAAAAGTCTGCTTCTGAGTCCAGATGCTGAGGCATGTTAGTTGCTCAACAGGGAATGGATATTGGCACTTGAGAGCGATCGCATCACAATATTTTTGACAACTACCAGGCACCGAAAGACTGGTGAAGACAACGCGTGAAGGCCGGACTTATTCAGTAATACTACTGGTATAAGGGGGCGCAACTGCAACAAGTGACTGTTTCATCGTTAGTCACACCATTGTAACTTGGCTTTTGGAGGAGGTCTAACCTGTCGCTCGACGGCTAGTACAGATTATTCACCGCTGTTCTACCTCTGTACGCAGTAGTTTGACTGGAACACATAAACGTTAGTCATCAGAATTCTCACGGAGTGATCCCGCCTGACAAGCTCGAGAAATCCCTGAGCAGCGAGCTGTGTAAGATTCGCTGGAGACAACGGAATCAACATAAAATCGTTAGCGGTGTTAGGGAACGCGACCCGACCCGGTCAAGGCAGCGTACAGTTGGTAAAATCTTGACGCTTGAGCAACGAATGATAAAAAAGTCTCATCAATGGTTGGGGGAATGGTCAATTTAACCAAAATCTGACTTTTAAAGACAGTCGTGGGTAACTAGATGAACTATAAAGAAATATGTATCTCTTCGGGAGGATGTGACTAAAACTCATATTCCCGTATCAACAATATAATCTTTCGCAAGATAGCTGTTAGTCGACAAGGTTGTTTAGTAAGACACCAGACCCATGAATTGATCGGCATTTCCATTGTCACTGGTTCTGTTCCTGCAAATGCATAACGTTTTTGAGTTTGGGTATGTATGAACTAAGTCCCTGAATGCGGCTACTCAGTGATCTTTGTGAGTGATTTAGCCTGATTGGTACGTCCAAGCGCGGAACAGTGTTAAGTGGCCATTGCCAGTGCTTCTGTGTACTCAGGACTGTTGTGATTAAAAGAGATTTTAGAAATTAATGGTCAATCCCAAAATGCCTCGATCGCAGCGTTTAGCCTGGTTAGAAGGAATTCGTAGCGTTGCGGCAGTCATGTTGCTGCTTTATCACGCTCAATTACTCTTCACGGGCTACGCCTACACCCCTCAACCAACGGGGTTAATAGAAAATTTGCGGCAGCTATTGACTCCAGTTGAAGGTACAGGTGCTATCGATCCTGGATTTTTTCTGCGGCTGTTGGGTATCCCGACCTGGTTTGGGTTCCAATTTGTCGATGTGTTTGTCCTTATCAGTGGGTTTAGCCTGGTGTTATCCGTTAAGGATCAGCACCTGGAAGTGGGGAGTTTCCTCAAGCGGCGTCTTTTAAGGATTCTGTGGCCCTTCTGGACGGTAGCGTGGTTGTCTTACCCCATGCTGTGGGCGATCGGTGTGGCCACCCATAGTTACATTCCCAGTGTGTGGCATACATTTGCCGGTGCCACGTTTCCGCTGCTGTTTGATTACGGTGGCGAATTATTATTGGCGACCAGTGGCCCCTGGTGGTTTGTGCCACTGATTATCAGTTTCACGATCGTCTTTCCGTTTTTGTGGCACTTGCTCCAACGCTGGGGGCCAAGGAACTTGCTGGTAGTCAGTACTCTGATTACGCTGGTGTATCGGGTGCTGGCAACCTACCAGTTTGGCGGACATCCAACCTACGTTATTTTGGATACGCCGACCGACTGGCATCCGTTTCTACTGTTCGTATCGAAGCTCAGCACGTTTGTGGTCGGCATGGTGGTGGCGCGGCTTTATACGCAGGGGAAGGGACCCGTCTTTTGGAAGCCGCAGCGCGCATTCCTGGTCGGTCTTCTGCTGTACACGATCGGTTTTGTGTGCCAGTTTTACCGGGCGGGTTGGGTGGTGGTCGATCTGCTTCTGCCGATGGGGCTGGCACTCTGCTGTATGGTGGTTTTTCGCGCGATCGCCCAGCCCAGATGGATGCAGTCGATTCTCGTCTGGCTCGGGGCGCACAGCTACAGCTATTTTCTGATTCACAACTTTGTGGTTGACCGCACCGTTCGGCTCGTCATTCAGGATGATCTGTCCCTGTACTATTGGCTGCTCCCCTTGATGGTTATTGGGACACTCATCCTGGCTGTTCTGGCAGACTATGCCACGCCGATGATTCAGCGTGTAGTGCTTGGTCTACTGCGAGATTTGGACTACGTTTTGACGCGTACTACGGTGCCGCCTCGTCGCCGGTGGAGCTCCTGTGTGGGTGACGAGGTGCTTTACCAGCAAAAGGCCGGTTGGACAATTCTAAAGGTTGAAAAATTGCTTGATGAGCGGGAGTTTTTCTTGTGTCAAATCAGCGATGGGCGGCGATCGCTGTGGGTGAATGAAGACGACCTGGAGCCCGTGGCAAAGCGCTCCGGATCCGATGCAGTGGGCAGGAACTCTGCTTTCTTCTAAGTGCCTATTGCAGGCTGTCGCTTGCTGAGCGTTGACACACCTAACCCTAATGATTGGAGGATGGCTAAAGTGAGGAAGTGGACCGGCGATCTACATAAGCTGATATACACCCATGTTTTGTTGATTGGTGTACCCACCATTTTTTACTACTGTTTGCGCCTCGGCGGGATGCCGCTAATTCGAATCCACGTTGCGATCGCCACATTTTTCCTTTTAAGTTCCCTCATCATTTTTCTAGAAGCGACGAACGCTTTATTTCGACGATTTGCGGTAAAAAACAAGCCTGCTACCAATCATCTTGCTCAATTCAAGCAGTCTGCTAAATCCGCATTGGGGATTAGCGGTAGCAAGCGACCGCCAGCAACAAACCCCCTGCCACGCTGTTCGTTTATCGTTGCCGCTTACCTGCCGAACGAGCAGGACATCATCTTAGAAACCCTGGAGCATATTCTCAAGCACGTTCATCGCTCTGCTGCGGGACTGGAAGTTATTTTGGCTTACAACACGCCTGTGGATCTGCCGATCGAAGATGATTTGCGGCGGTTGACCCACATCCACCCAGAGCTGCGCTTACTCCGCGTGGAAGGGAGCCACTCTAAAGCGGAGAATTTGAACGCAGCCCTGCGGATTGTGACGGGAGAGATTACCTGTATTTTGGATGCCGACCATCATCCGGCACCCGACTGCTTCCAGCGGGCCTGGCGCTGGCTGGAGCATGACTATGATGTCGTGCAGGGTCGCAACATCATTCGCAATCATCGCCACAGTTTGTTAACGCTCAATATCGCGATCGAGTTTGAAACCCTTTATGGGGTCAGCCACGCCGCAAAATCGTTCCTGACTGACTCCACCATTTTTGGTGGGTCAAATGGCTATTGGCGCACGGAGGCGCTGCAGCAGATCCGCTTTAATCCAGCGATGCTCACTGAAGATATTGATGCTTCTATGAGGACTCTGTTAAGCGGCTATCGTATCCTCCACGATCGCAGTATTATTACAACCGAGCTTGCTCCAGCCGACTTTAATTCCTTCTGGTTCCAGCGCAAGCGATGGGCCCAGGGGTGGCTAGAAGTGAGCTTTAAGTACCAGCGACGCGTTTGGAAATCCAAGCATTTTACGCTGTGGCAGAAAGTTTACTGGACGTATTTGCTCTATTTCTGTGTGCTCTACTCATTGATTGCGCTTCAGATCCTGCCTCTGATTCTTAGTCT
>JAJPKC010000163.1 GCA_021323955.1 Oscillatoriales cyanobacterium Centralia_MAG_596 | reverse complement strand
CGATAGCATGGCCGGGTCATCGTCAACAATCAACACTTCAGCGTCTGCTGTTGGCGGTTTTGTCAGCACACGCCCGATCACGCGAAAGATCTGCTCGGTGCTGGCAGGCTTGGACAAAAATTTCCGTACTCCCAGTCGAGAAGCGGCCAGTCGATCGACCAGGTTATCACGGCCCGTAAACACAATCACCGGTAGCCCTGGGGATTGCTCGGCGATCGCCTGCAACAGCGTTAATCCATCCCCTTCGACTTCAGGAAAGCTCAAGTCCAGCAGCACCAGGTCAGGCGCATCGAGAGCCAGACGTGATCGCGCGGCAGCCAGTGTGGAGACGATTTCCAGACGGCAGCCCCAGACAACCGATTCCTCCTCAAGGCGTTCAGTCAGGGCAACATCATCGTCGATTACCAACACTTGAGGCAGTCGTAGTGGATCGTTGGCGATCGTGGGTGTGACTAGAGCAACCGCCAGCGCTTGGGTTAAGGCGGTAACCAGTTCAGAGAATTGCGTGAGGGTTGCAGACGACGAGAGGCCAGAAGTCATTAAGAGATGCTCAATTGAGCGAGCCAGCTTGGATCCTTCGGGGTAGCCAAACGTTGCCAGCGACCCCGCCAGCTTATGCGCCGCTTGCCTCGCCGTTTGCAGCAGGTCTGCCGCTAAGCACCCTGCTGCCAGAGCTACCTTTGCCTGTTCCAGTACCGCGACCTGCTCCTGAAACGTCCCCTGAAACCGTCTTCGAACCTGCTCAACCGCAGACTCTGCTTTAGCACGGCGCGGTGGGTCTTGGGGGCTATCCTGTGGGACAGGGGCAGGTTTCAGCCGATAGCCCATGCCATACACTGTTTCGATCGCGTCCTGGGTTAACCCACCCGCCTTCAGCTTTTTCCGCACGTCCTTGATATGCGTCACAATTGCGCGATCGCTGGGGGCATCAGCCAGACTCCACAGGCGATCCAGAATGGCACTACGGCTGAAAATGCGGTTTGGGTTTCGCAGAAATAATTCCAGCAGGTTGTGCTCCGTTGCCGTAAGCGGAATCACCTGGTCGCCAACCGTGACGCGTCCCGCTTCTGGGTCTAAACAGAGCGTGCCCCATGTCAACACTGCCGTTGGGCGTTTAGTTGCTGCTACGGCAGCCCAGGCCGCACCACGTCGGAGCCACAGCCGGACTTTTGCCAGCAGCACTTCTGGTGCGTAAGGCTGGCTAATGTAGTCATCGGCTCCAGCATCCAAGCCAGCGACCACGCTGGCATCGGTATCATCGGCAGTGAGGAGCAAAATTGGTCTGCCATACTCCTGCGATCGCAGTTGCCGACAAAGACGAATGCTATCGAACCCAGGAATCTGAGCATCGAGCAGAATGAGATCGTAGTTCGTGCCCATCGCGAACTCAAACCCAAGCGGCCCATTATCGACCAGGTCAATCTCGTAGCCATTAGACTCCAGTACTTGCACCAGTGTTGCACGGAGCAAAGCATCATCTTCGATCACTAAAAGTTTCATCAACGCCGCTTGAGCGAGGCTCAGGCGAATAGTATTCTTCACACTATATCGATTCGCCAACCCGCAAGGATAGCGGCGGTTGTTGCCCCACGTTGCAGAATGGGTACTAACGACCGGTGCCCCTGATCATTATGCGCCGCCCCACCAACAGCAGCCTTTTGAGTGCAATCACCCTACCACTTGGACGGCACATCAGGATGCAGTTGGTCTTCCTGCCAGGATAGGGGATTGTTTTGAATGTATTGCCGCAGGTGTTGGAGTGATTCTTCGTTGCGAACAATGTGTTCATAGTAATTGCGCTGCCAAATTTTGATGGTGTTTGGTTGGCAACGGCGGTTGATTTGCTGGGCCGAGATGGATTTGAAATTTTGAATCATCGCTCCAACCGATCCTGGGGTTGTACCGCGTGGTTGTAGGGGCGAAGCGTTCGGGCAATGATTTTCGGCTGGAGCAACACGTTCTGTGCGAATGCTTCGCCCGGTGTGGTGCCGCGTGGTTGGAGGGGCGAAGCATCCGGGTAATGATGTTGGTCTTTAGCATTACGCTCTCTGCCGAATGCTTCGCCCCTACCGGAATCAATCAAAACCAAAATGCCGTGAATGTGATTGGGCATGACAACAAAAACATCCAGAACAAGATGCGGGAAATAGGATGGCAACCGTTACCAACAGGCATTCACCATTTGCCCTACAGCATTCAACTGCATCTCACCATTGACAACGGCACCAAAGAGGCATTCCCGCTGATGGGCACAAAGTGTAATGAAGTAGGCACCGGGAGAGGTGTAGTCATAGCCTCTTAAGCGAATTGATCGCCTACGGTGTTTGTCTGGGTTATATTTCACAAGACTCTACCAATGTCCCTGATTGATAGAACTCCCAGATGATGGACGAAGTAGCAATTATCGCAGGAGAGCCATGAAGCCCGCTTGTTCAAAGTGGCGATCCAGTAACCTGCATCAGCAAAGACTGTTTTCATTCCTCGTCCTTCGGTGAGCCATACAAGTAGTGATCGATGTTTTTAGAAAGGTCACTAGGTAGCTTTGCCTATTCCTCTTTGGGAATTTGGGCGCTAATCTCTTCAACAAACTGGAGAAAGGATGGAAGACTGGGGGCTTGTTGCGAACTATCAGTCTGCTCTTCTTTGATGTTGTGCTTGAACCGAACTTTGATGAACAGCAGAAAATCTAAAACCTCTTGTACGATGAAATCGGGCGTTTGATCAAGTTCTTGAATGAGTTGTTCTTTAGCGCTTGTCATAGTTTATTCTCCGGCTTTTCAGCAATGTCATTGACGCTTAAGGACTCAAGTTCAAAAAAGATTTTCGCTACGCATTCTTGCCAATACTGCTTTTAGAGGTTCTAAATCACTGGCACAGATCTTGTATATTTCTTCAGCGTCTATGTTGAAGTAGTCGTGAGCCAGGATATTTCTGATTCCTTTGATGCCTAACCAGGGAATGTCGGGATGGCGATTCAAGAAATCGGCTCCGGCAATTTTTTCGATCCTTCTGATATTTTCACTAATCGAAATTAGCATCATACTAATGCCATCCAGGCGATCGAGTCCATTGTCATCTCTAATAAAGTCTTCAGGTGAGCCAATCTCTGCAAATCTTCGCTCGATTCTTCTGATCGCCTCATCGATTTCAACAAATAATTCTAAAAGCAGGGTTCGATCAGACATAAATGGCTTCCCGATCGATTCTTGTTTTTAAGAAATGATTCATGCCGTGCCAATAGCGCACGACATCAACGTTTTTGCCAAAAAATAGTTCTAGTTCTGCCTTGAGGCTTGCCCGCTTTAACAGATCGGGTGCCATCTCGATCACAATATCGATATCACTATCGCTATGGGCTTCATTGCGTGCCACAGAACCAAAGACCCCAATCCGAGTGACGCCATAGCGTTGTTCGAGTTCGGGTTTCAGGTGACGCAATTTTTGAATGACATCGGTGCTGCTTATGGTTTCGCTCATTTGGTTTTCACTTCCATTGAATCGGTATGCTTCACACCTTTTTTCTACTTTGTCCATTGATACGTTGATTGTTTCACTGCCTCATAGTTTGCATCTAATGCAGGTTCTAGCAACAAAATGGCTGCAATACGTCGTGCCATGTTGGTTACTTCCATCACTTCTGCTTGCGTGAGTGATCGTCCCAACAATTCCTGCTCTCGATAGCTCAACCATTTTTTGATCACCTGATACCCGCCGATCGTGTAATTCCACACGCGATCGGGAATGTTTTTCCAGTAAGCGATGTCATTCAGATAAATATCATGGGTCGATCCCCCTAAATCCCCCTTCAAAAGGGGGACTTCTTCTTTACCCCCTTTTTCAAGGGGGGCAGGGGGGATCTCTTCCGGCAAGTAAACACGATCGCTCACCTTCCCTTTTCCAGGCATCACACCGTTTTGTCCTGCATAGCCCCAATTTCCTTTTAAGGCAAAGTCAGTATTGGGGTCAAGGTTGCCAGCACCCACGCGAGAAACAACCGCAATGGTTTTCAGCTCAGGACGCAGTTTGCCAGAGGTGACACCGGGAACCGGGGTTTCTGGATCGAGGAGTGCAGCAATTTGACGACCAAGCTTTGCAGAGGCAATCAGAGTTTCGCGGCGATCGGGTAGGGGAATACGTGCCCAGTCTTGGCGTAAAGCTCCTGAATTTTCAGCGCGGTATGCAGGGCAATGGAGAACCGCGATCATATGGTGAAAAAGATCAGAAGCAGCGACTTTTAGCTTATTAATATAAGCTTTGGCTTCAACGCTCAGATTCTCAATGGTTTTCTCATCATCATCATTCTTTTCAAGTAGCGAGATCTGTTTCGTTCCAGTATTAGCTAGTAGCAAGGGAAAGAAACTCGATAACCCATTGCCAAAGTTGTCTGCTAATACACTGGTCACATATCCCCGATCAAAACGTTCCATCGGTTGTTTCTGTCGAGCTTCAACCCATAGATTTCCAGGAAATACGTGAGGAAGATATTCAGGACGGCTTCTATCTAAAAGCTTTTGTTCTGATTCCCAGTACAACCAACGAATGTCAAAAGGACGATAACAGTATCGAACAATGTTATTAACGGCAAATCCTTTTTTCTGAAGATGGACACGAATGGCTTCAGCAGAAAACCCTTCAGTGCTAACCATTACATCGGGGAAGAGTTGGCGTATATGTTCGTGACTAATATTAGAATCGAAATACTGCTGCATTCGATTGGATAAACGATCTGCATCAATATCTATTACGAAATTATCTCTACTTGTTTTTACACCTGGAAAGAATGTGGAAAATAATTCTGTTAATTTCGGATACGTAGTATAAGCTTCTTCAAATTTTCTTGGTTTGAGGGGTAGACCGAGGGCGATCGCGGGAGATATCTGAATGTATTGGCTGTCAAAATCCGAACCTTCCAAACTGCTAACAAGAGCTTGTCTACGTTCAGACGCTCTAGCTTGATCCACATCTCGATACAGAATCTTGCATTGTTCTAAAGATTCTTTAGGAGCTTTTGTAACTAACAAACTAATTGCTGTACCAATCTTGATACCTACAGAAGTTCCCTGCATGGCAAAGATAGTTTCACTGGTACGTCCATCAGGCGCATATTCAGAAATGATGCGATCACCATGTAGGTTATCGATCCAGACAGAATCAAAGCATTCAATGTAATGCTCTCGCATTCCTGTAAAAGAGAGTCCGTCTAACCAGGAATAATTAGAGATAAAACAAACAACGCCTTTCCCGGTTTCCTCTACAATTTGTCTTTCTGCCATGCGAAAGAAGCGAGTATAGAGATCATTTAATCCCTGACTCTGCGGTTTCGGTGCTTTCTTGGTCGTGCGATAAGCATTGGAGAGTTCGCGTTCTTCATCCACTGCCATCCCCGCAAAGCTGTTGTAAGGCGGATTGCCCAATACCACCAGCACCTTTTTCGACTGCTTAATTTTTTCCGCTGCATCACGTTCTTCTTGCAATTCCGGCAGTCCTGCAAGCTGCAATTGCACAAACTTTTCCTTTTCTGGGTCGGGCGGTTTCCATCCGGTCAGCGCATTTGTCAAATACACCCCCACCCGTTCCTGTTCATCACTCAACGGCACACCCAAATTTTGCAGCACTAACCCCAATTGCAAATGCGCCACCACAAATGGAGCTGTCAAAATTTCAAAGCCAAAGACCCGCTTCATCGCGGCTTCCTTCAGTTGCGAACCCACCAATGCTCCCATGCCTTTATCTTGCAGATTAGTTTCAATCCGCTTCAGCACTTCCACCAAAAATGCGCCCGTACCGCAACAAGGATCAAGAATATACACATTTACATTTGGATCGGCTAAGCCATCTTCAATCTGTAACTCTTCCCGCAAGACCGTATCCACCCGCGCCACCATGTATTGCACAATCTCCGGTGGTGTATACCAAACGCCCAAATCCTTGCGTAACTCTGGATCAAACGCTTCCAAAAACGGCTCATAGAAATACTGCACCGCTTGAGCTTCCTCAAACCTGGTGAAAAACGAGGCGCGATCGACCCGATTCAGTGCCTCCCCTGCCCAATTCAACACCTCCACCAAATCTAGCTTGCCAAGATTAGTAGGCGTTGCCACCTTTTCAAACAACGCTTTAATCATCGGAACATGCAGGTAATAGGCTGCTACTCGCCAGTCAAACTTTCCCTGTTCCTGCTGCTTGTGCCACAACACCCACGCCGAAAAAATCCCATAAAACAGCGTTTGCACCAGCGTGGACTTAAAAAACCGCTCTCCCTTCTTGGGGTCTTTCTTATCGCCCGTAAATGTAATCCCTAATGCCTCCTCCAATGCTGTGCGTAACGTCTCTAACGCAGGTAAATCCGTCTTCTCCACCCGTGCCTTCGCATCTTTGGCATAGGAAGCCAGAAACCAGGCAAGATCTTTGGGTGTCGTAATGCTGGCAGACTGAAGCATTACCCGCTTCAGATATTCAGTGAACTGTTCCGCCTGCTCCTGAGCAAACTGTTTGGGATTCTTCGCTTTTTCCCAAAACTCCACTTCATTTTTCGCTAGACGATAAGTTTCCAGCGTCGCAGGTTGCCCGTTCCCATCCTGACCAATCAGCACGAAATCGCGGTAGTTCGTCACTAAGACCTGACGATATTTGTCCCAATACTTAGAAACCTGCTTCGTTTGGGCAGTGACCCAGGCATCATCACCAGTGCCCTTAATCTCAATCACACCCCGCTCTGGATTCGTAGGATTCGCGGGCGTATCGGCTGCTTTTCTCTGAAACTGACTGGCAGTAAACAACCCGCCATCTGGCATTCCTGCTCCACCAATGTTTTTCAACTGCATCACACAGCGCACTTTTGGCTTCAGCGTCTTACCCAACTCATTCAGCAGTTTGTCTAACGCCCCATAGTAAGAAGTCTCTTTTGTACCAGCCTTCGTTGCCTGAATTTCCTGCAAATCTCGAATGTACGTTTCAAAAGCACTCATGGTGATTTTCTCAGAGACAAACGTTAAAACCAGGCAAAGCAGAATCTAAGGTTCAGTGTTCCCACTTAAATCTCCATCCTTCACCCTCTAAGCCTGAAATGTCAGCCTCTCTATACAAAGCTTTGGCTTTTAAACAGGATGGTTCGCCCTCCAACCCTCACCTTCCACTCTCTGATCTCGACAAATCAAGCTTTGATCGCGAAACTCCGATCTCCGAACTCGAAACTTCAAGCTCAGAACTCGACGCTCCGACCTTTTTACTCGAAACTCCGACCTTTTTGCTCCAAAAGCGAAGCTCAGAACCTGGAACGTCGAGCTTTTTGCTCCAACCTTCAAGCTCTGAGCTGCAATTGTCGTCTTCAGAAGTCGAATTGTCAGGCTTTTTACTGCACCGTTGCCCCTTCAACCTTCACCGTTCCCTCCTGAGCCTTCACCTTCCGGGGTTTCCGAGCAAACCGCTGCCCCATCTCACCCACTACCGCATCTAGCCCCACCCCCTGTCCACTTGCCTTCGCGTAGTTATACACCTGCAACGCTGCTGCATACGCCTCACTGCCCGCCGCCAAACAGGTATCATCCACCAATTCCTGTAGCTGCGTCAGCGCTACCACGATCGGATACATCGCCTCAAACAACTGGACATCCTTTCGCAACTCCTCCAGGTTAAATGATCGCGGCAAAAAGTCCGGGTTCTGCGTTGCCACCTCCAACGCCTTACTCACAAACGCTCGACTCTTATCGCCCATCTTGGGTATAGCTTTGCGATCGTCTGCGGTCAAATCGATCAAAAACGGCAGCTTTGCCTTAATGGTGGCGAGCGCGGTCATCACCGTTTCTCGATCGTTCGCGTCAAGCGTTGCACTAATTGGAGGCAGAGACATAGTAGGTTTCTCCCTGAAGGGTTGACCAGCCTAGAATGCCCAAGCGCAAATACACTCTCAACGCATCAAAATCATTTCAGGTGTCAGTTCAGATTGGAAGGTGTGAGTTCAGATTGGAACGGTTCACCGCGATCGCACCAGCTCCCGTACCGCAATCACACAGTCTGGAAACGCCAACGGTGCGATCGTCAATGCTTCCGACAGAATTGCCTCACTCTGATAACCATCCGTACCGGGCATACGATAGACATGTAGCTTGCGACCATTCACATCCAACACCCAATACTCTGCAATACCAGCACGAGCATAAGCAGGCGCTTTCACTTCACGGTCAAACTTGAGGGTCGTATCAGAAACCTCAATGAGCAGGAAAACCTCTGACGGGGTAGGATGGTGATCCTCGTAGAGCATTGTATTTGGCTGTACAACGGCAACATCCGGTTCTGGCTCCGAATAATCATTCAGCCGTACTGGATCTTGAAACCGAAGCAAAACCTGGTTCCCCAAACGATGTCTTAACAACCGCTCTATGCGAGTAACGGCTGCGCTATGAGCGGTTCCTTTCGCTGCCATTTGAATCATTTGCCCTTCTAATAGCTCAACCCGTTCATCCGGCTGCAAGATACCAGATTCTGCCATCTGGTGGTAATCCTGTACAGATAAACGACGAACAGCAACCGTAGGGCTATTAATAGACAGCATCATAGACGGCCAATTAATTTACTCTACTGTAACGCTCTTCGCTAGATTCCTTGGCTGATCCACGTCTAAGCCTCGACGGGCGGCAATGTGATAGGCCAGCAGTTGGAGGGGAATCACCGTGACGATCGGCGACAGCAGTTCATCAATGTGCGGCACTGGAATGACCGTATCAAACGTATGGGCTGCTTCCTGTTCATCCATTGGTGTCACGCCAATTAAACGGGCATCTCGCGCCCGCGCTTCCTGGGCGTTGGACAGCACTTTTTCAAACACCGTTCCCGGCATCGCGATCGCCACTACAGGCACCTTCGCATCCAGGAGCGCGATCGGGCCGTGCTTCATTTCACCAGCGGGATACCCTTCGGCATGGATGTAGCTGATTTCCTTGAGTTTGAGGGCACCTTCCAGGGCGATCGGGAAGTTGATACCCCGTCCCAAAAAGATGAAGTCCTGCGTTTCGGCAAAGTCGTGGGCGAGTTGTTCAATGTAGCGTTCCTGGCTTTCCAGCACCATTTCAATTTGTGCCGGTAGCTGCTGTAGGCCCGCCAGCAGTTGTTCAAGCTGAGTCGGTGCAATTACCTGGCGATGCTGCGCCAGGTCGATCGCCAGACAGTAAAACGCCATCAACTGCGCGACAAAGGTTTTCGTCGCGGCTACGCCAATCTCAATACCCGCATGGGTGTCAATGATGTGGGGCACCAGCTGTCCCAACGAACTTTCGGGACGATTGGTGATACCCAGCAGCCGTGCCTGAAATGCTGGCCCATGTCCAGCCCGCCGCTGTTTCTCCATATCCAGCGCTGCCAGAGTGTCTGCCGTTTCCCCCGATTGCGTCACACCAATAGTGAGCGTATGAGGCGTGAGGGGCGACGGCGCATAGCGGAACTCAGACGCATACTGCACCGATGTTGGAATCCCGGCCAGTTGCTCCAGCAGGTATTTACCTACCAGGCTTGCGTGCCAACTCGTGCCACAGGCAACGATTTGGATGTGTTGCAGATCGGCGTACAGTTCAGTCGGCAAGTTCAGTCGAATCGGGGAGTGTTGATGGTCGGCAGCCGTCCACGCGCTATCGAAATAAGCTTCGAGCGACGCCCGCACTACGCCTGGCTGCTCGTAAATCTCCTTCAGCATGAAGTGTTTGAAGCCCTGCTTTTCCACCATCACCGGGTTCCAGTTAAGGGTGCGGGGCGTTTTCCGCAGACGCTGCCCTTCAAAGCTATAGACTTCCACGCCCAAGGGGGTCATTCGCGCCAGTTCGCCATTGTCCAGGGTCAACACGGCGCGAGTATAAGGCACGATCGCAGGTGTATCCGACGCGCAGTAAAACTCACCCTGACCAAAGCCAATGACCACCGGCGCTTGCTGCCGCGCCACGATCAGTTCATCGGGGTAATCGGCAGAAATGACGGCGATCGCAAAGGCACCTTCGAGTCGATTGACCACCAGACGAACGGCCTCAAGCAGGGATGAAGGATGAAGGATGAGGGCTGAAGGGATATTGCTTTGCTGACCGCTGGCCGCTAACCGTTGACCACTCAGTTCTGCTACCGCTTCAGCAATCAGGTGCGGAATCACCTCTGTATCTGTATCAGAGCGAAACTCAACGCCACGCGCCTTTAACTCATCGCGCAGCTCACGGTAGTTTTCAATAATGCCGTTTTGGATCACGGCAATCCGATTAGCTGTGTCAGTGTGAGGGTGAGCGTTATACTCCTCCGGCTTGCCGTGAGTCGCCCAGCGAGTGTGGGCAATACCAATGCGTGCTGGATTCTCTTCACCCGCCAGCTTGGACTCCAAATTATGGAGCTTGCCTTTGGCCCGGACACAGTGAATCTTACCTTCCAGGACGGTGGCAATCCCAGCAGAATCGTAACCGCGATACTCTAGCTTTCGCAGCCCTTCCAGTAATATTCCGCTGGCGGCTTGGGTGCCAATATAGCCAACAATTCCGCACATCTGGCATCGCCTCCTGCTGAGTTTACGTTACCGTACTATAACTCGAACTTTTTTGAGCATAACAGCACCTGTTTGAAGGGATGAATAAGTATCGATAAGGATTTTGTGTAGCGGAAATTAATTCATCGATCGAGAGAATCACAATGCGATCAAACACAAAACAGAATCAAGCTTTGCGTACAGGTCGATCGCGGCTTCGCTAAACCTGCCACTGGGGAGATCTGTTCAACCGATCTGAAGATCTACGCTAATCTGGCAGGAGAACCGCCAAAGTGTGATGAGGTGAGGATGATGAGAGCACTGGCAGAATCGGATCTTAGTTAATCCACGATCTTTAGCTATGGCATCATCAGGGACGCAATCAATGGCACGTCAGGGGCGCAATCAATGTTCAGCTTTTTACTAGAAAGCGCACCAACGCCGATCTATCGCAGGCTAACCGCGGCGTATAACGATGCTTTGACCAGACAAGGGTATCTCGTTGAGTATGTGGATCCGAGCAATTTTACTGATTTCCACAGTGCGTTTCACTATTTTTCTACATGCATCTGCGATCGCTCATTCACGCATCTTCTTATCTTTGACAACGCGCCCCTGTCCACAGCCTATCTAGAAGATGAACATCGGTTTGCATTTGAGCAATTTGAAGCAACCATCGTCTTTTTGCACCACGACCATCTCTGCAACAGTTTTATTGGTTCTACCCACGCACCAGAGCATTTGCTGGCTGGCTGGCAGCGTGTCAAAGACCGAAGCATTCATTTCTGTCTCGAATATGCTAACTTCCTGGATCTGCGAGCGATCGGGTTTGAGCGGGTCTACTCCCTGTTTCATGCATCGGAGTTTACGCCGGTTGACTCACCCAAAGCATCAGCCAGCGACATTTCATTTGTCGGTCATGTTCTGCCAGATATCAATCAATTACTTGACCATTTCAGCCATCTTCCCTATTCGCACCATGTTGCAGCGGATGTCTGGGCGCGGCTGGTGTCATTCGATCAAAAGATCGATCCATCGGCAACCGCATACAGTCAGAAAAACGGGCTGAAATCGAACGACTCTAAGTTCTTGAGTCAAAAATTTGCCTATCAATATAGCGCTAATCTTTTGACGCCTGCCTTTCGAGGCGAGTTGATCAAGCGGCTGAACTCCAAGTTCACGATCGATATTACTGGCGGTGATCCTGGATATCTCAGCGGGACACCGTCCGATCGCCGCATTCAACGAGAGCATATTCGCTATCACGCGCCGACACCGGACTACTCGCAGACAAGACATATTTACGCGGCGTCAACCATTAATTTGAACATTACCTCGCTTCAGTTTGACGACGCTGTGGTTAATCGGGTGATCGATATTGCCCGCGTTGGTGGTTTTGTCCTGACAGATTGGAAGTCAAACTTAGCGAAAGTGACGTCTGTGAGTCATGCGATCGCTTACAGAAGCATTGATGAATTGAATGACAAAATTGATTATTATCTGAGTCACGCATCCGAACGGCGTGAGATTGCCGCGCAGCTACACGATGATATTCAGAAAAATTGTTCCTACGATCGCGTGATTCAGTATTTGATTTCCAAGCTGAGCCCTATGTTAGACGCTGAAACAGACCTGAAGTGTGTGGATTTAGGGTGCGGCCCCCATAAGCCAGCGGGATTTGTTGGGGTGGATATCACTGACAGACCGGGTGTAGATGTGGTTGCTGACCTGAACCAACGATTTCCATTTCCTGACAGCAGTGTTGATGTGGTCAGGGCGCATGACCTCATTGAACATTTACCCGATCGCATCCACACGATGAATGAAATCTGGCGCATCTGCAAACCCAACGCCACGGTTGATATCCGGGTTCCATCGACCGATGGGCAAGGCGCATTTCAAGATCCGACTCACGTGAGTTTCTGGAACATCAATTCATTTGCTTATTACGCTGAAAACTTTCCAGAGCATCTTGACCTGTGCCGGAGCTATGGGTTCCACGGTACGTTTAGTATTGTCAAACTGGAGCATGAATCAGAAGCGCCAGACGCTCAGATCATCCATGTTAGAGCCATCCTCAAGGCGATCAAACCCGCCGTGATCGCGGGTGACGATCTCGCTCAACAGTTAAAGCTACGACCAACGAATCTGATCATTTTTCCCAACTGGTCGCTGCCATCCGATGCCCTTTATCTTGAGTTGACGGATGTGATTCGTGCGATGGCGACCCATCCTGACCGATCGCAGCTGACGTTGCTCTTGTATCAAGGCAACAATGACAGTAGCAGTGCAATGCCCCTCGAAGACGTTCTCTATGAACTGGTGCTGGGGCTATTTCTCAATGAAGGGATTGATGTTGCTGGTACTGGGCTGGAAATCTCAATCCTGAATGATCTCCACGCAGCCGAATGGGACTACCTGCACCAGCAATCGCTCTACCGCATCATCCTGACGCACGAAAACCCATCGGCGATCGCGGCTTATGGTAAAGAGCTACAGGCGTTCCATCTTACCGCCTTTCAGCAGCAACAATTTTCCTGACAGTCGGCTCAGTCTACGGCTTAATCCCACGCCCCAGCGTTGTGAATGCCATAGTCCAACCGCAGCGATTCCAGGTCGCGATCGAGGACGGTCGCTGGATCAATATAGGCATTAATCTTTTGGCGAACTGTCAATCCTTGCTTAACCCCTTTCAGGTACAGTTGGCAAACCTGCACAGGATTGTGATAGATCCCGCCCCATGCTTTGCCCTGGATGGATTGCCAGAGCAGTTCCAAAAACACCACAAAGCTCTGGGCGTAATAGTACCAGGGGCGTTTCCATGTGAGCGACGTGAGCAAAAAGCCAATGAGCTGGAGTTCCTGTTCTAGAGCCGTACTGTAGCCCGTCACCACGTGCATGATGTCGTGTCGCTGCATGTCGCACCAGGGAATCCGCATGATGCCAACCCAAAGGTCTTGATCACGTACAAAGTCAGGATTGGCCTGGTAGTAACGTTCCAACCCCTGCCGCAGGGTGAGCGATCGTGGTGGTGATGCAATGGGCGAACGAAGCGGATTGATCGGGTTCATTCTCTGGGTTTTGGTCAAGCTTTATGATTAGTCTGCTTCAAACTCATTGCCAAACGATTCATCTAGTGACAGTAGGTAAAACTGTCACAAATTTAGGCAAAATTCTACGCGGAATTACTAGAGTCAAACTATCGACTTCATGGTTAAGTCAGATCTTTTTGAAATCGATGAAGCTGGCTTTTAAGGTTTCATGGACGAGTCTGTTTTGCCTGAGCCAAATTGTGGGCATCGTTGCTACAGGTTACTTGATTCACTGACTAACAAAAAGTTCCGAAATAGTCAGACCTGTCGATGATGCGATCCAGGAGTGAGTGTTTCAGACTCAGGAAATTGATTTCTGAGTGTTTGAATGAGGGCACGATCGCCCTCGAAATTTAACTTTTCACACAACGAGTCACATATGCACGGTGTATTCATTAACAGCATCGGCAAGTTTTTGCCTGGAAATCCGATCGCCAATGACGAGATGGAAGACTATTTAGGAAAGGTGAATGGTCGCCCTTCTAAGGTGAGACATCGCATTCTCAAAAGTAATGGGATTCAACAGCGCTATTATGCGATCGATCAGCAACAGCAAACCACCTACAGCAATAGCCAGATGGCTGCCAATGCTGTTCGTGAGGCGATCGAAAACGCCAATCTGGAGCCTGGTGCGATCGACTTGCTCGCCGCTGCTACCAGTTGGTCAGATTTGTTGGTTCCTGGTTTTGGCAGTATGGTACATGGCGCATTACCAGAACTATTACCCATTGAAGTAACGTCGAATCAAGGTGTTTGTTGTGCTGGTGTAGCAGCGCTAAAGTATGCCGCATCACAGGTGAAGTTGGGTGAAAAAAGAGCGGCGATCGCCGTTGCGTCCGAACTCCCATCACGCCTGTTCAAACACACGCATTTTGAAGCAGAAGCGAGCATTAAGGCAGGCAAAGCCCTGAGTTTTGATACCGAATTTCTGCGCTGGATGCTCTCGGATGGGGCCGGTGCTTTTCTGGTTCAAGGTCATCCAAACCCATCAGGAATCAGCCTGAAAATTGAGT
>JAJPKC010000218.1 GCA_021323955.1 Oscillatoriales cyanobacterium Centralia_MAG_596 | reverse complement strand
GCAGTCAAACCGGTGGTTGGTCACAAAGGCATTGGAGTCACGGCGGACGTTAAAGGGGCTGATGACCTGGAACTGGCCTTCGATCGCGCCGTAGAAGCGATTCCTGAGGATCAGCCCCCCCGCATCATTGTGGAACGGAGCATTGCTGGTAAGGACTTTCGCTTGCTGTGCGTGAACGGCAAATTTGTGGCCGCCACCGAACGCTGTCCGGCGTTCGTCACGGGGGATGGCGACTCGACCATCCGTGAACTGATCGATCGCGAGAACCGCACCGCAGCACGGGTCGATACTCCCACCTCGCCTCTGGGCAAGATTAAGGTGGATGAGGCCATGGAGCGGTATCTCGACGAGCAGGGCTTAACGCTGGAGAGCATTGTTGAACCCGATCGCACCGTCTATTTACGGAAAGTTGCCAACCTGTCCGCCGGTGGACTGAGCATTGATGCGACGCGGCAAATTCATGCCGACAATATCATTTTGGCGCAGGATATTGCACAGCACTTTCGCCTCACCTGCCTGGGAATTGACATCATTGCCCGTGACCTATCCATGTCCTGGAAAGATGGCGACTTTGGCATTATCGAGATCAACGCCGCGCCCGGAATCAACATGCACCTCAAACCGGCGATCGGCAAAAGCGTGGATGTTCCAGCCTATATTCTCAAGACCTTTTTTGAGACCGGCGCAGATGCGCGGATTCCGACCATCAGCTTTAACCGCGTTTCGGTGTCAGAACTGCAGGAGATCGTCGATTCGATCCTGCTGCGACATCCCGATTGGGTGATCGGTGCCGTCTGCCGCGATGGGGTTTTCATCAACCGTTCGGAAAAAAATCTCCACCCTGACTACAACACCAATATCCAGAACCTCTTACGCAACCCCAAACTCGATTTGCTCATTGCTGAATACCGCGAGGATGTCTTGAGCCGAGAAGGCATGTTTTACTACGGTAGCAATATCGTGATTCTGGATCATCCCACCAAGGCTGAAATGATGCTGTCGCGCGATGTGTTTGACGATTCGACCGTTGTGATTAAGCAGAAAGACACCGTTTCAGTCCATCGGCACGGCTTGATCGAACAATACCAACTGGGCGACCACGAGCCATTCAGTCGCGTTTATTTGAAAGAGATTGCGACGATTTTGTAAGCTGCCGAAGCCGGGAGAAGGGCGGCAGGTGGAAGTCATAAGTCAGAAGACAGAAGACAGAAGGCTGAGGGCGGAAGACCACATTCAGACCGCAAACCGTTCCCTGCTTTTCCCCTTGCCCCTCCTTCCCCTCCCTCATCCCTCCTACAATGTTGGATGAACTCTCGTTGAGTGGATTGAGGCTGTGGCGTTCAAAATTGGTCTGTTGGGGTTGGGGACGGTCGGTACGGGGACGGTGCAAATTTTGCGTGACCCGGTACAGCGCCATCCATTGGTCAACGATCTGGAGATTTATCGAGTGGGTGTACGATCGCCCGCCAAAGCCCGGGCGGTTGACCTGCCAGCCCACCTGATCACAACGGATCTAGACGCGATCGTGACTGACCCCGCTGTGGATATTGTGGTAGAGGTGATCGGCGGGTTAGAGCCTGCGCGATCGCTCATTCTGAAGGCGATTGCGCATGGTAAGCATGTGGTGACGGCAAACAAGGCGGCGATCGCGCGCTATGGCGCTGAAATTTTTACGGCGGCTGAGCAAGCCGGGGTTTATGTCTTGTTAGAAGCGGCTGTTGGCGGCGGTATTCCCGTGATTGAGCCGCTGAAGCAGTCCCTTTGTGCCAATCGCCTGCATACTGTTACGGGTATCATCAACGGCACGACCAACTATATCCTGACGCGGATGCAGAACGAGGGCGGCGATTTTGCCGATATTCTGGCGGATGCTCAGCGATTGGGCTATGCCGAAGCAGACCCCACTGCCGATGTAGACGGGCTGGACGCCGCAGACAAAATTGCGATTCTGGCATCGCTGGCGTTTGGGGGGCGCATCAAGCTCTCAGAGGTGCATTGCGAGGGCATTCGGCAGGTGAGTGCTGCCGATATTGCCTACGCTGACAAGCTGGGATTTGTGATTAAGCTGCTGGCCGTGGCCAAACGTGACGCGCGATCGCTCCTGGATGAATCAGCCCAGCTTCAGGTGCGCGTCCATCCCACGCTGGTGCCGAAGAGCCATCCCCTCGCCAGCGTGAATGATGTCAACAATGCCATCCTGATCGAGGGTGATCCGATCGGTCAGGTAATGTTTTTTGGGCCGGGAGCCGGAGCCGGGCCGACTGCCAGCGCGGTGGTGGCAGACATCCTGAATATTGCCGCCATTTTGAAAGTCGAGCGGGGCAGTGCTGCGCGATCGGACGGTACGCCCCTCCTGGATCCGCTTTTGGCCTGCTCGCACCAGGACTATTACGCGATCGCCCCGATCGCAGCGTTGGTGACTCGTTTCTATGCCCGTTTCCTCACGGGTGACTTTCCCGGCGTCATTGGCAAGCTCGGCACCTGTTTTGGCAACCACGACGTGAGCCTGGAGTCGATCGTGCAAACGGGGTTACGTGATGGGTTGGCCGAAATTGTGGTAGTCACCCACCACGTCCGCGAAGGTAACTTCCGTACCGCACTGGACGAGATTCGGGCGATGGAGTCGGTCAGCCAGATTGCCAGTACGCTCCGCGTGTTGTGACCGGAAGCATGAATCCGGAAGCATTAATAATCAACGGCCAGATCTTTGGACTGGGTGCTGGCGGCGAGCAAATCATCCGTGAGGCGTTCTGCTACTCGATCGTGACGATCGAACAGCATCAACAGCCCCTGTGATTCCAGGTCATCGATCGTCTGTTTGACCCGATCCAAAAGCGCTGCCTGGTCAATTTCGGGCACGAGCGGCTGGTCATTGGCCTGCGTCAACGAATGATCGGGGGCACTGCTGGGGGGTGGTAATGGCTCGTGCGCGATTGCGGTGTCGTTTTCGTGGCATGTATGAGGCATCAGCTTGGGGGACTGAATGGTATTTGCATCAGAAAGCGGTAGCTGCATGACATCTCCTTTTTCGATCTCAGCCCATGCACAAGCTAGCAATCGAGTCAAAAAGCTGCAATTTTTATTAACAAAACTGGGTGATTGTTACATCTTTCTACATTCTTCTCAGCGATACCCGTGTATGGTACGGCTACGTAAGGACGGCTCTAAGTGAGAACGGGATAGGCTTACCTTAAAGCGCATTGAAACAGGCGATCGATGGCACTATGAGAACGCGCCTGTCCACGCCCTCAAAGCTGAAGCCTGAGAATGGGTCTGAACGGCAAACGAATATCCCAATGTGCTTCACTTGGCCGTGCAGAAGCGACGACAGGTAAGTGCTGTAGGGGCATACGGCAACCACCGTGCTGTCGCCGCACTCCGCACTATTCAACCGACGGGTTGCCGACCTTACGCCGCGGTCTACTAATCATCGATCGCCAGCGAAATGCCACGAATTGAATAATCAAGCAACTGCATTGGGTGGAGCACGGGAACCGTTTTGCCCTGCAGCGCCAAATGCTTACTGATCTGCACAAAGCAGCCAATATTGGGCGAGGCGATCAACGCTGCACCGGTGTTGAGCAAATTTTCAACCTTTTGCCGACCCAGTTCCTCGGCAACATCGGGCTGCAAAATGTTGTAAACGCCCGCGCTCCCGCAGCAGAGCGCTGCATCCACAGGCTCACGCAGCTTGATGCCGGGAATCTGCCGCAGCAACTGCCGTGGCTGGACGCTGATCTTTTGGCCGTGGAGCATGTGGCAGGCGTCCTGATACACCACTGTGAGTGGCTCGGTCTGCAAGGGGGATAGTGCTGCCGTTAGCCCCACCGCGGCCAAAAATTCCTGCGCATCCTTGACTTTGCTGGCAAAGATGGCGGCTTTCTCCCGATAGTGCGGGTCATCGTGCAGAATGTTGCCGTACTCCTTGAGGGTGTGCCCACAACCGGATGCGTTGATAATAATCGCATCCAATGATGTGTCAGCAAAACTGTCAATCAGTTGACGTGCCAGTGCTTTAGTCTGCTCTTCTTGTCCCTGGTGATGGGTCAGCGCTGCACAACACCCCTGAGACTGGGGCACCACGACTTCGCAGCCATTGGCCGTGAGTACCCGCACCGTAGCGTCATTGACTTCGGGGTTAAACAATCGCTGCACGCAGCCCAGCAGCAAGCCCACCCGATAGCGCGTTTTGCCCTCAGCCGGGATTACTGCTGGCAAAGGGTCTTGAAACGCTTGCGGTGAGATGTTGGGCAGCACCGATTCCATGGCGGCGAGCTGCGGTGAGATCTGCTTGAGGAACCCCAGCGATCGCACCCACCGCTGCAACCCCGATTTTTGATAGATTCCCAGCGGACGCAGCAGCAACCGCATCCGGTTGGGATAAGGGAAGGTGGAAAAAATCAGGCGACGGAGCAGTTTTTCGGGGAGCGATCGCGGGTGGTTCCGTTCGATTTGGGGGCGAGTAGCCTCAATTAATTTGTCGTAGCGAACTCCTGAAGGACAGGTCGTTACGCAGGCAAGGCATCCCAGGCATGAATCGAAATGCTGCACGGTGGCGGGCGATAGGGGGATCTGTCCCTCATTCACCCCGTCCATCAGATAAATTCGTCCTCGGGGCGAATCTGTTTCCTTTCCAATCACGCGGTAGCTGGGGCAGGTCGAGAGACAGAAGCCGCAGTGGACACACGCATCAATGAGCTTGGCATCTGGAGGATTGTCGGCGTCGAAGGACGGGTGTGGGGGGGGTAGGGGATGGGAGGGAGCAGCCTGTGACTCAACATTCATGATGGGGAACTCAGACCTGTGTTGATTGCGAGATTCGACACTCATTACCTATATTCCGCCTACAAATCGGTAGGGGCTGAAACGACCGTTGGGGTCAAATTGATGCTTGAGCCGATGCATCAACGTCAGTGCGTTGCCTGCATACCCCCACACGTCGATCGCTTGCTTGAGTGCGATTGGGGCCTGGAGCACCGTCAGGAATCCGTTGTTAGCCTGACAGATGGCACGAATTCTCAGGAGCACCTCAGGGGGGGTAGCCCCGTCGAGCACCAGTCTACCCAGCCCACTGGCCGCGTGGATCTGCGCCGCCCAGGGTGCGATCGACACCTCGTTGATCAGGGTTAACAGTGCAGTCGCTTGAGTCGGGGATATTCCTATTTTGCAGGCAATCGCGTCGGTCTGGGGGCGAATGGCCATTCGCGCTGGCAACTGTTGCCATAGAGCAGTGTCGTCTGTGTCAGTAAACGACGCCTGCGTTAGCCCTAAAGCTTGCGCCACTTCGCCCATGCGTGCGATTTGCGCCTGGACGCTGGGAAGAATGCTCTGAAACCGAACCGCCAGGGCTGTCTTGGTGGCGATGGCTAAATCAGTGGCGACTGATTGGGATACGATGTCGGCACTGGACGGCGTGAGCGCGGAACGCAATAAGGTTTGCGCTGCTTCTGCAATCGCCGCCGGATCGCCACTGAGCACGATGGTTTGCGATGCTTCGGGCAGGGGATACACTCGGAACGTAACCTGGGTGATGATGCCCAACGTGCCGTAGGAGCCGGTAAACAGCTTCATCAGGTCATAACCTGCGACATTTTTAACCACGCGCCCACCGGCTTTGGCCAGTTGCCCATCGACCCGGACGAACGACAGCCCCAGCAGCATATCCCGCACGCTGTTGTAGCGCTGCCGCAGGGATCCTGTATCGGCAGTTGCCACAATGCCGCCGATCGTGGCGTGCTCTGGATCGCTCGGGTCGATCGCCAAAAACTGCCCCGCTTTGGCCAGGGTTGCCTGCACGTCAGCAAACCGCATTCCCGCTTCTACCGTGATGGTCAGATCGCCCACCGCATGCTCAACTAGCCGATTGAGGTGCGCTGTGCTGACCACTAACAGGGGCGCTATATTCCTGCCCGGTTGCCGGTTGCCGGGGGCCGGTTGCCCGCCGACCAGACCACCCCAGTCCAGCTTGCTGCCTGCACCACAGGGTAAGATGTGCCAGTTGAGCCGATCGACGGCTGCTACGACAGTCCCTAATTCCGCCGCGGAAGAGGGATAAACAATGCCGTTAACCGGTGTTTCAGGCGCAATAGCGCGTTCGATCGGGCGCTGCTGCTCTGGCGGCAGGGTTGCCCAGGGATGAATCGCAGACGCATCAATGCTGCCTGCCAACACCTGAAGATCAGCATAATTTTCGGCGGAACTCGTTCCCATGGACTTGAATAACTGAAGACTAATGCTTACTCTACCAGCCGCAAGGGTGCCGTTTATCGCGATGATGGATGCGCCAGGGATCTGCACGAGCCGATCGCGTCCACTCCAGTCATGCCGTTATCGTTCTCATTGCCTAGTGGTGGCAGATGCCAGTCACAAAGTTGAATCAGATCCGCTATTTGACCGATTCGCGTTGGCTTCAGTGTGCTGACCGAGGCGATGTTGCTGCCGTAGTCCAGCACAAGGACTAAACGTTACACCGAGACAGTAGATTTGCGCTTGAGCGGGGCATTATTGAGTAGCAACTGCTGTAGAAGTTGATGTCATTTTTAGATACTGGCATTGTCTCCAGTGAGCTGGAGGTTGGGCGATCGATGAAAAAAATTTTAGTAATCGAAGATGATCACACCATTCGTGAATCCATTGTCGAACTGCTGACTCTGGAAGGATTTGATGTGTTAGACGCCGCTGATGGTCGCATCGGGGTGCAACTGGCACAGCAATATCTGCCAGATCTGGTCTTGTGCGATGTCATGATGCCCCAACTGGACGGCTACCAGGTGTTGACCCAATTACGCAGCAATGCTTCGACCACAGCCATCCCATTGATTTTTCTAACGGCCAGAGGCTCAAAGGGCGATTTTCGTCAGGGAATGGATCTGGGAGCCGACGACTTTTTGACCAAGCCCTGTACTTCGGCGGCGCTACTGGCCGCGATCGCCAGTCGGTTTGAAAAGCAGGCAGCCATTCTCAACCAGTCGCAGAAGCAGCTCGAAAGCCTGCGTAATAGCATTGCCCTATCGCTCCCGCACGAGCTACGCACACCGCTAAACGGCATCCTGGGATTAGCGGAGGTGCTCATTGATGACCACGACCGTATCGATCGCCATGACCTGCTAGAGGTGGCAAAAGGTATCCACAGTGCCGCTAACCGCCTGTACAGGATGATCCAGAACTTTTTGCTCTACGCTGAGCTGGAGCTAATTGCTCATGATCCAGTTCGCGTCGAGGGGTTTCGCGCTGGCGAGACCGCGTGCTCATACGATCTGATTGCCAGTACCGCAACCGCGATCGCCATGCGAGCGGGCCGCGAGGCGGATCTGCACTTAGACCTCCAGGACACCACCGTTCGGATGTCTGATATGCGGCTCAAAAAAG
>JAJPKC010000664.1 GCA_021323955.1 Oscillatoriales cyanobacterium Centralia_MAG_596 | reverse complement strand
CTAAAGTCGTCGTCCCTATTAATACGCCGGTCGAGACAATGACGCAGGATGAAATCCACCGCTTTCACCGCAACCAGCAAGGGCAACCGCAGTTTTGTTACTACAGTCACCTGTTACGCTGTGGCGGGACGTTTGCGACGCAACTAACCCAGCAGGTGCTCACTGAACTGGTGGATAGTCGGCTATTTGAGGGCGATGAACAGCGAGCCTTAAATATTCTCTGCAAAGAACTATCCTGGAAGGAAACGATGGGTGCAATGCGTTAATAGTTGAATCAGGGGGTGTTATCCCTCTTGCGCTTGATTTTACACCCTGTACACTACTCCCACGGGTAGCAATAATTGTCGCCTGCTTCATCAAGCAATAAAAAACCGACAGTCCTCGAAAGAAACCTGTCGGCCAGTCGTGTGTTCCCTGTTGATGACTCGGCTAAAGTTGAGTCTTCTACAGTATGTTGGTTTCCTGGTTTGAATCATGCGATCGAGATCAGAGCCTTGTGTGATCTTCGTCACACCGTAACGGTCAAGCAATCAAAAACCGACAGTCCTCGAAAGAAATCTGTCGGCCAGTTGTGTGTTCCCTGTTGATCGCCGGCAATCAAGATTTCCGGCTTACCGTGATCTTCATCACATCGCCACCGTCAAGCAATAAAAAACCGACAGTCCTCGAAAGAAACCTGTCGGCCAGTCGTGTGTTCCCTGTTGATGACTCGGCTAAAGTTGAGTCTTCTACAGTATGTCTTCAGCGGTATGCCCTCAACGCGATCAAGATCATGCCTGGTTGTGATCTTAATCACATAGAAGCGTTCAGTAACCTGTATTCAGGGGCGATGCCGCTTATAAAGCAGCGCTTTCCAGACCCGATCGCCGTGTGTCTGCCCCCAATACTGGGCGGTTGTGATACCTTCGGCCAGCCGTCAGGCGCAACCGTGCGCTAATCCAAAATCGCAGCAAACCACTGTTCCAGCCGATCGCCAAGGGCCATCAATGAATACTCGGCTTCGGCCTGAGCGCGGCAGGCCTGTCGCTCAATTTCGTCAAGGCTCGCGATCGCAGTAACCAGTCCATCGACACTATCCGGCTCCACCAACCACCCGGTCTTACCATCCTGCACAATCTCCGCGGGGCCACCCCGGCGATAGGCGATGATCGGCACACCACACGCCAGCGCTTCGATCGCCACGTTGCCAAACGCTTCCACCCAGTGCGGCGTCATCAGCAAAGCCTGACATCGACCTAATTCATGCTGGAGTTGATCCGTGGGCAAGAACCCGGCATAGGTAACGGGTGCCGTGGGGTAGTTCTGCTGAATCTGCTGCCAGTAGGCCGAGTCTTGCATCACCCCCCAGATCCAGAGCGGCACATTCGCGATTTGAGCGGCTGCAACGGCGTCCTCCAGTCCCTTCTCGGGCGCAATTCGCCCGACCCAGGCCAACCGACGTTCGGGATGGGGACAAAACTGGTATAGAGACAGATCAAAGCCGTTGCCCAAAATCCGACTCTGGAGGCCAGCAGGGAATGTGCTCGCCTGGGCCTGACTGTGCATGCCAATGCTGGCTGGGTAAAGTGCACTCGTCTGCTGGATGATGCGATCCATTGCATCGGTCAGCGATCCCATACTGACCAGGTGGGCGATCGGTGGATCAAAAAACGGGGTGAGATAGAACGGCAGCCAATCGTAGGCAAAATTCACCAGCAAATCGTACTGGGCTTGCACATGACGGGCGTAGTCCCACATATTTGCGAGGACTGCATTAGCAGGCATGACGATCGCCGCATTGCGTCCTTCTGTCTGGGCCGTTGGCTGCAAAGCCCCTTCAATCTGAGCGATCGCGTAATGGGCGCACACAGACCCCGCAGGTGCCACAATCTGAACGGTGTGGCCGCGATCGCTGAGCGCTTTCGCCATATTATGGAGCGTTAGCTCCACCCCGCCGCCCAACCCCGAACCCAGTGGGCCAACAGAGGTTGATAGGAACAGAAGCCGTAAGGGATGACGTGATAAAGACCTCACTCCTGCTCAACCACCGACACAACAGCATTGGTCAAAGATGTCGCCGGGATTGCCTCTGACGGCGGCAACGTGTCCCGGTCAGATGGCTGACGCTTAAACGTCGCCGCCAACACATCACGCTGATTAATGAGATAGATGCTGGCCAGCGTCAAACAGACGCCCACCCACTGAATCGGACTCAGCATTTCTGACAGGAAAAGATTGCCAAATAGCAAAGCAAAGATCGGCGTCAAAAAGGTTAACGAACTCAAGCTCGTCAGGCTACCGCTGGAGGCAAAGTAGAAAAACAGCCCGTAGGCGATCGCGCTCCCAAATACCGTCGCGTAGCCCATAGCGACCCAATTCGACCAATCCAGATGCACCCATTGATCGGCTTCCACTCGAGCCGATAGCCCAAATAGGGGCACCCCGCCCAGAATCATGTGCCAGCCTGTAGCGGTCACTGGATCGGCATGGCGGCTCACATACCGCATTAAGACCGTTCCAAGAGCCATTGACAGCGCCGCCAGCAGCATCAACCACTGCCCGTTCTGAAACAGGTCATGCACAAGCTCCACGCCAAGCTGAGACCCATTGGGGAGCGATCGGGTGTGTAGAAGGCTGAGCACCCACTCATCGGGAAGACCCAACAAACTGATGCCCAACACACCCAACAGCAGCCCTAACCACCCCCATAGCCCAATGCGCTCACCGAAAAGCCAGAGGGCCATCAACGCTACCGCCAGCGGCTGAGAGTCGATCATCACCGACCCTAACCCAGCCCCCGTTCGTGACAGTCCCTCAGCCAAAAACCCTTGAAACAAAGCGCCATCTACCAAACCAAATAGAATAATCCACAGCCACGCCACCCAACCCTTGGGTTGTGGTCTACCCATCACCATGCCAGCTAACAGAACCAGCAGCCCCGCAGGCAGTAACCGTACGCCGGCCATAAACAATGGCGTCGTATTCGGAATGACTCCTTTCATCGCAACCATTGCCGTGCCCCAGAAGAAAAATGGCGCAATCAGCAGCAGGGATGCACTCAGAGAACCTCTCGCAGAAAGACTCGGCAGTGACAGGGCAGGCTTCAAATGCATGATTTAGACGGCCTAAGGGGAATAGATTGAGCGGCGATCGCAATGAACTGATATTTTTATAATTGTAATCAATCTTGAACTTATGTTAAGTATCTGAGTCAACGTTTTTTGCTGGAGCTTAGCTACCCAAACATTTCAACCATCGTTTCCAGCAGAACTGGCCAGCGCCAATATTTCCCAAAGTGAGGGGGTAATGAGGCACACTAGAGCTTAGGCACCGTCAACGTGCGACAGCTTAAGCACAACTGTCAGTGGGCGCTGAGTAGGTAGCGATTGATCGCCACCCGACTCCCATACCGACTCCCATACTATGAGAGTTATCAGTCTTCATCCGTTAGACCCCTTTCTCGATCGAACTTATTGACTCACTATGATCTGGCCCTTTAAGCCTCGCTTTCAAAAACAGATTGCTCGCATTGAAATCAACGGCGCGATCGCGGGTGCGACGCGCAAACGGGTTCTAGAGGCGCTCAAAACAGTAGAAGAACGACGCTTTCCCGCATTGCTCTTGCGAATTGATAGCCCTGGCGGCACAGTTGGCGACTCGCAGGAGATTTACGAAGCGCTGAAGCGATTGCAAAGTAAGACCAAAATCGTGGCCAGCTTTGGTAACATCTCCGCCTCCGGTGGAGTGTATATCGGCATGGGAGCCGAGCACATCGTCGCGAATCCTGGCACCATCACAGGCAGTATCGGGGTCATCCTGCGGGGCAACAACCTCGAGCGCCTGCTTGAGAAGGTTGGCGTTTCCTTTAAGGTAGTTAAATCCGGTCCCTATAAGGACATTCTGGCATTTGATCGCGAAATCACAGAGCCAGAAAAAACAATCTTGCAAGAGCTGATCGACATCAGCTATCAGCAGTTTGTTCAGACGGTCGCAGAGGCTCGCAAACTGGCTACAGAAACCGTGCAAAGCTTTGCCGATGGTCGCGTCTTTACCGGACAGCAGGCTTTAGCACTAGGGTTGGTCGATCGCCTGGGCACGGAAGAGGATGCCCGCCGCTGGGCTGCCGAACTGGTCGGGCTTGACCCCGACAAAACGCGCTGCTTTACCCTGGAAGAGCGGAAGCCCCTCCTCAATCGATTGCTTTCTAGAGAGGCCAGCACACTCAGCCAACTCACCCAAATACCAGGAGCCACTATGGGGATCGAATGGCTGGAGTTTGAGCTGGCAACAAACGGACTCCCACTCTGGCTATATCGGGCTTGAAGTCGGGAATTATCAGGTGGGCAGGTTCGTTCGCGGATCGGGTCTTTCGCTAACCAGGTTTCTCTGAATGCAAAATTTCGGTAAGAAGCCTAGCATTCTCGATGCGATCGCAGCAATTGCAGCCATGATTGAGATCAGCCATGATTGAATTCAGGTTCTTCATCAGCAAGAACCCAATCTAGCCAAATCTCAGTAAAAACAGGTTCTAACATCCCAATTGAAATGCGTGGAGGGTCTAAGCGTGGGTTGGAGAGTGAGAGCAGTACGCGGAGCAACAACCGTTTCGGAGAATTCTGTAGCCGCAATTCGCGAGGCGGTCCACGAACTGTTGGACGAGCTAGAAGCTCACAATCACTTAGATCCCGATGAGATTATCAGCGTCACGTTTTCTGCTACCCGCGACCTGGATGCAGTATTTCCAGCTTCGATCGCTCGTGAACGGCCTCATTGGGCAAACGTCCCGCTGCTCGATGTCCAACAAATGCATGTCGAAGGTAGCCTGGAGCGCTGTATTCGCTTTTTGATCCACTTCAACACGCCCGATCCAGACATCGAAATCTATCACCCATACCTGCGCCACGCCCGTACCCTGCGCCCCGACTGGACATTAGCCCAGGCCGCACTGATCTCTAAGTCATCCGTATAAGTAAGTGGAGACGTTACTTCAACGCCTCCACTCCTGGTCTGCATCGCAGCACAGCTGACTACACTTCAGGCTTGACTTCTGTATTGATCGTATTTACAGGAGTCACGCTTGCAGGAGCCGTGCGTTCTGCAAAGTACTTATTCAAGAACGTACTGACGAAAGATAGGACGATCGGACCCAGAATGAACGCCAGCAGGCCATCAACCCGAAATCCGGGCACCAGCACGGAGGACAGCCAGAACGTAAATCCGTTAACGACCAGCGAAAAGAGTCCCAGCGTCAGAAAATTCAGCGGTAGGGACAGGATTGATAAAATCGGCTTGACAAAGGTGTTTACTAACCCGATCGCACCCGCACCAATGAGCGCTGCCGGGAAGGTGGCGAGATCAACGCCCGGGACTGCCAGATCGACCACCAGCAGGCTTAACGCTGTAGCCAGTAGGGTTAAAAGACTTCCGACCATAAGAATTTCCTCAAAGTTCGAAGATTTAGGGGTCTTGCTATGTCTTCATTATTGAGAAATTCTCTAGAGGGGGTCTCTCTAGCAGGATAGATTTTTAGCAGCGATGCACGCGATCGTGCTCTTTCCATCCTCAGTGGACGAAACGCTTACCATATCGCTCTGGCTAAAACGCTGCAAACACTGCCAGCGGCAGCATTGATTCCTGCGGATTCGTCAGTTTTCTAGAGCCTGCTCTCAAATCCGGGAGCAGGTTGGAACAAGGATGATCCGAGCACTGGCGAAGGCGGATATGGTTTAGTCCAGGATTTTAAGGGGCTGACTTGGAAGCGATTGTAGCCAGCGTTGCTTCAGTCGCGTCTGGATCAACGACGTCCTCTGGTGACAGATGTGCCCCTCCAACATCCTCTCTAGACGGTTGAGCAGACTTCGGCTTTGACTTATGAAAGCGAATACCCAGAACGACATCGTAGAGAAACCCAAAGAAGTCTTTTGGGGTTTGCAACAGACCCATCGACTGGTGGGAGCCTTTCGCATCCAACAGCGGTTTAGTCGCGAAGTAGGCAGGCTGATAGTTATACCAGGGAATCGATGGCCAGAGATGATGCACCAGATGGTAGTTCTGCCCCATAATCATCAGATTGAGAATGCGGCTGGGGTAAACTCTGGCATTTTTCCAGCGATCGCGCTCGTCGAAGGGTCGATGGGGTAAGTAATCGAAGAACAATCCCAGCGCCAGACCCACAAATGCCAGCGGTACGAACCAGAAATTAAAGATGTAGTCAGTAAAGCCGTAGTGGAAAGCCGCCATGACAGTAGCCACGAGTAGCGATCGCGCCACAATCCACTCCCACAACTCATATTTGCGCCACAGCCGCCGCTTAAAAAAATAAACTTCGTGATAAAAAAACCGCGCGTTAATAATCCACAGCGGTCCCCACGTCGATACGACATGGTCAGGATCGTTCTTCGGGTCATTCACATGGGCATGGTGCTGCATGTGAACGCGCGTAAAGACAGGAAACGAGAAGCACAGCATAAGCGCACTGCCGTGTCCCAGGATGGCGTTCACGACTCGATTGCGGTGCGCTACGTTATGACAGGCATCATGAATGACCGTGCCAACCAGGTGCAACGCCAAAAAGTTGAGTACAAAGCTGCACCAGTGATACCAGTGCCAACAAAAATAACCCAGGGTAGATATCGATGCCAGTACTACCGCTCCAAAAAACATCAGCAGCGTTGGATTGAGGTCACCAGGAGGCCCTAGCAACTCTTTGGGCACCGTCAGGGGCTTCACTGCCTCCGACATTTACAGTCTCGCTCCTTCTAATCACCAAGGCGTAGTATACGATACCCACCGTTCGGAAATAAAGTTTTGTGAAATTAGCTCCATTAATCGGCAGTCAGCAGTGAATGCGCATCGGGTTATAAAACAGTGTTGGGACTGTCGGTGAACGTCAGCACTTCGCCGAACGAGCGTTTGTAAAGAACTACAAATAATTGGCGAATACTCCCGACAGGAGGGAACTTTGATGGTGGAGCAATCGTCTTCCGGATCGGTAGAGGAGTAATTATCGGGTTCGAATAACGGCTCTCATTCTGCTCGGCAAGTGCCTGATAGCGTTTCAGGGCTTGAAATGAGCGGTAATTTTGGGGATATTCGACTGGTTTCTGCCGAATCGCTTCAGTCAATTAACAGATTTTGAGGTTTTGCTATGTCGCTACCGACGTTTGGATCGGGTTCGGGAATCGTGGCGATCGTCTTCAAAGGGTTAGGGGCATCGCTGGGCACGGCGCTGCTGTTGGGAAGTCAAGCTGCCTTTGCAGCATCGACATTCTCGAACACGGCCCGTCCGTTCCAGGTGGCTCAAACCACAACGACCGATACCGGCGATGTCATTGTCACCCCAGAACCTCAAAGACCAGGCTCCACGACCACTCCATCGGGGAGTGGTTCTACAGGTGGAGCACCGACTACGGGATCCCCAACCACTGGGTCCCCAACCACGGGATCATCGACCACCGGAACACCCAGCAGTGGGACATCGACCACGGCCAGCGGAGTGCGGTTTACCTGTGAGGTTGTCAACGGCCAATACACCGTGATGTATCACCCCGAAAGCCAGCCGTCACGGTCATATCCGTGGGCCGTCCCCAGCAACATGGGTGGTGGCTGGAGTCCCGATCGCCGCTGTAGTGAGATCAGCCGTCGTCTGGAGTCCTACCGTCCCGACGGGTTGCTGGAAATGAAGACAGGCATGGAGAACGGTTACAACACGGTCTGTGTGACGACCGAGAAGGTTGCCAGCTGTCGGATCGTCCTGACGGTACCTAATGGACAAGACCCCACCTCGACCCGCGATCGCGTTTTTCAAAATCTGACCGTTGCAGACAGCGGCCAACAAACGCAGGGTGTAAATACCTACGTGGGCAACGGTAGCAATAACATTTTGGATCAGATTGGTCGTGCGATCGGTGGGCTATCTAACATTGGTAACACCAGCACTTCGGACGGCATTAATCTGCGTCCCTTCCTCGATCGTCAAGATGGTGGCACCGGTGAACAGCTTCGCAACGGCGTTGCCAACACAACCAGCCCCCGACGATTGAATCCGGCTAAGTTCCGTTAAATCAGACGCTTTACAGAGTCAGCGCTCAATCTGTGAAAAAGCCCTATCTGGATAGGGCTTTTTTCATGAAACAAT
>JAJPKC010000117.1 GCA_021323955.1 Oscillatoriales cyanobacterium Centralia_MAG_596 | reverse complement strand
CCAGTTACGCACCCAAAATCTGGGAACAACAGTTTCTAAAGCGATCAAGTCCAAGCTTTAGAAACTGCTGTGTCACTTTTGCAACATTGGGTCAGACGCCTCTGCACCTCCCACCTGACCAAGCGGCGTAGCCGACGCCTGCAGGACATACTCAGGGTAAGCAGGAATGCCGTGCTCATGAATATCCAGACCTTCCAATTCGCCCTCTTTCGAGACACGCAGGGTGCCGGTCAGATTCACAGCGTACATCAATCCCAGTGCCACAACGAAGGTCGCGATCGTGATGATGGCATTTCCAATGACCTGAGCGGTGAGTACCTGGAATCCACCCCCATAAAATAGACCTTTCAAGGGAGCAGAGACATCAGGCGCGATCGGCCCGGTAGCACCAAATTCGCCCGTCGCAAACAATCCCAATGACCAGGTACCCCAGATGCCGCAGAACCCGTGGACAGGCACAGCACCAATTGGGTCGTCGATCCGCAGCCATTCCAACAGATCAACACCAAGCACCACAATCACACCTGCAATTGCGCCGAGAATGATGGCACCCGTCGGGTTTACCCAGTAGCAGGGGCAGGTAATGGCCACCAGACCCGCCAGGAATCCATTGACCGTGAAACTAATGTCCCACTTCTTGGTTTTGGGGAACGCGAAGAACATCGCTCCTAATCCACCAGCGCAGGCAGCTAAGGTCGTATTCGCGGCGACCCGTCCAATTCCCTGGAAATCCATCGCTGACAGCGTAGAACCAGGGTTAAAGCCATACCAGCCAAACCATAGAATGAGGCCACCAGAAGCAGCGATCGTCAGGTCATGAGGCAGCATTGGGCCACCACCATCCCGCTTGAACACACGACCCAAGCGTGGTCCCAGGACGATCGACCCGGCCAGTGCGATGAATCCACCGATCGTGTGCACTACGGTTGAACCCGCAAAATCGTGGAACCCAATGCCCAACGAAGGTAGAAAGTTACCCTGGCTGCCCATCGTTGCCAAGAAGCCGTCCGGTCCCCATGCCCAGTGGCCAATGATGGGGTAGATGAAGCCAGAAACGCCGATACTGTAAAGCAAATCGCCAATAAATCCGGTGCGCCCGATCATGGCACCCGAAGTAATTGTCGAGCAGGTATCAGCAAACGCAAACTGGAAGAGCCAAAACGCCAGGAAGGCAACACCACTGCTCTCGTAAGTGGCTGGAGCACCCTGCAGGAAAAACCAGTTGCCGCCAATCAAACCATTGCCATGACTGAACATGAAAGCAAAGCCGATGGCGTAAAACAAAATGCCACAAAGGCACGTGTCAACAATACACTCCATCAGGACGTTAACGGTTTCGCGCGATCGGCAGAAACCTGCCTCCAGCATGGTGAAACCAACCTGCATGGCAAATACCAGGAATGCAGCGACCAGCGTCCAAACGGTGTTAATCGGATTAACGATGTCATTGCCTTTGAGCACAGGATCATCAGCCATTGCAGGTGATCCGGCAAAGTGAGAAATCGTTGGAATCAACACCAGGGTCAGAATCAAGATCGATGCAAACTTACCAAAGAGTAAAAGGTACGCATAGCGCCGCCACTCAGGATCGCGCAACCGTTGCTGCAACCGCGCCAGCTTACTCAGCTTGCGGCCCTTTGAGGAACGGGTAGGTATTGGCTTCAAAGCTGGATTAACGCCACTTCTGGAGCGTGAACTGCCAATGTTGTTGAGGGCTACTCCAGCCTCTGCAAAAAACGTCCAGAATCCAGCCACAAAATTTTGTAGCGTCCTGGCAATCATTAAACCAAGATCAGACAAAGCATACGGTACATCAGACAAGCGATTTTTCAACCTGTTTCTGCTGCCATTCATTAATCTTTCTCCGCGAAAACAAAATGACTCCAGAGTAGCTAGGCAACGACAAGACGCTGAACATGAGCAGTCAACAACTCGGGCGAACACCAAGCATAAACCGCCACAGCAAATAGACCTTTGCTGAAATTCATCGCCGTTGAGAGTTAGCGGACGCTCCACTCAAGTCAAGCTATGCAGTTTAGAAATTAAGCACTTCGCCAAACTCCAAATTCAGATTCATTAAGCCGAATTTCAGAAAGATTATTCCGTATCTAAAATCACAATTTCTTTTTTTGGATAACCTGGAGGTTCGTACATTTTATCCAAGCCTTTTGTAGCAGGCAAAATCCCAGGCCAGAGTCCAAAACTCCTTTGACTAGAAGCTTTACGTGCCTGACACACAGACGTAATAGGATGACACACCAAGGAAACAAACCGCACAAACGGATCTGTAACAAATTAATTTGAATGTCTTGATAGAAAATAAATTAGATAAAAGTCACACGATTTTCATTTGAGCGACATGTCCTAGACACATAAAAATGGTGAGTCATTTGCCGTATGTCAGCAATAGATTAAGTTTTATACTTTTGTTTCGAAATCATTAGTCAGTATCAAAGCGATCCGGGTGCTCATGCCGCTAGCAATCAGCAAAATCGACGCATGGCGAGGAGACTAATGGCAGCAAGATCACCACGTCTAAAACGCTCCAATCAACCCAGCAGGTACAGGTGAAAGTGAACTTTAGGGTACGATGTTTAACTACAGCCCCAAGCGCCAGTCAAAAGCTGTATGAGTCCAAACGCAGCCAACTACCTCAAAAAATTTCTATAGTCACAGAATAAGTTTAACGACCAAAGCTTCACCGACCAGAAATTACCAACCAAAGCTTCACCGACCAAAGACTGTGGCTGGATTATCCGCTGATCAAGCTTTATTTTTTCAGGGTCGCATCAAGTGATAGTTCAACCGATCTTAGGAAGGGCATTGCAAAGACCGCATCTGAAACCACAGTACGGCGATCGTCTGTATTCAACCTTCAGGACATATCCTCGTTAGAACCTTATGCGGCCACAAACTGGTTAAGTTCTTGAGGCGCGAGATACGGATGAACGACCATCCCATCTTTGAACCAAACCACGCGATTAGTACGGCGCGCAACATCTGGTTCGTGTGTCACCATCACAACCGTCATCCCGCTAGCATTCAGCGCCGTAAAGATGTTGAGGATATCGACAGTCGTATGCGAGTCCAAGGCTCCAGTTGGTTCATCTGCTAACAGCAATACAGGACGATTCACGATCGCCCGGGCAATGGCAACCCGCTGCTGTTGCCCACCTGATAGCTGGGATGGTTTATTGTTCATGCGATTCGCCAAACCCACGCGGGTAAGTGCTTCGACCGCGCGATCGCGCCGTTCGCGGTCTGGTACATTCGCGTACACCATTGGCAGCATGACATTCTCAGCCGCCGTTAATTGCGGCAAAAGATGAAACTGTTGAAACACAAATCCCAGTTTGCGATTCCGCACATGGGCTAAGGCGGTATCATCCAGTTGAGCAACATCTTCGCCATCCAGGTAATAGCGTCCACGGGTCGGTCGATCAAGGCAACCAATTACATTCATCATGGTCGATTTTCCCGAACCAGATGCCCCCATAATGGCGCAATACTCACCTTGCTCGATAGTGAGGTTAACGCCCGCCAGGGCTTGCACTTCTGTTTCACCAGAACCGTAAATTTTGTAGATGTCTTCGAGGCGAATAATGGTTGAGGTTGGCATGGGAGGAAAGATCCGGGGAGAAGGAGAAGGGTTAGGAGAGGCCAGGGGGAGCAGGGGAGGCAAAAGGAAGCAGGGAGAGCGGGAGAAGCAAAGGGGATTTTTGGGTTAAGAGTGTTGAGTTAGTTTTCTACTGACCACTGACCACTGAATCCTGGCCTTCATCCCTCATCCCGCCATTAAGTGCTTCTCAAGGCAACGATCGGGTCAAGTTTGGCAGCCTGGCGGGCAGGAACCACACCAAAAAACAGACCGATACCACCAGACACACCGACCGCAATTGCGATCGCAATCGGTGAGATACTGGCCTTGAGTGGAGTAACGGCACCAACGGCGAGAACGCCACTAACACCCACAGTCGTCCCAATCAGGCCGCCCGCCGCCGAAAGAATGACCGCTTCGATCATGAACTGAATCAGAATGTCTTGCTGAGACGCGCCGATCGCTTTGCGTAAGCCGATCTCCTGCGTTCGTTCCGTGACAGACACCAGCATGATATTCATAATGCCAATTCCGCCAACCAGAAGCGAAATACCCGCGATCGCGGCCAGCATCGCCGTCAAACCACCCGTAATGGTTTCCACAATCTGCAGAACATCTTTCTGCGTTTGCACCGTAAAGTCATCCTGTCCCACGATTTTGTGACGCAGTCGGAGTAAATTAGTTACCTGAAACTCAGCCGCACCGACTCTGGCTTCATCCTTTGCCGAGATCGAGATAAAAGTCAGATCCAGACCGTAGGGCGAGGTTCGTCCCGACAATCGACTGGCCTGAGTCGTGAGCGGCACGTAGGCCGCATCATCCTGGTTGCTGCCCAAAAAGGCTCCCTTGGCTTGCAGTACACCAATGACCTGAAAACTCACACCACCAATCCGGATCGACTGGCCGATCGGGTCTTTATCACCAAAAAATCGCGTCGCGATATCGGCTCCCAAAGACACCACTTGCTTACTGCTATCAACATCCTCCTGTGTTAAGAACCGTCCTTTTGCCATATCGAAGCTCCGCACCGCTAAAAATGCAGGCGTGGTCCCCACGATTAGAGAATTGCTGTTGAGGTTGCGGTATACCACTGGAAGCTGGCTTTGGCGCTGAGGTGCAACTTCTTTGATCGATGGCACCTGAGACGCGATCGCTTTGGCATCATCCCAAACCAGCGTTCTCGGCATATCATACGTTCGGTTGCGGGCCTCCCGGCTTCCTGGCGTCACAAACAGAACGTTGGGACCGAGCGACTCAAATTGTTCAGATGCCAACTTTTGAGCACCCTGCCCAATGCCAACCATGGCAATCACGGACGCATTGCCAATAATGATGCCTAGCATCGTCAGTGCACTGCGCAATTTATTCGCAGTCAGCGTTTTGACTGCCATCTTGCCGCTTTCAAGTAAGTCCATTTGAAGAAAGGAGAGAAGAGAGGGTGTATCGTGTTTCCGCTGTGCAGTGGAATGAGGAATCAGAGACAGCGGAACATGTAGAAGTCAGAAGTCAGAAGGATGTAGACGTTTGCTCGATGCCTGCCTGCCAGCGCCGTCAATTCTTCTAATTCACGCCCTTAGTGATGTTTTCAAGTTTCTGCCCGGCTGGGAGTTCAACAAATACCTTAGTACCTGGTTGCACACCGCTGATAATCTGAGTCTCGTTGCCGATCGTGGTTCCCACGGTAACAGTCTGAAATTTTGGCTTATTCTGACTATCTGGGATGAGTACACCCGTCTGCCCCTTGTCCGTCACAATCGCCACTGTTGGTACAATCAGCACTTGCTTCAGTTGCTTGCCCAAAAAGGTCAAGTCGATGTCTTGCATCCCCGATCGCAGCACGTCTTTACCCGTGTTGAGCTTCACCCAGACGGCAAAGGTAACAACACCCTTTTGCGCCGGATCTTCCTGCTCCGCTTTGGGAGAAATGCGCTGCACAACCCCTTGAAACGTGCGATCGGGATAGGCCCCCGCTCGAATCTCTACGGGCTGACCCAACCGAATCTGAGCGATATCCACTTCAGGGACTTTGGCTTTAATCTCCAGATCGCTAGCAAGATTGGCAACATAGGTCGCAGAAGAGGTGCTGGAAGCGAAGCTGGTTGGCGCAACAAACGCACCAACTTCTGCACCAGTCTGCGTAATCACGCCATCGAACGGTGCCCGAATGACCGCATCATCTAGCTGCACATCGATTTTGTCCAGACTAGCCTGAGCAGACGCAACTTGTGCTGCGGCTTGCTCAATCTCCTGGATGCGGGGGCCGTTCTCTTGCTGGTTAAGCTGCTGCACCACGTTGTTATAGCTGGCATTTGCCTGCTCCAGATTGGCTTTGGCGCTCTGTTCTTCATTCAGCACTTCATCCAGTTTGTCACGGCTGATAGCGCCATCAGCAGCAAGGTCACGGTTACGCTGCGATCGCTGTAGTGCCAGGTTTAGCCGGGTCTGTGCAGCGGCGATTTGTGCCTTTGCCTGACTGACGCTGGCCTGTGCCTGCCCGATCGCTTCGGGACGGCTGCCCGCACGCAGCAACGCTAAATTCGCCTGAGCCTTCGCAAGTTCTGCCTGTGCCTGTGCACGATCAGCTTGCAGTTCTTTGGTTTCCATACGGGCAACGATCTGCCCTTTGGTGACGCGATCGCCCCGCTGCACCAGCAGCGCTTCCAGACGCCCTGCTGTCTTTGGATTCAAATTGAGTTCTTTCACGGCCTGCACTTCGCCACTAGCGGTAATCCGTGCCGTGATATCCTTGGCTTGCACAGGCACCGTCAGGGTACTGATGGATTGCTTAGGAGCCGTATTACGCACTAGTGGCACCACGATCGCTGAAATACCAACCACACCCGCTACCGTCAGTCCCACCAGCCAGGGCATCGATTTTTTCGTGGTTTTACCAACAAAAGGGAGTTGCATACAGAGAATTAACATTTAGAACAAGTGAGTGGAATGACACGCTACAAACTGGAGCAAAGAGCCTGTTCCTTAGATCCTTGAAGCGACTCGGGTATTCGTCCGACTACAGTTACTTAAGCCGATGGCGTTGCTCCCAACGCTCCATCATCAGCGGCAGTTCTTGCTCCCAAAACGCATGGACATCGTGCATCTCTTCCAAACGCTGACGCAGATGGGGGGCCTCATCATCCATCAGCGTTAGCCCATGCTCAGCAAGTTCACGAAAGGTTTTGATCTGCATCATGCGCTGCTTGGTTAATTCCGCCCAGGCATTTGGCTTGATTCGAAAATAGTCACGCCGCCGACCGGGCAGACTGGTTCGTTCAATCAGGCCAAGCTGGGCTAACAGTCGTGTCATCGTACTGATCGAGCCTTTGCTGGCCTGCAAGACGGTCGCCAATTCCCCTGGCGATTGATAGGGCGGATTAGCAATCAACAGCCAACCCAAGATCCGTCCCGCCATACGGGGCAGACCGACCTGCTCAAACGCCAGACCAACTGTTTCCACAAACTGCTGCTTTGCAATCGGCAAGGCCTGACCGTCCAGGCTGATGTCACTGTCTAAAGGGGATGTTGCACTCATGGCTCTATCCTAGCGCAGTTTGTTCAGTACATACTGAACAAACTGCGCTTTCTAAACGTTTTGATCGCTGCTGGAATCCTTGAGCTCGCTTTAACACCGGATAAAAGCCGCTGCTGCGAGCATTTCCCCATGTTTCTGCTTGATTTCAAGCAATGGCTTTTGGGTATGATAGGTCTATTAATCTTGCTGCCTCGCGATCGCCCATGCTAAGACTGAGTTCTAATTGCTCATTGTGAAGTGTTAAAAGCAAAGGCTTCAAGCACTTCAGGATATCAGTGACCGCTCATATCCTTTTTTTGTAAAAATTGCACAAACCTTGCGGATTCGTCCGTGGCTTCAATGCATTCAGTACAATATGCTGACCGATGCTATTGTGCGCTCAGACTGAGTTAAAGCTTATGAGTCCTTCGCCTGACCGCTTCCCCCAACCCCCTAATCATCCCTTGCCCGACGAAACTTCTTCCCCAGACAAACAGTCCCCTGCTGTTTCTGATTCAGCTCTACCCGACGCAACTGCCGCTAAAGGAGCAGCGCTCGATCGTGCATCTGAGCTGTCTGCCGAAAGTAGTGATTCTAGTGATGCCGCGGCAGCAAACGCACCGTCGCCTTTGGTGCCTAAACGCCCATTAATGCGCCCGGTAAGCCGACCGCAACCACCGTCACCACCTCCTGCTGCCGCGCCGAAACCGGTAGAAGTCGTTTCTATTTCACCAAAATCAGAAGTTCCGCCCGCTCAGGCAGTTGCTTCAGTCACGGCTGCTCCAATTAGTGAGTCGGAGGCTGTAGCAGGTCAGGCCATTATTCGACAACAGCCGATTCCGCCGCCAAGTGAACCCAAACAATACCGGGCGATTGGTCTTGTGCGTGGTCGGTACACCCCATCTGAAGCTCAATTTACCCGTGGTGCAATGGTAACCAGCGATGGCACCGAGATTGAAGCTGTATTGCTGGGGCGTGTAATGAGTCTCGTACGCAACCATCTAGACTTAGAACAAGAGCATCTGTGGGTGGTGTATCCTCGCACACGCGAGATGCGGCAGGACTTGCACGTTCAAATAGTGGGCGTGTGGGAGCCGGAACGGCTGAATAAGAACGCCGAAGATGAGGCTCAATCGCCTGAATCGTCTCAAGCCGAAGCTGTAGCAGCCAGCGTTACCGATGATCCAGGGTTTGACGAAAACTACTTCTCAATTCGAGGTGAGATCGTTTTCTATTCCGCTGAGGAGCAGCAAATTGTAGTCAAGATCCAGCAGGCCCCCCGCAAAACAGCTGACCGCGAGAAAGCCTTTAAACTGCGACTAGACGGTGTGTTGAACAGCCCCAAAGCCCTGGGATACTTCTGGGATCTCCACGTCGAGCGTCGTGCGGCGGCTCTGGTTGTTACAACAGGAACGCCAATCGGATTAGTGCCACCGAAGAAAAAGACAGCTAGTACCGGTCTCAAACGTGGTGGCGATCGCCGATCACCCCAACGTCGAGTGCGTCCGTCTGCGTCTGGGGCTAGAAGTGCTGGTGCAACTGGTGCCCCGAGGCGCGAACCGATACCCAAACCAGTGAAACGGTCTGCGGAACAATCTGGCGAGGGCTAAAAAACTGACCATTGCTTGAGTCGAGAGGTAAGCAATTATCTCTCGGCGTTTTTGTTGGTCAGACTTAATCGATCGCGATCTGTGATCCCCACACATCTTGCGGACGGAACGTTTGATCAGCCGGAATTGGCGCGACAAACTCCGTCAACATGAATGCCCCATCGGCTATCCACGCCTTAAGCTCTACGGCTACTTGCCGTGATCGAAAAATACTCGCAAGGGGAGCCACCCGTACACTCTTGCCATCAATCACAATGCGACCCAGTTTGAGTTGGGAGTAGCTCACCAATCCAAAGGTTGGACGAACACGGCGAGGAATCGAAAAATCAACCACTGGTGCTACCAAATCCTGATCCTGAACGGTGCAGCGGGCAACAACCTCTTCGTGCAGAACAGGTAAAGGCACCCCCACACCCAGCATCAGAGACGGGCCGTAGCCTTTGAAATAGCACCCCCGTACCCAGCGTGCATCCATTTGTTTGGCATCACCAATAAGCGCTAACGTAGCGGCCGGTCCAATTGGCGTCCGGTTAGGCAATCGCCGTTGGAGTGGGAAATGTTGAGTTCCTTCCCAGGCCACATAGCCAATTCCCCCACCCAAAAAAATGCGCGTGCCAATGCCAATTAGCTGTAGATCTGGATCGTTTAAAAGCGGTGAAATAGCGCCAGGATTAGAGTAGACAGCATTCCCCAATCGCGGCTGGAGTGGGCCAAGATAGGTGAACAGGGGGCGATCGCCGCCATTTACCCCCACGATGAAGTTCTGATAAAGGTTGCGCGGGTTAAAAAGGTAAAACTGATTGATGGTATCGCGGGTAATCGTTGTTTCAAACGAAGCCCGCGGGTAACAGTCAGTGACCTGCCCAAGTGCCCGCAATGGCACGGGTTTACCCGCAATTAAATTGGCAATGACGTGCCCTCCACCCCTTTCACGCATTTCTTCCCCATCCGCGGACTCGCTGACCTGTGTTGCCCCCAGGTAGAGATCAACAGCACCGAATCCTGAATAGGCAGAGACACCATCCAGCCAGCAGTGACGGATCTTGATCGGTGGATCAGTATGTCCCAGGTTGATAATGGCACCAGACGACTCCATCGGCTCGAAGGTACCAGTCGTGATCACATCCACCTCTTTGGCCGCCTGAGTCACCCCAACGTCCGCTACACGTGCTTTCAGCTCTTCCACCGTGCATACAACGGCCCGCTGATGACTAATTTTGTCGTTGATGTCGGCGATCGTTCGCATTCAACCTGCACTGTTCCCTACACCCTTTACCCTACACCTTCATCGCTGCGCAAAGGCTGGGATGCGTCCGCTCAAGCCAGTCATCAGTTGCAAAGCAAGACGCTTTATCGGATAGACTGACCGAAGCAGCCACAGACCAAACCGGCGAAGCACGACGAGCGGCAACAAGGTATTGGAAAAGAGACGATCCAGCAGGTCGGTAAAGCCCAAAACGATCCAGTTTTCTTGTTTGCGCCAGCGCTCGTATTGCGATAAGACCTGTATATCACCAATGTCTTGATTTTGCCGATGGGCAGATTCCAATATCTGTGCCAGCACGGCTGCATCACGGATTCCCAAATTGACACCCTGTCCGCCTACTGGATGGCAACAATGCGCCGCATCGCCAATCAGTGCTAACCGTGGCAGTGCATAACGATGGCTATGCATGAGCTGGACAGGAAAAATATAGCGCTCTCCCACCAGCGTTAATTCACCCATCTGCTCGCCATAGCGCTGCTTCAGCTGAGCGAGAAACGCATCGTCGTCAAGGGCCATAATCACTGCGGCTTCTGCCTTAGGAACCGTCCACACGATTCGACAGAGATTATTGGGTAAAGGCAAGATGGCAAACGGGCCATCCGGTTGAAACCGCTCATAAGCAATATTGTTGTGCGGCTTCTCAGGTTTAATAAAAGCAACAATACAAGACTGCCAATATTGCCAGCCGTAAGTGCGGATACCTGCCTGCTGCCGAATGGGCGATCGTGCCCCATCCGCTGCGACTAGTAAGCGCGCGCGTATTCGCTGAGAGATGCCATTTGTCAGCACCTCCAACTCTGTACCATCTTCTCGCGCGATCGTGCTCTCCAGTACAGCCGGACAAAGGTAAGTGACATTCGGGCATAAACTTAAAGTCTGCCGCAGCGCTTCTAATAGCACACGATGTTCGGCAACATAGCCCAACACAGGGGTGCCTAAATCCTGCCGTACGAACTTCACGTTCTTTGGGTGGTTGGCGTCCGAAAGCTGAATTTGATCAATTTGGTTAAGACCAGGACGCATCTGATCCCAAGCGCCAATGCCTTGAAAAATTCGACTAGACATTAGGTTGATATGATAAGCTTGCCCTCTAGCAACCGCCTCAGAATTAAGCTTTGCCTCAATCAGCGCGATCTGCAAACCAGAGGATTTAAGCGCGCATGCTAGCGTTATCCCGACCAATCCTCCACCAACAATCACTACGTCATAATCAACCGGCCCAGACTCAAGACAGCCGCAATGCTGAGTCGAAATCTGCCTTTCGTGGGCGGAAGTAATCGGGGTCAACTGTTCCAAGGTCATCTTTAGGAAACTTTATAAGCTCTACCGAATGTGCTACACATCCCATTCTGACGCGAATGGCTGAAGCAATCAAGGCAAGCGCTGATTGAATATAGATAGGCTCGATTGCAGCTAATGCAGTCCCCGTAGCAGGAACAAGGACAGGCAAAATCCTATTCATATCTTCTGCCGTGTCAGCAACCTACTGTAGTCGCTTCTCTAACTTCGATACACGCGCTTCCAGAGCGCTCAACCGATCCTTAGCTTCAATCGCCAAAATCGACAAGCGATCAATAATCTGTGAATCCGTCGGATCGTTTGGACTACGGAGTGGGCGGATCGGGACAGTAAGGCGAGTACCAGGTTGACTCTGTCGGCTCAACTGCGCCACTTGAGCGCGAAGTTCACTGACCTGCGATCGCAAGGCAAAAATATCAGCCTGCAAATTAGATGCAGATTGAGCAACCGTATGCGATTGCAGCAGCAAAAAAAACACAACAGAAATACAAACAATTAGACCCAAGCGGCGCATCTAACATCTCCCGCTGCATCACTCGAAAATCAGTCGCTAATAAGCGTCCAAGCAATTCAAAGCATAAACGGACATAGCGTCAAGATTACCAGTATAGACAGAGCAGAAAAGGGAGCAACGATCGCAAAATAAGCAAACCCAGCAAGAATGCTACGCATTTGCCCCCACGCACTCAAGATGTAGACTTTAGAGAACTCGGTTTCACCAGGATTAAGGGTTAGGAGACTAACTTTGCTCGCTTTTGCGTAAGTCCTGAATAAAATCGTCCACAAGGAACCACTTATTTCAGCTTCGATCAGATTTTACTTAACTATTCCAACGTCCTATAACAATCACAAATATCCCATCTAACATTAATAAGAGAGCAAAAGCTTTTCCGCCAAGTGCTTACACCTATTACTCAATTGGGTAAGCCAGAGACATTTTGACATGAGTACCGGATGCTATACACACAGATGAAAGCGGCTGTAAAAGTGCGTAATCACGCCCTGGGCTGTGGTAGTGGGTGTATATAGACAACCGCCCTGCATTCCTAGCGGAGAGCAGGGCGGATGAAGATTAACCTGGCACCGTGCTATTTTTG
>JAJPKC010000538.1 GCA_021323955.1 Oscillatoriales cyanobacterium Centralia_MAG_596 | reverse complement strand
ATACTTAATGGCCTCCTCCGGCTGGTTCGCTTGCTCGTGGGTGTAAGCCAGTTGCGTCAGGTAGATGATGGCATTCGGTTGATCGCCCCGCGCCTCCGCCCGCTGCAATAGCTCTCGATAGGTTGTGGCAGCGTTGGAGTAGTCAAACCAGCTGAGATCCAGTTGCCCCAGCATAATGAGCGTTGCATCCACTGTCCGCTCATCATGGCGCTGTTTTGCTTCTGCCAGAATTTGTTGGTAAATGCCAACGGCAATTTGCGGTAACCGCACTTGCTGGTAGGCCAGCCCCAGAGCGTTCAGTACGCCTGTCCGATCGTCGGTGCTGCTATTAGCCAAGGCAGCGCTAGCGGATCCCGATCGCCGATTGTCAATGGGGGATCGACCCGGACTGGCAGGGGGCGGCGTTGCCGATGCTGGCGCTGACGTATCGGTGGGCAGGTTGGCGGTGAAGGCTCCTGATCCCAACGCTTCGGATGTGGGCAGGGTGGGATCGGTTTGCGTCAAGATGGCGTCCAGACGTTTGGTGATCCACCGAATGTCTGTGGTGGAGTTTTCTCGCCAGGCGGTGTCCCCGACCCGCCCCAGCGCTGTCACTTCTTCAACGGTGCCTAATGCGCGACGGAGGTGCAGTTCGCGGTACCAGAGCGCAAAGGCCCCAAGCCGATCACCTCGCTTGAGGGTGGCCGCGGCCTGGGCGTTTAAACCATCGGCTGCGATCGCGATCTGTTTGCGTTCTGCGGCAGTGAGAGGACGTGTAGCGGCATCCTGAGGCAGCAGCGGGTCAGGCGTGGTGCTGTCCAGCGGGTTGGGTGGGAACGCGTCGGCGTTGGGTTTGGGCGGCGATTTTGTCGCTGGTTGTTTGCTGGACGTTGGGGCGGGCGAAGGTTGGTTTGAGTCTGGTGCCAGATTTGGCGATGCGTTAGGGGTGGGGGAGACTGTAGCGGGCTGCGCTGGCGTGCTCTGTGCAACTGCGCGTGCCGGACTGTAGAGGCTGAGAAGCAGCACCAGGTTGACCAGACGAACCCAGGGCGCAGCGGCAAATGGATGGTGCGTCGATCGCGCACCATGATTTTGAAGCGGACACCCGCGATCGCGGCTCTGATTCCCCATCATCATTGTCACTTCTCTCCAAAACACTGCCTCAACTCATACTGCCAGAGAATTCATCTGCTTCAGTGCCTGATCGGGACGATCGCTTCAGACGCTCCAGCAACTCACTGGCTCTAGAGACTGACAAACTCCGTTATAGGTTGCCTGCGGGGTTTATGTCTACTTGCTGACAACTATATGTGCCAGCGTGACATAATGAGTTGCATTTGACTGAGCGCTAGAGGCGATATGTTCGGTTCAGACCCTCTAAACCGAATACCTGTGGGCTAAGGTCTATAGTCTCGCGTCTATTATGAAGGCTCAGCCAGCTTACTGATGGGATCGAAACCGTGAAAGTTTTGGTGGTTGGTAATGGCGGTCGTGAACACACTTTGGCGTGGAAACTGCTGCAATCTCCTAAGGTTGAGCAAGTCACATGCATTCCGGGCAATGGTGGAACGGCTGCAATGGAGCAGTGTCAGAACTTGCCGCTGAATGCTGAGGACTTTGAAGGCATTGGGCGGTTTGCGCTCGTAAACGGTATTGGTTTGGTGGTGGTTGGCCCGGAAGCCCCACTTGCAGCCGGTATTGCTGATTATCTGAAGCATCAGCATTTGACAGTGTTTGGGCCGACGCGATTGGGTGCCCAGATTGAGGCGAGCAAGGCATGGGCAAAAGCGTTGATGCAAGAGGCGAATATTCCCACCGCTCGCGCTGCTGTGTTTACCGAACTGGATGCAGCCCAGGCCTATGTGCAGGCACAAGGGGCACCGATTGTGGTCAAAGCGGATGGGCTGGCTGCTGGCAAGGGCGTTACCGTAGCTTCGACGGTGGCAGAAGCCCAGGCCGCGATCGCCGCCATTTTTGAAGGGCAGTTTGGCAAGGCCGGTCATCGCGTGGTCATCGAGGAATGTCTGGTTGGGCAGGAAGTCTCTGTGCTGGCGCTCACGGATGGCATCACGATTCGTCCCTTGCTGCCCGCTCAGGATCATAAGCGCATTGGTGAGGGCGATACGGGATCAAACACGGGTGGGATGGGAGCCTATGCTCCGGCCCCGATCGCCACGCCTGCCTTAATGGAACGAGTTCAGACGGAAATCCTGGAGCCTACGATTGCCGCCTTGCAGCAGCGCAACATTGACTATCGTGGAGTGCTCTACGCTGGCTTAATGATCACACCTGACGGCAGCCCCAAGGTCATTGAGTTCAACTGCCGTTTTGGTGATCCCGAAACGCAGGTGGTACTCCCCTTGCTGGAAACTCCCTTGGACAGCCTCTTACTGGCCTGTGCTCAGAAGCGATTGGCCGATCTACCGCCAATCACCTGGAAGCAGGGTGCGGCGGCCTGTGTGGTGATGGCCGCCGAAGGGTATCCTGCAAAATTTCGTAAAGGCGATCGCATCACTGGCATTGATGACGCCGAAGCGCAAGGGGCTGTGGTGTTTCATGCGGGCACCCAGATTAAACAGAACTCTCTAGTAACCGATGGCGGACGGGTGCTGGGCGTTACGGCCGTCGGCGATACGTTTGACGACGCGATCACGCAGGCCTACGCAGCAGTCGATTGTATTCAGTTTGAGGGCGCATACTATCGTCGCGACATTGGTCATCGAGCCAGAGCCATTGAATCTACCTCCAGTTAACTTATAGTTAAAGATAGTTGTTAGTGTCTGGTGTGGACTGTAAGAAAAGACAACGCCACGGCTCTAATCACTGAAAGTTAACAATCAACAACGAATACCGTTTTGCTTGCTTTTCTGAACCAAGTTAGAGCCACGATTGCTAGCTGGTGGTCGGAGTTTACGCTCCAGACCAAGCTTATGGCGGCAGCAACGCTGGTGGTTTCCTTGATCATGAGTGGGTTGACCTTTTGGGCTGTTAACACCATTCAGCAAGATGCCCGTCTCAATGACACGCGCTTTGGCCGCGATCTGGGCCTGCTGCTGGCTGCTAATGTTACGCCTCTGATCGACGAGGAAAACCGGACGGAACTGGCGCGTTTTTCCCATCGGTTCTACAGCAGCACTTCTAGCATTCGCTACATGCTTTATGCGGACGCTGAGGGCAATATTTTCTTCGGGATTCCTTTCTCGGAGTCGGAAGTGCAGAACTCGCTGACGATCCGGCGCAAGATTCATCTACCGGACAACTACGCCGAGAACACAGATGCCCCCATGGTGCGGCAACACATGACGCCCGATGGTGAAGTCACCGATGTGTTTGTCCCGTTGATTGACGAGGGCACCTATAAAGGGGTGCTGGCGATCGGCACCAACCCTAACCCTACGGTGGTCACCTCGTCTCACCTGACGCGCGATGTGACAATTGCCGTGTTTGTCTCCATCTGGGTCATGGTGATCCTGGGGGCGGTTTTCAATGCGTTGACCATTACGAAGCCGATTAAAGAACTCCTGGTAGGCGTTAAAAACATCGCTTCCGGCAATTTCAAACAGCGTGTCGATTTACCGCTGGGCGGCGAACTGGGTGAACTCATCGCTAGCTTCAACGAGATGGCAGAAAAGCTGGAACGCTACGAAGAGCAGAATATTGAGGAACTAACGGCTGAAAAAGCCAAGCTGGAAACCCTGGTTTCGACGATCGCCGATGGTGCGGTTTTGCTCGACATTGACATGCAGATTGTGCTGGTCAATCCAACGGCACGACGCCTTTTTGGCTGGGAAGGCAAAGCGGTTGAAGGGGACAATTTGTTGCATTTGCTGCCCGCGCCCGTACAGGCAGAAATCACCCGCCCCCTTTACCAGATTGCCAAAGGGGAACTGCGGGAGGGGGCAGAGTTTCGGATTGCGCTCAAAGACACGATCGATCGCACGGTGCGCATTCTGCTGACAACGGTGCTTGATCTGGCGCGTGAGAACGTCAAAGGCATCGCGATGACGGTTCAGGATATTACGCGTGAAGCAGAGCTGAACGAAGCAAAAAGTCAGTTCATCAGCAATGTGTCGCACGAGTTGAGAACGCCCCTGTTCAACATTAAGTCATTTATTGAGACGCTGCACGAGTACGGCGAAGACCTGAGTGTGGCTGAGCAACGGGAATTTCTCGAAACAGCTAACCGGGAAACCGATCGCCTCACGCGTCTGGTCAACGATGTGCTGGATTTGTCCCGATTGGAGTCTTGCAAGCTGTACAACTTTGAAGCGGTCGATCTGGTGCAACCCGTCGAGCAGACCCTCCGCACCTACCGCCTCAATGCTCGCGATCAAGGAATTGAACTCGTCCAGGAAATTGAACCAGACCTGCCGCCCGTCCTGGGACACTACGACCTCTTGCTCCAGGTGTTTACCAACCTGGTTGGTAATGCCCTGAAGTTTACGGGAACGGGGGGTAAGGTGGCGGTGCGTGCGTATTTGCTGCACCGGAATCACTCTGGTACGGCTGGTCTACAGAATACGAATGGTGCATCTTGCCCGTTTCTGCGTCCGCCTGTCGATCAGTCGGATAGTAGCTCCCATATGGAAAATGCTGACTTTTCCCAGGTGCGGATTGAAGTGGCTGACACCGGGATTGGGATTGATGCCGAAGACCAGATGGCGATTTTCGATCGCTTCTTTCGGGTCGAGAATCGGGTGCATACTCTGGAAGGGACAGGGTTGGGGTTATCGATCGTCCGTAACATTATCGAAAAGCACAACAGCCGCATTCAGCTTGTGAGCGAAGTTGGTGTGGGGACAACCTTCTGGTTTGATCTGAAGGTGTTTCAGGAGCAGGAACCAGGCGAATTGAGCGTCAGCGATCACCAGAGTGCGCTTCAAAGTCCAGAAGGCACCGTGCTTGAACCACCCAGCCCAGTCACGGCCTGATGGTTTTACGGCTAAGGCCAGCCCTCTTCACCACCCCCGGCGCTGAATGGCAACGTTCTGTCGCTTAAAGGTCACGTCGCAGAAGCTTAAAGCACGCCAACTCAGTGGCGTGGCACCACACATCATGGCAATAAGAACGATCAAGCGGTCTAGATGACGGCGCTCGATCATTCTATGGATTCGATCATTCTATGAGTTCAAGCACGGTTTAATTTGGGGCAACCCTTAACGGGGTGGCCGCCGCCGCTGGAGAAACTCAGGAATATCCAGACCACCGGGGGTTGGTTTATTTTTGGGTTCGGTGACGGGCGGAGGACTGCCTACCGCAGGGGGCGTAATCGGGCGACGGGCTCCCGTTGGTTTAGACAACGTTTGTTGCCTTACTTCATGGGTAAACCCAGTGGCAATCACTGTAATTCGGATTTCTCCTTGTAGGCGTTCGTCGATGACGGCTCCAAAGATGATATTGGCCTCTGGATCGACAACCTCATAAATGATCTCAGCCGCCGCGTTGACTTCATGCAGCGTTAAGTCTGTACCGCCCGTAATGTTGAACACAACGCCCCGTGCGCCTTCGATCGACGATTCCAGTAGGGGTGACGAAATTGACGCGATCGCCGCTTCTCGCGCTCTCGATTTGCCAGAACCAATGCCAATGCCCATCAATGCCGAACCCGCATCGGCCATCACGGCTCGAACGTCGGCAAAGTCTACGTTCACCAGGCCTGGAATGGTGATAATGTCTGAAATTCCCTGCACCCCCTGCCGAAGAATATCATCGGCGACTCGGAAGGCTTCCTGGACAGGAGTTTGCTCTGAAATCACCGAGAGTAGCTTGTCGTTGGGAATAACAATGAGCGTATCTACCCGGCTTTGCAGGGCCGCAATGCCTTCTTCGGCTTGACTGGTACGACGACGACCCTCAAACGTGAAGGGGCGAGTGACCACACCAACAGTCAGGGCACCCATTTCTTTGGCAACTTCCGCCACGATCGGCGCAGCTCCTGTACCCGTGCCGCCACCCATCCCGGCGGTAATAAACACCAGGTCAGAATTTTCTAGCGCTGTGGCAATTTCATCCCGCGACTCTTCCGCTGCTTTTTGCCCGATCGCTGGGTTCCCGCCAGCACCCAGGCCGCGTGTCAATTTCTGTCCCATTTGCAGACGATTGATGGCGTTGGCATACGTCAACGCTTGAGCGTCTGTGTTAATTGACCAGAACTCTACGCCGGACACGTCGCTAGCAATCATCCGATTGACTGCATTGCCACCGCCACCACCGACTCCAATCACCTTGATCTTGGCTACGCTACTGGGCACGATATCACCACTCCTTGATTCTTCCCCCGGCAGACCTTTTGCATTCGCAGGCTGATTTAAGTGTAGTCCGGAGTTGCCAAAGGGGTTAGACGTCTCTACTGGCAGTGAAAAGTTAGTTTGCCCTTCGGGATGGGACCCTTCGTGGTCTTGTCCCAAATTATTATTAAGCGTCATTGGAATAGGAGGCAAATTACTATTAAGAGTCATCGGAATTACGGCGGTTATAAACTACTTCTCAGCGCTCAGCGGTGTGGTCAACTATAGGGGAAGTTATGTAAAAAACCAACAACAGCGACAGATTTGCAACAGTCTGAAATGTCTAATTAATCTAACTGGATTTACGCCTCCTGGTCACTCATAATTACACACTTTTAGAGCTAGAGAGTGCCTGATTTTACAAGCTCTTTAGTTTGCCCCATTTGCACAATCGGAGCATCTGGCTTACGGAGATCGATGTACGTAATTTGACCATAGCTGGGATGCGAAGAAAGTTTTCGCATTCGATCGATGGCTTTCAACTGTGCCGGAAACTGAGTGCTGTAGGAGCCAATATGCACCATGCCGAGATCGGTTTTGAGGATCAGGTTAGCTGGATTGCGCCAATCAATTTCGGACACGTTGACCGGTGGCCCGTGACTAATTTCTCGATACAGCGCTGACCAGTAAGGGCGGTAGCTTTCGGGATTGCCAATGATTTTCAGGGACGGTAGTTTAAGACTCTGATCCAGGGCTGTATAGCGTTCCAGGGGCATCCACATCCCGCTTTCGTCGAGCAGCCCCGTTTTGTCCGTAGCGCTGCCCGTGCCAGATGTTGATGCTGGCAACGCGATCGCAACGGGCAACCGCTCTTTTACCTGCACGATTAGACTGGGCGGAAATAGTTGACGGTTGACGATGACATCGGCAATGGGGGCTTTAGCCTGCAGTTCACGCGCAATGGTCTTGGGTTCTACCCGAAAGAGGGATTGGGGGTAAGGGATGGGCAGCAGCGATCGCAGCGTATGAACTGGAATAAAGTGATTACCTTCAATTCGCACTTGCTCTGGCCGCCGAATCACCCAGGTTGGCAGAGTGGCAGCCCAGATAACGCTACCAGCCAGTCCACAAACAGCTAAGATCCGCCAACTCGTCTGCAAAAATCGTACACGACGCCGCTGGCGCAACTGCTGTCGCCGTTGGGCCAACTCTGTTTGCGAAACTGATGCAATCCTACTAGTCATCCAAATATCTGCATTCTCGTACTGCGAGTGAACGAATTAGCTTCCTAACATACCTGATTTTGGCGAACAATCTCAGTAATGTTTAGGGTTTATCTAGCTTTCACTGACCACCGCCAATCGCAATCAAGGACAGCACGCTCATAATCTGCATCAGCGCTCGATTCTAAGCGAAACGGCCGCGGTCATAAAGTTAGAGTATGTACTTCGATCGACCCGCCTTGCATCTTCTCATTTAATCACTCATCCCAGTTTCTGCAAGGGCGTTTTGAAAATTGGTGCTGGATCGGTGCCAGAAGTTGGCATGCTGGATGGGACGTTCCGGTGCCAGGAATCAGCGGTCTGGAGCGCTTTAGCCCTTCACGCTGTTCTGCGTCTGATAATGACAGCGGCTGCCGTCTCCGCATCTATCTCCCTGATGCTTGGCTCCCTTCCCCCTTGACCTCAACTTGTTGCTTCCTGCAACTGCACGGCGATGCGCTCCCCAAACTCCGGGTCTGTGTTGGCCAGTCCCAACAGCTGTAGATACTCCTGACGGGTTAATCCGGCTTTCTCGATGATGGCCAGGGCTTCTGACTCGATCTCCTGCTCAACGCGCAGGGACTCGGTTTCGGTTTCGGCACCCTGGAGTTCGCCTTCACGCCGTTCGATCAACGCCACAACCTGTAAGCAGGCATGGACAAATTCACTGACTTTTTCGGAGGGAATACTGCTGGGATCAAGGACTGATCGGTTGGGCGCTACTTTTTCTGGGCCAACATCCGAGAAGGGGTTTGGCATGGGTGTGGTTACGGCCAGAGCTATTGGCTGGGGGATGATCGCAAACCACACCAGCATGGTTGCCAGCAGCGATAGCAGCACCTGTTGGCATTGACGGCAGTCTAAGGACATGGCAGATCAATCGAGGTTAGGCGTTAGTAGAATCGATAGATTTAACCTAGCGCGGTTGGGACGATTGATCCATCCTGCTGCCATGATTTCTAAAATGACGCCCAGACCATTAGCGCACTGGCGAGGTGAATGGGGTGGACGCGGTGAACTGATGGCCATTCTCAATCGAGTCAGTCACAATTTGGTCAAGGTCGGTGTGGGGTATCGGGTATTGGGTGTGGAAATGCAGATGAAAACGGCTGTAAAGCGATTGGTGGCTGTGAGTGTCATTGGGTTGGGCGGGCTGCTCCTGGTTTACAGGCAGACCGTGCTGATTGGCTGGTTGTTGATGACGAAGCAGTGCCCAGCCTGTAATCTGAGTGGCGCGCAGTTATTCGGTGTTGATTTACGTGGGGCGAATCTTCGATCGGCAAACCTGACGCGCGCGAATTTGAGTGAGGCCAATCTGGAAGGCGGCGACCTCAGTGCGGCAACGGTACGGAATGCAGATTTGAGTTTGGCGAATCTGACCCGGGCAAACTTAGCCGATGCCGATTTGCAAATGGCCACTCTCAGCGGCGTCAGTTTGATTGGGGCCAACTTGCAGGATGCTAATCTACATCAAGCCAGCCTGCTATTTGCCGATCTTCAGGATGCTAATCTCAGCCATGTTGACCTGAGGCAGACACAGCTTTACGGGGCCAATCGGCTACATACCGTCTTAACGGGAACCCTGTTCCCCGATCGCTCCCCTCCGCCTCAGACCAATGACCAACGGACGCTAGAGTTTAAGCCGTAAACAGGAACCGACTAAATGTGGATCTGGCTCAGAATAATGCGCAGGCGATCGTAGTCATCCTTAAGCAGGAGGCTTAGCGACCGCCCGGCCTGGATTAGCCATGCGCGATCGGCTTGCCGGAGCTGGTAAATTTCGCGAATGGTTGCGGCTGCCAGGGCATCGACCGGGGCACCCGGCATTTGCAGTAAGGTGCGTAGAAAGTCCAGCTTCTCGCTGAACCGGATAATCTCAGCGGCATCGCAAACATAAACCGCCTGATGAATTTGGGGTGGTCGGGGCGGCAGGTGCTGGTAAACGGTGGCGTTTTCAGTGGTTCGATCGTTGGGGTTTGTTGGTGGGGGTTGGAAGCCCACGATCGCCGCTCGAAATTCCGTTTTTAACATGGCAAAAATTTGGGGCTGCTGCTCCCGTAAATCCTGCAGCGACAGCCCTAACGCACGCGCCCGATGGACAGAATCGATCGGGCTGGTGGTGGCATGATACACCACTGCGTAGATCTGGTTCCCAGACTCTTCATCGACTGACTTCACCCAGCTCCCAAAAGCGGGCATGACGGGAAAACTTAAGTTTTCCGGCTCCAAACATTGCGCCAGAAATTCGATCGTTGCCGTTTCAATCACCTCAGCAATATAGTTCGGCGATCGATTCTGGGTCGCAAACTGGGGAAGGGGAAGGCGCATACGCACGTTTTGAGTGAAGAGTGATTTTTAATTCATACCTCAAAACCCGGGTCTGAGAACGTTTGTTCTGTTATTTGCCTTTTTTCTTGCCAGCCGTCACATCAACTTCTTCCAGTTCTGATAACCGAAAGGTAACAAGCTTATCCCAGTTACCGCCTTCAAACAGAACGGCGGCCTTACCATCGCTAACGCGTTGAACTAGACCCTGAAATGCGTAGTAGGTGTCGTTGGCATTAGTTACTTTAACGGCTGAACCTGGCAGAATCATGGCATTTCGTCACTCTAAGAGGGATTAATTCAAGGATACGGGATCGAGCCCAAAATTTTCATTTTGATCTTCTATCCTGTCCGCTGTCCGTATCTATGATCGATCGCCAGCGGATTAGTCTTTAAAGCTCAAGCGTTGGCGATAATTGGCAACGGACTGCACCAGCCCGATCGCGACAAAGTTTGTGAGTAGAGCGGAACGACCATAGCTAATCCAGGGCAGCGGAATGCCTGTTACAGGCGCGAGTCCAATAGTCATGCCGACGTTGACGACCACCTGGAACACCAGCATTGAAAGCACTCCGATCGCCAGGAGTGACCCAAAGTTATCCTTCGCGTTCTGGGCAATGATGATAATACGCAAACAGATCAGCCAGAAGGCGAGGAGAACGACAAAGCAACCGATGAATCCCAACTCTTCGCCAATGGCGGAGAAAATAAAGTCAGTGTGCTGCTCTGGGATGAAGTTGAGCTGGGTCTGCGTTCCCTGGGTGAGTCCCCGTCCGGTCAGCTCGCCTGCCCCGATCGCGATCCGCGACTGAATCAAGTGATAGCCACCACCGAGCGGGTCTTTGTCGGGGTCTAAAAAGAGCGTCAGGCGGTCTTTCTGGTAGTCCTTGAGAAAGCCCCAGGCAATGTGGCCCAGTTCACCCGCCACTAGATTCAAGACTAATGCACCAATGGCCCCAAATCGGTGCCACGGTAGCGTTCGCCATGCGACCACCCCCGTCAGTCCGATCCAGATGGCAATGAGGCCGATAAACCAGGGCGATAGTCCAATCAGGTTAAATAAAATGGCTGAGATTAAGGGTGACACCATGAGCAGTAGCCAGCCCGGATTGGCATCACCCCAGTAAAGGGTTCCCAGCGTGATGGCACCAAATACCAGCGAGGTGCCCAGGTCAGGCTGCACAAATACCAGCGCCCAGGGAACGGCTGTAATGGCCAGCGCGCGCACCATCACGGGAATCGTAGCGGCTGATCGATCGCTCAAAATGGCGGCCAAAACGACGATTACGCCCAGCTTGGCAAACTCCGAGGGCTGAATGTTAAACCCCCCGATCGTGATCCAGCGCTGTGCTCCCAGCGCCGAGGTTCCCAAAAAGATGACGGCCAGCAATGAAAGATTGGTTAACCCGTAGATAATCCACCGTGACTGGATCAGGTTCTCATATCGCGATCGCGCGATCGCCAGCGACATGATAAACCCAATGATGCCGAGGATCCAGTGCTGGTACCAATCTGTCCAGCCCTGATTGAGTTCTGTGCTGCGGATTACCAGTCCCCCAAATGCAGTCAGGCCAACCGGCAGCACAAATAGCAACCAGTCTGTATGCTGCCAGGGTTGGATAAAAGCCTTCCAGCGGATGCGACTAAACGATTTTTGCAACATGTCCAGAGCACGAGAGGGAAACGTCCGGGTTCAGGGATTATTCTAGCCCTTACTTTCTGCGTCTTCTTTACACTAACGCGGCCACAGAGACGCGTCCGGCAATTTGCTGCGCGATCGCGGTTAACGCTTTGGCTGAAGCCGAATCCGGTGCTGCCAGTACAATCGGAATGCCGCGATCGCCACCTTCCCTGAGCGGAATTTCCAGCGGCACACAGCCCAGCAACGGCACCTGCAATTCTTGGGCGGTTTTGGCCCCACCAGCTGATCCAAAAATGTCGTATTGCTTGTCTGGCATGTCGGGTGGGATAAAGTAGCTCATATTTTCGACAATGCCCAGCACGGGTACCCCCAATTGTTGGAACATCTTCAGTCCACGGCGGGAATCCAGCAACGCGACGCTTTGGGGCGTTGTGACAATCACTGCGCCGGCCATGGGTACAGCCTGGGCCAGTGTCAGTTGGGCATCCCCGGTTCCCGGCGGCATGTCTACAATGAGGTAATCCAGATCACCCCACTGTACCTGATAAAGAAACTGCCGGATCACCCCGTTCAGCATCGGCCCGCGCCAAATGACAGGCTGGTCTGGATTAATCAGAAACCCCATTGAAACCAGCTTGACCCCGTGGTTAAAGGCGGGTTCCAGCACTTCGCCCTGACTCCCCGATTGCCGTACCGTTACCTGGGCACCTTCTAATCCCAGCATCATGGGTGCATTGGGGCCGTAGATATCGGCGTCAATGAGTCCCACCTTTGCACCCGCCTGAGCCAGCGCCACGGCCACGTTAACGGCGATCGTGCTTTTGCCCACGCCCCTCTTACCGCTGGAGATGGCCAGGATGTTTTT
>JAJPKC010000315.1 GCA_021323955.1 Oscillatoriales cyanobacterium Centralia_MAG_596 | reverse complement strand
CTGGGACGTGCTCGTAGCCACGGCACCCAACTTAGTGCTGCTAGACCTGGAAATGCCCCAGGTGAGTGGATTGGAGCTGTGCCAGGTGGTGCGGCAGGATGTGCTGTGGGAGAATGTCCCGCTGCTGGTTGTGACGGCGCACACCGATGCCGACTCCCTGCAACAAGCCTTTGCGGCTGGAGCCGACGACTTTATTGCCAAGCCTGTGTTAGGGCCAGAGCTGGTGACGCGGGTTCTCAGCCGGATTGGCCGGACAGACTTCTACCCCCGATGACAGTCCAAAGGGCTGTTCCACGAGCGATCCGGGTAGGACAATCGAGCCCAAAACCTGACCAGGTTCGTGAGTAACGATGTCTGTTGGGATGGGGCGATCGCCGCCGCGCTCAAGTTTAAGCGAATTTCCAAATCTTGATAGATTAATGGTCTGAGGGTACGACGTACCCTGATCGATCCAGACAGCAGCGGGAGGAACAAGCGGTTCCTGTTTAGGCTCAAATGCGGTGTTGCTGTGGGATGAAGCGAAACGGAGATTGACATGACGCAACAGCAACACACTGTCCTGACTGTCCTGGTGGTAGACGATTCACCGGAAGACCAGAAATTGTACCGGCGATATTTGGAGCACCACCAGGACTGCATTTACACGATTCTGGAAGCCACGTCCGGCCAACAAGGGCTGGCGCTGTGGCAGCAGTACTACCCGGATGTGGTGCTGCTAGACTATCGGTTGCCCGACCTGGATGGGCTAACCATCCTCAGCATGCTCAAGGCCGCTGACCCACAGCGCTGTCTCCCGGTGATTGTCGTTACCGGTGCGGGAAATGAAGCGATCGCCGTGCAGGCGATCAAAGCGGGCGCACAGGACTACCTTGTCAAGGGGCAGATTACACCGGCAGGACTGCACCTGGCGATTAGAGGGGCGATTGAAGCGGTTCAGCTCCGTACCCAGCTACAGCAACGGATTGAGCGCGAACGTGTAGCGGCCCAAATTTGTCAGCTCATCCACCAACCGTTAGACCTGGACAGCATTTTGCAGACGACGGTGACAGAGGTGCGGCAGTTTTTGCACACTGACCGGGTGCTGATTTTTCGTTTGGAACCGGACGGGAACGGAACCGTGGTGGCAGAATCGGTGGGAGCCGAGTGGCGATCGCTGCTCGCCTCAACGATCAGCGACCCCTGCCTCGCAGAAAACTACCGACGGTTTAGCAATCCAGACTTACTTAGCGATGCGACCGCGTGCACCAACGACTATGTCCGACGCTATCGTCAGGCAGCCGTCACGGCAATCCCAGATGTGCATGCCAGTGACATTGACCGCTGCCACCGGGAATTGCTGACTCAGTTTCAAGTCAGAGCCAATCTGGTAGTGCCCGTTCTGCACGATGGTCATTTTTGGGGGCTGTTGATCGCTCACCACTGTACGGCACCCCGGTCGTGGCAACTGTTGGAAATTGATCTACTGCGAGAGCTGGCCATGCAGGTGGGGATTGCCCTGCGGCAAGCTGAACTCTATCAGCAGTCCCAGACCGAACTGGCTGAACGCCAGCAGGTAGAAGTGGCTCTGCGCGAAAGCGAAGCCCGACTACGATCAGCCTTGATGGCTTCGCGGATGGGCACGTGGGACTGGGACATCCCGACCGGACACGTTCAGTGGTCTGACAATCTGGCCACTATGTTTGGGTTGGAACCCGGAGCCTTTGATGGATCCTTCGCGATGTTTGCCGATCGCCTGCATCCCGATGACTACGATCGCGTCTGGACGGCAATTAATCGGGCGATCGAGACGGGTGAAGACTACAGCATTGAGTTTCGCGTTGTCTACCCCAGCGGTCAGATCCGATGGGCGCTGTCTCAGGGCAAGGTGTTCTATGACCAGGACGGGCAACCCGTGCGAATGGCCGGAAATGACATTGACATTACGGATCGCAAACGCGCCGAGCACGCCCTGCAAGAAAGTGAAGCCCGATTTCGGCAGTTGGCGGAAAACATTGATGCGGTGTTCTGGATCAAAGAGGCAATGACAGGCTGTATCGCTTACGTTAGCCCTGCCTATGAGCGTCTGTGGGGGCTCAACCCGCAAGCGCTCTATGAAAACCCGCAGGTATGGGTCAATTACATTCACCCGGACGATCGCGCTGCCATCAAGCAAGCATTCCAGGCGAAAGCTGCACTTGGCCTGTTTGACGAAGAGTACCGGATTGTGCTGCCCGATGGAAGGGTGCGTTGGGTGCACGATCGCTGTTTTCCACTGTATGACGACTGCGCAACGCTCTACCGATTTGCTGGGATTGCCGAAGATATTACCGATCGCAAGCAAGCAGAGCAAATGCTGGCGCTTCAGGCTGTAATCACGCGGAACATGGCAGAAGGTGTTTGTCTGATCAGGGCAGATGATACAACCTTTGTGTACGCCAACCCTAAATTTGAGCAGATGTTTGGCTATAGCGCTGGGGAACTCAACGGTCAGCGGGTTGCAGCTGTGAACTATGCGACGGCATCAGCCACCACCGAGGATATAGCGCAATCAATTCGATCAGCCGTATTAGAACGTGGTGAAGCTACCTACGAAGTTCAGAATGTCAAGAAAGATGGAACCCCCTTCTGGTGCAGCGCGACCTGTTCAGTATTTCAGCATCCGGAGTATGGCGATGTGCTGGTTGCCGTACACCAGGACATTACTGAACGCAAGCACGCCGAAGCCGCATTGCACCAGCAAACCCGGCTAGAGCAACTGCGCTGGACGATTACCCAGGCGATTCGTCAGTCGTTAGACCTCAACGTGATCCTGGACACGGCTGTGGCGCAGATGCAGCAAACGCTACAGGTCAATCGCGTTGCCGTTTACCGCTTTTATCCCGATCTACACGGTGACTTTGTTCGCGTCTGGGAGAATGCGTCCTCGGACGATATACAGGACGATCGATTCCCAGACGATGAAGCGATGGCGATCGCCAATATTTATGCGGCGGGGGTAAAGCCTTACCACATTGAGCCATTGACCATGTCGCCGGTAAAAGCCCGCGCTGTTATTCCTGTCTTTTCGGGAGAGCACCTGTGGGGGCTGCTCGCGATCTATCAGCACGCCGCGGCTTCGGACTGGCAAGCCTGGGATATGGCGTTACTGCAGCAGATTGCCAGCCAACTGTCGATCGCCATTCACCAGTCCGAACTGTACAGTCAGCTCCAGCTCAAGCTGCAAGAAGTCAGACAAACCGAAGCGGTGCTGCGAGAAGCCGAACGACGCTGGCGATCGCTATTAGAGAATGTGCAGCTAATTGTCGTTGGCCTTGATCAATCAGGCCGGGTCAACTACATCAACCCTTTTTTCTTGCGGTTGACCGGCTACACCAGCGCCGAGGTCTTAGGAAAAAACTGGTTTGAACACTTTGTGCCGCCGTCCAGCCAGTCGGCTGTGCAGGGGACGTTCTTGAATGTGCTTACCGCTAAAGCGCGCCCCTATTACCAGAATGCCATCCTGACCAAATTGGGTGAGCAACGCTGCATCGCCTGGAACAACACGGTATTACAGGATTTTGATGGCAACGTGATTGGCACGATTAGCATTGGTGAGGACGTTACCGAGCGGCAGAAGGTTGAGAAGATGAAGGATGAGTTTATCAGTGTGGTGAGCCATGAGCTGCGTACGCCATTAACCGCCATCCAAATGTCGTTGGGGCTGCTCCAGACCGGTATCTATGCAAAGCAACCGGAGCGATCCCAGCGGATGATTGAGATTGCCTTGATTGATACCAATCGGTTAGTGAACCTGGTCAATGACATTCTGGCGCTGGAGCGCCTGGAGTCCCGGCAAATCATGCTGGAAAAAACGGCCTGTCAGGCGGCTGACCTGATGCAACAAGCGGTTGACGGAATCCGGGCGATCGCGGCCCAACAGTCGATTACACTCACCATTGCCCCAACCAATGCAACGGTCTGGGCTGCCGCCGATGCCATCATCCAGACGCTGACCAACCTGCTCAGCAATGCCATTAAATTTTCTCCCCCTCATTCTGAGATCTGTCTGGCGGCTGCCCCGCAAACGGATTACGTCCTGTTTCAGGTGCGTGACCAGGGCCGCGGCATCCCGTTCGATAAGCTCGACACCATTTTTGGCCGATTTCAGCAGGTCGATGCCTCAGATGCGCGTGAAAAGGGCGGAACAGGCTTGGGGTTATCCATTTGTCGCAGCATTGTGGAGCAGCATGGCGGCAAAATTTGGGCTGAAAGCACGCTGGGCAGCGGCAGCACGTTTTTCTTCACCCTACTCATGCCATCAGAGGACACGTATGCCGGATAGAAGGATTCTCATTGTTGACGACGAAGACCGTTTGCGTGAACTGGTACAGGCCTGCCTTGAAGATCTGGCGGGGTGGGAAACGCTAACGGTTGCGTCAGGAGAGGACTGTTTGCAGCTATTGCAGACGGAAACCGTGAACGCCATCCTGCTGGATGTATCCATGCCAGGAATGGATGGGGTGGCCGTGTACAAACAGCTTCAAGCGAATTCAACGACCCAATCGATCCCAGTTATTTTGTTGACAGCCAAGGTCTTACCCAGCGATCGCGCCAAATTCACGCAAATGGGCGTGACCGGGATTATCGCCAAACCCATTGAACCCACCACGTTAGTAGTAGAGGTGGCCGAGATCCTGGGCTGGGACGAGGCACTCTAGTCCAGATTGTGTACAGTCATGCGTATAGCGATCCTAACGCTGACCCCGATTGGGGGTGACCAATGGGCATTCCCCGCAGCCTTCTAGCCAGAGCGAGAGCGGCGATCATCTTTACTAAATCCTTATTATTGTTGGTTAGTCTACATCCATACAGCAATAGACCACTGTTATGAGCGGTCTGTATGGGGCAGTCATGATGACTAAGACGATTTTATTGATCAGCTCTGAATCAAGTGTGCGGGAAGTCATGCAAGCTTGCTTAAGCCATTTGGGTGGATGGCAGGTGTTCGGTCTGGCGTCTCCCAGTGATGGGCTACAGTACGCCGTGATCAGTCAACCGGATGCAATCTTGTTTGATCTTGCCTGCAACGGCATGACGTTTTTATCTTTTTTGGATGCGTTGCGCGCACAGCCCGATACTCAAAATACCCCTACTGTACTGGTGGCAAACGGCATGAAGTGGCTGGATGGCCGGCCATTTCAGAAGTTTGGAGTGGTCGGTGTCATTGACGACCTATCGGAGCCTGCTATGTTTCCAAAGCAGATCGCTAGATTGCTCAACTGGGACGAAACACCACAATTAGTGGAAGTGGATCAGTAGGCTCGTCGGTTGCGTCATGGAGCGAACATGGGTAAAACGTCAGCCACACGATCGATGAGTTCTCTGGCTTAAAATACAGCGCTGCCCCCATTATTGCGTCTCGTTACAACCACAATTGCAGTTTGTGTGCCGTTCTCGGAGGCATTTGTATGGTTTCGCTCGTTGCATCTGCCACTGAAATCAATATTTTGGTTGTGGATGACACGCCTCACAACCTGCGGTTATTAGCCAACATTCTGGAAGCACAAAGCTATACCGTGCTGAAATCGCTGAATGGCAGAATGGCACTACAAACAGCGCACTGTAAGCGTCCTAATCTTATCCTGCTCAATATCAACATGCCTGACATGAGCGGATATGAAGTCTGTCGCCAGTTAAAAGCGTCCGACGCAACGGCTGATATTCCCATCATTTTTATCAGTGCCTTTGATCAAATTGATGATAAAGTTTACGCGTTTGAACTCGGTGGGCAAGACTACATTACAAAACCATTTCATGAGCTTGAAGTGCTGGCGCGAGTCAAAAATCAACTGCTGATTCAGCAGCAGAAACAACAATTGCGCCAGGAAATTCAATACCGTCAGCGTGCCGAGACCCGCATCCGTCAACTCAACGCCAGCTTAGAACGGCGGATCGAAACGCGCACGATCGAGCTTCAGCAAGTCCTCCGGTTTGAGTTGGCGCTTAAAAAGATTGCTGAGCAGGTGCGAGACTCTTTAGACCAGCATCAAATTTTGCAGACAGCGGTTGAAACGCTGGGGCGAGCGTTAGATGTAAGCTGCTGTAGCGCTACTTTATATGATTCTGACCACCCATCGGCAACGATTCGCTACCAATGGGTACAGCCTGGCTCCAAAGCGGCCCAGGATCCTATGTGTTGTCGGGGCGATTTTCCAAACGTTCTGGAGCCGTTACAGCAGCGAACCTGCGTTACCTTTTGTCAAACTCAGCCCAGCGATCTTCACCCGCACGCGGTCATCCTGGCTTGCTCGATCTTTGATGATCGGGTCAATCAAACCGGCATTCTGGGCGACCTCTGGTTATTAAGAGAAACCCATACCAGCTTTAGCGACAAGGAAATCCATTTGGTGCAGCAGGCCGCTGCTCAATGCGCGATCGCCTTGCGTCAGGCCCGGCTGTATGAATCTGCACAGGCCCAGGTCAAAGAATTGCAGCGGCTGCACCAGCTTAAAGATGATTTCCTCAGCACCGTTTCCCACGAGCTGCGCACCCCGATCACCAATATGAAACTGGTCATTAGTCTATTAAACGCATTCGCTGACCAGAAAAACGGCCTTTTGCAAGAACGGCTCAGTTCTCATACGCAGGACAGTAAGATCCGCCATTATCTGAAGGTGTTGCAGGAAGAATGCGATCGTGAATTAGCCCTGGTCGATGACCTGTTAAACTTGCAGCAGGCTGAAGCGGCGGCCTATACAGGGCAGATCATTTCCATTAACCTGCAAGATGTGCTCCCTCACCTGGTGGAGCCGTTTGTCATTCGTGCTCAAAGTCAACAGCAAACCCTTGATATCCATCTTGCGCCAGACCTGCCCACGCTCCATTTGGACTGGCATCGCCTGGAGCGTAGCATTACCGAGCTTCTGACGAATGCCTGCAAATACACCCCCGTGAATGGAACGATTGCAATTGCAGCCGCGATCGATCCACCGGATACATTGCCCATGCGGTGTCTGCATCTCAGTGTGACCAATACAGGCATTGAGATTGCCCCTGAAGAGCGATCGCGCATCTTTGATAAGTTTTACCGTATCCCCCACCATGACCCGTGGAAATATGGTGGAACTGGCTTGGGGCTGGCGCTGGTGCAACGACTGATTGAACAGATGGATGGTTCGATCGAGGTTGAAAGTGCCAATAACCAGACTTGTTTCAGGATTCGGTTACCCATTCCATCCGATATGAGTGAAACCGATATGAATGAAACCATTAGACCAGGTTCAAACAATAGTCCTGTGATTCCCGTAAGCGCAGACCTGGGATGAGCGCAGACCTAGGGTTCTCCAATGAGGGTGAAAGCTGCCCAATTGCGGGGATTAGGATATTGCTTGAGGGTACTGAGCATCGCCTGACGCAGCGCCTGTGCTTTGTCAGGGTTCCGCTGGAGGTTTTGATAAAATGCTGTCATGAGAGCGGCCGTAGGCTCATCGGGGACGCTCCAGAGCGAAACGATCACGCTGGGAACACCAGCGGTGATGATCGATCGCGATAACCCAATTACACCATCACCTGTAATCGCACCCCGTCCAGTATCGCAGGCACTCAGCACCACCAGTTCGGCATTTAGCTTCAGGTCGAGAATTTCGCTGGCGGTGAGGAGGCCATCATCCTTCCCGGAGGGTGCCAGCGCGATCGCGCCCGGTATGCCAAGCCCCTTAAAGTCGTCCAGCAGCCCATGGGTTGCCAGATGAATAATATCGGCATGCAGCATTTG
>JAJPKC010000329.1 GCA_021323955.1 Oscillatoriales cyanobacterium Centralia_MAG_596 | reverse complement strand
GAATACCATTGTTGAGCGCATTGCCGCCGGGAACGCCAGGTTTGGATTGCGAACTAGCCCAGGTAGCCTAGCTGCCGCTGGGCCTCAAACAAACCGATCGCTACGCTGACCGAAAGATTCAAGCTGCGGACATCAGGGCTGAGCATCGGAATGTGAATGGTTTCGTTGCAGGCGGCGAGAACATCGGCGGGTAGCCCTGTTGTCTCACTCCCAAAAAGCAGCCAGTCCTGCGGTTGAAAGGTGGTTTTGATATAGCTACAGCGTCCTGAAGTGCTGAAGCCGAGACACCGCCCACCCTGCGCCTGCTGGACAGCCTGAAATGTAGCGATCGAGCTGTGGTAGTGCAGGTTGACATGGGGCCAGTAATCCAGTCCCGCTCGTTTGAGGTAGCGATCGCTAATTTCAAAGCCCAACGGCCCTACAAGATGCAGTTCCGTCTTCATCGCGGCACAGGTGCGGGCAATGTTCCCTGTGTTGGGTGGGATCTGGGGATGAACTAAAACAACTCTCAGCATAGGTTTAGGTACAGACTGACACCGTTGCATCTGCCAACGTGTCCAGAAAATCAAAAGACAATTGATAGTTTTTTTTAATATATGTTGCCTAAACTTGAAAAATTGAAGATTTTGTTTTGAAAATGCCTTCATCCTGTAGAGGGATTTTGCCAGAATTGTCACGAATGCTAGACAAACTTCGACTCGAAGGTAGCCGCGTTTGAGCAGAGGCCAGTGGGTGAGCGTGGGTGTTGCCGACAGCTGACAATGCCGGGTGCCAGAAGCGGATGTCGCCCACTATCCAATGTGTGATGACGGGGCGAATCAGAAAAGCCCGATGAGGCCATTGACCAACTGGCGCTGTCCTCAGCGTTCTGCCCAGCGCCATCGATGCAGAGCAGACCATCGGTGCTAGGCTACTAAGGGCTGACAGAGATCGTCTTGCAGTGACGCCTCGTAAGCGGCTGCGGTCTGGATGGCCTGCTGCATAATGGAGCGTACGCTGAGTCCCTGCTCATAGAGCTTGAGCCACCGCTGTGCTTCGTTCCCTTCGCGGAGAAGCTGCTTGAGGGGCAGTAGGAAACAGCTAAACCCTTGCTGCTTCGCGATCGGCCAGACTGTTTGATAGAGCTGCTCAATCCATTCTTTGGCTTGAATTGGGCGTCCGTCCTGCCAATGCCTGAGTTCGGCATCTAAACTGTGTCGGGATGCGGCAAGTTCATTTGCATCCGTGAGTACAACCAGATCGTGGGCGCGGGTAGCAGATGGTAACTGACTGGCCTCCAGCGGATCAAGCGTGGGGTCAGCCGCCAGCTGAAGGAGCCGCGCCTCCAACAAGGCGGTGATCGCCAGCAGTGCGACTGGATCGATCACCAGGTCGCAAATTCGCAGCTCTAGTCGATTGAGATTGTAGGGGCGGCGATCGCCATTTGGTCGGACTGATGACCATAGGTGCCGGACATTCTGCATCGTTCCAGTTGCCAGCTGTTGTTCTGTCCACTGAATAAAGTGGGTATGGCTTTCAAAGAGAGGAACGTGCGCTGGTGTTTTAGGAAACAGCCCCCAGCGAGTGGAGTGGTAGCCAGTTGGCTCACCGCCCAGAAATGGTGATGAAGCACTCAGCGCTAAATATAGAGGAGCTTCAACACGGATCAGTCGGCAGGCCCGCATGAGCAACTCAGCATCGCTAATCCCGACATTAATATGAATGCTGGCTGTCACGACACTGGTGCCGTAGGTCTGCTCAATATAGCTGTGATAGGGGTTCCCTGGATCAGACCGCCAGAAGCGATCGGTATCGCCTAACGAAAGAGTGCTGCCAGGAATCAGCGTGTAGTTACCCAACTGCTTCAAATAGTTTCTCAAGCGTAAGCGTGGCCGGACTAAATCACACAGCAGTCGCTCGTAGCGGTAGCACGGCGGTGTGGTGTACTCAACGTTTCGGCTGTCTGGTTCACGCACAAAGCCATCCAAAGCGGCCACAATTTTGTCTGAGAGTCCCACAATATCGCCCTCGGGAGTGCTGGTGTAGATTTCAACCTCAAACCCTTTTGACAACATCGCATTTCCTCCCGGCATTGAGCAGTTCTCTTTTAGTATCGGGGAAAAGAGCGATCGTGCGTCTAACGCAGGGGAGGTAAGCATAAACAGTGGGGAGAGAATTTGCGCATTAGGGAATTAAGCATGCAGGAGACCCTTGAATTACCCACGCATCGAGGCCAGGTGAAAATCTAAAATTGCCTGGATCTCAGCCAGCGCGATTAATCGGCGGCGTCCTGGCTCTAAACCCCGTTCTAGCCTGACTCTGCAGTTTCCTATAGGGTCATTGTGCAGGCGTTCTGAGTTGCTCTCAAAACAAATTTGTTATCTGGTATACAGAACTAACCTTCCCAGACTTGGTGCAATCACTTTCATTGGGTCATCGCTAAGGTGGGGCTGTCTGCGTCGCAGACGCTTACCTGATATGAATAGCAGGATGGAAAACCCGCTCTCATAAAGGCTTTGACTCTCTAGTAGGTAACAAAGTCAACAAAACTCAAACCTTCCACGCGCTATCGCTTTGACTAGCCAGCCCGGTATGTCGCCTACTCATTTCTACTAACGTTCTCGCAAGGAATTTTGGGTAACAATGTCTAAATTAACGCTTCATCAGAGGTCGAAAAATAAACGTCGGCGTCTTTCTAGCTCTTTCACTCGGTCTGCGTCCTCGATCTGGCAGCGTTGCTTGAGTTTAGG
>JAJPKC010000559.1 GCA_021323955.1 Oscillatoriales cyanobacterium Centralia_MAG_596 | reverse complement strand
AGTTGATCGATCGAGCGCTCACCAGTCTGCCGCTGACACGCGCTCTCTACATTTACGGTGAGACTGACGAAGAAAGTTTTGAAATTGCCAATCGGCTACGGTCTGCTGGCTACCAAAACGTCTCGGCGATCCGGGGTGGCGTGTCCGCCTGGAAAGCTGTTGGCTTTCCTATCGAGACAATTTTGGCGATAACGTAGAATTTTGACACTCGCGTAGAGTGAGTTGAGGTGTCAGAGTGCGTCAATTGCAAACTCACTCACTCATTCCTAACATTCAAATTTATGTGTGGACGATTTAGTCTGACCCGATCGGCAGACGCGTTGGCAGAGGCGTTTCAACTAGCAGCGGTGCCTGAGTGGACACCCCGATATAACATTGCGCCCACGCAAATGATTGCAGCGATCGCGAGCCAACCATCTGATCCCCATCAGTTCAAGCTGCTGCGCTGGGGACTGGTGCCGAGTTGGGCGAAAGATGGGTCGATTGGATCAAAGCTCATTAATGCCCGTGCCGAAACGGTGGCGGAAAAGCCGTCCTTTCGAAGTGCCTTCAAGCAACGGCGTTGTCTGATCCTGGCAGATGGTTTTTATGAGTGGCAACGGGTTGGTAAGCAGAAAAAACAGCCCTATTACTTCCAGTTAGTCGATCGACAACCGTTTGCGTTTGCCGGACTGTGGGAGCGCTGGCAGGGTGAGGAAGCCCCAGTCGAAACCTGTACAGTTCTCACAACGTCAGCCAATGAACTGCTGGAACCGATCCACGATCGGATGCCCGTTATGCTGCACGCCGAGAGTTACGATCGCTGGCTTGACCCGACGACACCGCTGGCCGAACTGCACCAACTGCTGCAGCCCTACGAAGCACACCAGATGCAGCGCTATCCTGTCAGCACAACCGTAAACCGGGCGACAACGGACACGCCTGAATGTATTAATTCACTCTAGAGATGGTCTGCACCGTCCGCCACGATCAGGCAAGCACGACCAACAATCGCCTGTAGATGACCGCCACTAGGATGATCGCTGGATTGTTTGTTTTTTACCTTCGCTGTTGATATTCACAAAGGTGATATTTGTTTCAAACAAGGCCGCTGCTGTACGATGCCTGATGCCTAATACTTGAACGTTGTACTTTACTGAAGAATTGCCAACGTGAGTGCATACGGTTGAAAACTTGAGAATTTCACCATTGCTAACGCCGTGACGAAACTCAACATTATCTAGAGCAATAGTGACAAACTGATTCCCCGGAAACTCCAAATTGGCTGATATGTAGGCAAATTCATCGACCCACTTGAGTAAATTACCGCCAAACAAATTACCGTAGTGGTTTAAGTGTTCTGGAAGAACGAGCTTGTAGTGATCCATCGTTAAACGGAGTCCAGCTTATAAACCTGAACGCTTTCTTGTTCATTTGGGTCATTGCGGGATACCAATGCGATCGCCTCTTCGGTACTGCTGAGATTGACCGGTTGATGCGGCACCCCATCGGGAATAAATATAAAATCGCCTTGCTGGTTTACGACAGATTTAGATAGGTTTTTGCCATAAAAGGTCTGGACATTGCCTTTTAGCAGGTAAATTGCGGTTTCATAGCCCTCATGGAAATGAGGTTCTGCCTTTGCGGATGGTGGAATCACCACAATATTCATCGATATCCCGGTGGATCCAGCGGTCGTCCCCGAAATACCAACGTAGTTTGGCAAGCGCTGAATCGTATTGATCGTTTCTGATGGTCTGACGGTAACGATCTCTTTATCCAAATTCATTGAAACACCTCACGGGTAGTCATGATACCGAAGGCGCAATTAAGCGACTTGGGAGGATATTAGCCTAATCCTAGCAGCGTGGGTAAGTCTAATGTCCGCGTCCAATGCTGGCACGGTTGCCAGGGCAATCGCCCCGATTAAAGGGCGCAGCTTAAAGGGTACGTTTGCCGCGCAGTAACGCACCTCACATGATCGGCGATCGACAATTTAATGGTCTAACGTTCCCAATCACCCGCCGCTATTAATCTTGAACACTCACAGATAACCTAGATACGGTCGGCGTGCATTGGGGTTGTTATGCTGCCGCGTTGACGAAACTCTTGATATGTTTTGCATATTCTTGGGGACGTTCAAGATCTGGAAAATGTCCGCATCCTTGAAACATAATGATTTCTGTGGTAGGTGCATGATCGCGCAAAGATGCAAAGTCTGTATGCCTGTGAGAACGATCTTTATTTCCGTAAATTAGCAACGTAGGCACTGATACTTCTCTGATTTCAGCATCTTGAGTTCGCCTCAAACCTTGCACAAGACTGGCAAGACAGAAGCAACCTCCTGATTTCAAGGCATGATCGGCATATTGAACAAACTGAGATTTATGCTCATTACTTGAAGGCAAGGCAAGATTGTACCAGCCTGCCGAAATCTTACGAGTCAGACCCGCTACAAGCAATTGCCCAACGTAAGGAACGTGCAAAATTCTGGGAATAATCTGATCGTTCCATTGGCGCATTGATTGAAACGATGGTGTTTGCCCCAGCACCAAATGGGACACTCGATTGGGGTAGTATTTGGCTATGTGCAGAGCAAAAAAACCGTTGGCACAGGTAAATGCCAAAACAGCAAAAGGAATTTTCAGCAGATCCATCACCTCCACCACAGTTTCAGCCGTTTTAGAAACACTGAAATCGAAACCAAAAGCTGGATATGAGAATCCAAAACCTGGTAGGTCAAAACAGACAACGCGGAAATCCAGCGCAAGTAACTCAATCAAGTCGGTGTAATGCTCAATGACGCAAGGTCCATCAGGAACGATCAGCAAGGGTGGTTTACGACTGTTCGTGTCTAGAACCCGCACTATTCCAGCTTGAGTCTGCAACAATTTCATGGACTCTGATTTGAGACTGCTTTCTTGCCTGCCTCTACCGCGAGTTGCTGCGATAACACTATCTATGTATGAGCCTTGCATGAATCCTCACGCCAACATGAAATGCTGCCCTTACTCTAATGGCTTAACCAAGAACTTCGCAACTACATCCTCATCGATAACTGAAGGCAGCATAACAATTAATAGACAGAATTTTTCCGTCTAAGATCCCAAAATAGATGGATAGGCAGAATGTTTCTTTATATCCGCTCCGTGATGCAGGCTAGCATTACGGGTTCGGTTTACTGCAATGTCAATGCGATCGCTCACAATCATATTGCAATATTTGCAGGGGTCACAATCATATTGCAGGGGTCACAATCGTATTGCGATCGCTCACAATCGAATTTGCAGGGGTTGACAGGGAATTGGCGATCGCGGCGGGTTAATCGTCGGTTAACCTTTTATCGTTGCCAACGCTTTCTGGAATATCAGTAATAGGATGGGAGTAGTGGCGTTCTCTGCTACCTGCTGTCGATCGTGTCCGTTTATACTCCATGAACCCTAATTTTCCGCCCAACCTGTCAAGCGAAGACCTTGCCCGTTACATTGAGCAAACCGATGGGATTGCGAAACCCTGGCTACTGGCGCAGTTACGCTTGCAAAAGCTGCAAGAGCGCCGCGATTCTCTGTCTGAGACGGAGTACTTGCAGGAATTGACAGATATCAACCAGGACATGATGAAACTGGGGGAATGGTGGAAAGGCATCGAAGATGAGGTGTTCGGTTAGATCATGGCAAGACGTAAAAAGGTGGCAGCGGACGAAGCAATCCTGACTGAGCAACAGGAACCCGCCGAAATTAATCTCAATGACCCGCAGTACTATTTCAACCGTGAGCTGAGCTGGCTGGAGTTTAACAATCGTGTCCTGCATGAAGCCTTTGACCCGCGTACGCCTTTATTGGAGCGGCTCAAATTCATGGCGATCTTCAGCTCCAACCTGGACGAGTATTTCATGGTGCGTGTGGCGGCGCTCAAAGAGCAGGTGGAAGCCCAGGTCACCAAGCTTTCGGCCGATGGACGGACGCCGCAGGAACAGCTAGACATGATCAGTCAGCGCTTGCGACCGATGGTGTCACAGCAGCATCGACACTTTGAGCAAGCGTTGCGTCCCCAACTGGCCGCGAAAGGGGTGCATCTGCTGGATTACATTGACCTGAACCAGGAACAACGGTCGTATCTCCAAAAATATTTTGACGAACAAATCTTTCCGGTACTGACGCCGCTGGCGATCGATCCGGGGCATCCCTTTCCCTACATTTCCAATCTCAGCCTCAATCTCGCGGTCGTCATTAAAGATCCAACGACGGATGAAGAGCTGTTTGCCAGGGTCAAAGTCCCCAAGATCCTGCCGCGCTTTTTGCCGCTACCCGAAGAACTGCGGCTGCGGCAAAAGGACACGCCTGCGATCTGGACAGCCGTACCGTTAGAGCAAGTGATCGCGCATAATTTAGAGAGCCTCTTTCCAGGGATGAATATTCTGGAGTATTACCCGTTTCGGATTACCCGTGATGGGGATCTGGAAGTGGCCGAGGACGAAGCCGATGACTTGCTGCTGGCGATCGAACAAGAGTTACGCAAACGCCGTTTTGGTGGCTCGATCGTACGGTTGGAAGTGCACATGTCCACACCCGAAACGGTGCGCGAGATGCT
>JAJPKC010000365.1 GCA_021323955.1 Oscillatoriales cyanobacterium Centralia_MAG_596 | reverse complement strand
GGGGCGAAACTCGACGACTACTGGAAGCAGGACAAAAGGGTTAAGCGGGAACGATATGCAAGTCTCACGAGGAACAACCATTCAGGCGCGGGAACAACGGGTGGGCCTGTATCTGCTCTTACCCGCGATCGCGGTGCTGCTGCTGGTGTTTGCCTACCCGATCGCCCGTTCAATCTGGTTAGGTTTTTTTGCTGAAAACCTGGGCACTGGGCTGAAGCCTGTTTTCACCGGGCTGAGCAACTATGTACGGATTATGGGTGATGGGCACTTCTGGCAAACGTTTTGGGTGACCACGCGGTTTACAGTCATCTCTGTGGTGCTGGAACTGATTTTGGGCATGGCGATCGCGATGGTGCTGCACCAACCGTTTCGGGGACGAAATGTACTCCGCACGATCGCGATTATTCCCTGGGCTTTGCCAACGGCGCTGATCGCGCTGGGCTGGACGTGGATTTTTAACGACCAGTACGGGATCGCAAATGATATTTTGCGGAATGTTGGGTTGATTCAAACGGGCCTTAACTGGCTGGGTGAACCAACAACCGCCACGATCGCGGTCATCTTTGCCGACATCTGGAAAACGACTCCCTTTATCAGTCTGCTGCTGCTGGCTGGCCTGCAATCAATTCCGTGCGATCTGTATGAGGCCTACTCTCTCGAAGGTGCGACGCCGTGGCAGAGTTTCTGGCGGATCACCGTACCGCTGTTGCTGCCGCAAATTATCATCGCCATGCTGTTTCGGTTTGCACAGGCGTTTGGCATTTTTGATCTCATTCAGGTGATGACGGGCGGCGGCCCGGGCGGCTCAACGGAGGTAGTATCGCTCTACATCTATGCCAATGCAATGCGCTACCTCGATTTTGGCTATGGTTCGGCGCTGATTGTCGTGACGTTTTTGCTGCTGATGATTGCCGTCATGATCTGTAGCGCGTTAGTTCGGCGATCGCGCACGGCAGCCTGAGAACCATAGACTTCAGGCGTCAAAAGTCCATTAATGACAGAGGGCAGGCGTTAGGCAAATGTGCGAAGGAGTTTTTAACGGATGTTGAGGATAAGCTGATGGCAACGGCGGTGGATTCTAACCAACCAATCAATCCTCCCAATCCCACTAAACGGCAGTCTGTCACCGTTGGCAGCGTTTTGTTTTGGGTGGCGGTGGTGGCGATCGCGGTCTTTTGTCTGGCACCTATGCTCTGGCAGTTGTTGACCTCGTTCAAAGTGAATGAAGATATTGCGGCAGTGCCCAATGTATACCTTCCCAGACGGCTGACCCTCAATCACTACATTGAACTGTTTACCCGCCGACCATTTTTACGCTACATCTTGAACAGCGCGATCGTGTCGCTGATCTCAACGGTGGTGTGTCTGGCGATCGGCTCTCCGGCAGCGTATGCGTTGGCGCGTCTACGTCCTCTGGCTGGCAAGATTGCTCAGGCAGGAATTCTGGTAGTCACCCTGTTTCCCGGCATTCTGCTGCTGCAGGGCCTGCTTGAGATCGTTCAATTTTTCCATTTGGGAAACAATTACCTGGCGCTGATCATTCCCTACACGGCCATTAACCTACCGTTGACCATTCTGGTAATGCGGAGCTTTTTTGAGCAATTGCCCAAAGATCTGGAAGATGCCGCTAAGGTCGATGGCTATTCCATCTGGCAAATGCTCATCCAGATTGTGATGCCGCTGACCCTGCCCGCCCTAGTCACCACGGGAATTCTCACCTTTATCTTTGCCTGGAATGAGTACATCTTTGCGTTGACCTTCATTACGGAGGAGACCATGAAAACAATTCCGGTGGCCTCTGCCCAAATTGGTGGTTCTTCAGTATTTGAGATCCCTTACGGGCCGATCGCTGCGGCAACCGTCGTCGGCACCATTCCCCTCATCATTCTTGTGCTCATCTTCCAGCGACGCATTGTGCAGGGGCTAACGGCCGGTGCTGTCAAAGGATAAAGGCCAGAAGCTAAGGGCTACACGCATGTTACGCCGCAAGTCCTTGGTGCTCAATTTAAAATTTGGGAAGCCCCTGATTCCGTTCAGCAACAAAATCAGAAACAAGGTTGAAGCGTCTCACCAAAAGCGGGAGCAATCCAAACAACTGCTAGAAATTGCTAAAACAGGAGGACAACAGACGTTCGAGACGGATAAAGCGACGGCAACCACTTGGATCAATCGGCGTTAGAAGACTTGGGAGTAACACTGACATGCCCATTACCGCAATCAATCTACCGATGGGAAAAATTACTGAGTTTTGCCATCAGTGGCAGGTCACAGAATTTGCCCTCTTTGGTTCCGTCCTGCGCGAAGACTTTCGCCCCGACAGCGACATTGACGTCATGGTGGCATTTCACCCGGAAGCCCACCCCACATTTAACACCCTAGACCAAATGGAAACCGAGCTAAAAACCATCTTCGATCGCAATATTGACCTGATTACCCGTCAAGGCATTGAAACCAGCCGTAACTACTTACGCCGACACGACATCCTTTCCTCCGCCCAGGTGATTTATGCAGCGGGATCTTCAATTCCTGCTTGATATGCTGCAATCTGCAGAACTGAATCATGACCTACACATCTCAATGCTCAAAAGCCGAGTTCGTAGCAAATGTGCAGATTCAAGATTCAGTAATTCGACGGCTAATGGTCATTGCTGAAGCCGCAAGGCGAGTTTCAGACGTAACCCGACAAGCACTACCCAACATCTCTTGGCAAGAAATCAACGGAATGCGAAATCGTCTGGTGCATGAATATGATGATGTCAACCTCAACATCGTTTGGGATGTGGTTCAGCTTAAGGTACCGCCTTTGATTGAAGCACTGAAATCGCAGATTCCTCCAGAACCATGAGGCTATCTAGTAGAGATGCTCGCTGCGGCCTAACAAATCGATGGAGCCGACCGCCAAAAGACTATTTATTGGATGTTCGAAGTTATCTGCGGTGGCTGATCTCAACCGTTATCCTTTATTCCTTATCCTGCAATTTCCATGTCTAAACTTGAACTTAAAAACCTCAATAAAACATTCACCCCTAAAGTGATTCCGGTTAAAGATATCAGCTTGACGGTTGACGATGGTGAAGTGTTGAGTTTGCTGGGGCCTTCGGGCTGTGGGAAGTCAACGATTTTACGCATGATTGCGGGATTAGAGCAACCCACACGCGGGCAGGTGCTCATTGGCGATCGCGATGTCACCTTCAAGCGACCGGGCGATCGCAACGTAGCGATGGTGTTTCAAAGTTACGCCCTCTACCCCCACCTGAATGTGCATGAAAATCTTCAGGCCGGGCTGAAGCTGAAAAAAGTGCCTGCGGATGAAATCGAGCGGCGCGTCACGGAAGTTTCCCGCGTGCTGGGACTGGATGACCTGATGCAGCGCAAACCGGGACAGCTCTCTGGTGGACAGCGTCAACGCGTCGCGGTGGGCCGGGCTCTAGTGCGGCGATCGGACGTGTTTTTACTGGATGAACCCCTTAGCAACCTGGACGCCCTGCTGCGGGAGCACGTCCGCGCCGACTTGAAGCAAATCTTTTCAACGCAAAACGTACCCGTGGTCTACGTCACCCACGATCAGACGGAAGCCATGACCCTCTCCACCAAGGTGGCAGTCTTAAATAATGGCTATCTGCAACAGCTAGACGCACCCGAACGAATTTACGAGCGACCCGCCAACCAGTTTGTCGCTGGCTTCGTCGGTAGTCCCCAAATGAATCTGCTGACGCTGCCCTGTCAGGGCAACTATGCACTGTTAGGAGATTTCAAAATTCCGCTCCCCAATCTCCCCACGGCACCGCCCCAAGTCGTGCTGGGTGTGCGGCCAGAGCATCTCCGTGTCACGGAAACAGATGATGCCAGCACCATTAACACCATTAAAGGAACGGTATTTCTGGTTGAAAACCTGGGGATGCACAATTTGGTGAGTATCCATATCCCCAACAGCAAAGGCGATCCCATTGTGATGCGCTTGCTGCTGCCCCCGGAGCACTGGGCCGATCGCGACCTGACGCTGGCCATTTCGCCGGATGACATCCACTGGTTTGATGTGCAGTCAGGCGATTCATTAATTCGTCGATCGTAGGGAACGAAGCGCTTCAGACGTTGCTACACAACACGCCCACATTCGCTGTCTGGCTAATCTGGATCGTGCTTGTATCGTCTTGGATGTTGGCGATCGCCAGTACCCGCCTGTGCCACGTACCAGCGCCGCCATTCCTTTGAGCTGCGAATCGCCAGCCACAATAGCAGCAGCGCGATGAGTCCACCCTGACGGGGAGCATCCAGGGCAAACAGCACCAGAATGAAGCATAGCCCGTCCTGGGCAAACACGACCCATAGCGGAATTTGTTTCAGGCGATAAAACCAGCCGACTTGAACCAGTTGCAGCACTAGCGCCAGCAGTCCACCAATTGCTCCGAGCAGCCAGACTAACCAGGTTGGAATGCCAGCAGCCTGTGCCACAGCCATGCCCATGATCGCACCAACGACGGGGCTAAACAGAAGTTGAACAATGTGCAGCGATCGACGGCCCCATCGATCTTTGGAGGCAAAAATTTCGACTAGTGACCAGCTCACCAGTATGCCCAACGCCACTGGTGGTGGAATGTGCGATAAGAGCGGTACGCGCGACCATAAACTGCCTCCATAGAGTAGCCCAATGAGGAGTAGCGGGAGAGCAATTCGCATCCCCGCTGCTGCAGAAGCAGAAAGCGCAGCCAGGATTTCAATCATAGGAGTGGTGGAACTTGATTTCGCACCCTTTGCTGCCAGAACGTCGTGAATCTAATTCACCTTAGCAGTCTCATTCTGGTATAGCTACCATCCTGTTGCAGGACGCAGAGGTTAAGGATGTGTAAGCGTTGTCCTCTGTCAGGGCAATTGCCCCCGACACCCCGCCCGAACCACACGGCTGTAGCTACACTTCTAGTTTGGCGTTTTTTAACGCGATTGTGCATCGACGTGACGCTATCTAACTGATTTAAAGTTCGTTGGCAGCACGGCTAGAAAAGCGATTCGTCACAATCGTCCTGGATGCGGAACTCCACCATGACAGTAGCGGCTTCAATCTGGTCGTGTCTGTATCTGCTGTAGCGATCGCGTTTGAATTGGGAGAAGCAACCATTCATCAGCGTTGCCATCAGCGTTGCTAACAACGGGCGATCGTCGAATCGTTGAGGACGTGGCGTTAATAACTTTAACACTAGTTTACAGGCGTTTTTTTACCTGGCCACCCTTTATTCCTAAAATGGTGTTGTTATTTGACACCGATAAGATTAACTGTGGTTCATTTCATCTGCACGTCGACCCTACTTTTAATTCAAGGAGACGCACATGAAAGCCTTACTGCTTTGGCCCATAATGCCCAACTCTTTCTGGTCATATCAGGAAACACTAGATCTAGCAGGTTTACGCTCTACAAATCCACCCCTTGGTTTAATTACTGTTGCGGCTATGTTGCCACCTGAATGGGCGATCCGCTTCGTCGATCGCAATGTCAGGTTGGAAACTGATGAGGATTGGGAGTGGTGCGATATCGTCATCATTTCGGCCATGATTATCCAGAAGCAAGACTTCCGAGAATTGATTCAAAAAGGCGTTGCTTTGGGTAAAAAAGTGGCGGTGGGAGGGCCTTACCCCACTTCTGTACCAGAATACGCACTGGAGTCGGGAGCGCACTATCTCATCCTGGACGAGGGAGAATGCACGATTCCGATGTTTTTAGACGCCTTGGCGCGTGGGGAGACCCAGGGTATTTATCGCTCCCCAGAAAAGCCGGATGTGACCCAGACCCCGATCGCTCGTTACGATCTCCTCGATCTCAATGCTTACCTGGCAATTACGGTTCAGTTTTCGCGGGGGTGTCCCTTTCAGTGTGAATTCTGCGACATTATTAACCTCTACGGTCGTAAACCGCGAACCAAAACGCCAGAGCAAATGCTGGCAGAGTTTGAAACGCTTTATCAGCTGGGCTGGCGACGCTATATCTTTGTGGTTGACGACAACTTTATCGGTAACACGCGCAACGCCAAAGTATTTTTGCGCGCCCTGATTCCGTGGATGGAAGCACACCAATATCCCTTCAAGCTAATCACCGAGGCCTCGCTCAATCTGGCTCAGGATGATGAACTCATTGACTTAATGGTGAAAGCAGGGTTCATGCTGATATTTATGGGTATTGAGACCCCTGATACTGACAGTTTGAAAGGGATTAACAAAGTCCAAAATACACGTCAATCGCTGATTGATTCCTGCCATAAGATTACGCGGGCTGGACTGCAAATCATGTCAGGTTTCATTATGGGATTTGATAACGAGCGTCCCGGCGCTGGCAAACGGATTTGCGACTTCATTGAAGAAACAGGAATTCCGCAGGGACAGTTTAGTTTGCTGCAGGCATTGCAAAACACAGCCATGTGGACACGGTTGCAGCAAGAAGGGCGCTTAATGACTGGACTGGGAACATTCCATCAAGGAGCCATTATGAATTTTATCCCTACCCGTCCGGTGGAAGAAATTACCCAGGAATATATTGATGCTTTCTGGTACATCTATGAGCCAATGCCCTATCTCAAGCGCACGTTCCGCCATTTCATGATGATGAAGCATTGGCGCGGCAAGAGTCTTCGTAAGCTCGATCGCGAACAACTTAATTTGTTTAAGGCGATCATGTGGCGTCAGGGCATTGTGCGATCGACACGGTTCCGGTTCTGGTGGCAACTGATCATCATGGTCTTGCTGAAACCTCAACTGCTGGAGGAATATCTGGCAACCCTCGGCATCGGCGAACACTTCTTTACCTATCGATATGAAGTGAGAGCACAACTTCAAAAACAGCTGGAATTGTTGAAGCAGACCAAATTGACCGAAAAGGACAAGACCCTGGCTCCAGACATGGCCCCCCTCCTAGAAGAACTGGAGCGGGCACCGGACGCAGTTTCAGGCGGTCTGCCGCAGGTTCGTCTGTAGGCCAAGGGCGTCCAATTGGAGGTGGGCAAAGTACCGTTGAACGTGGTCAGTGATCGAGGGCTGGTACACAACTGGTGATCGACCATTGACCACTCAACGCCCCCGCTCCAATCGTCGAGCATCCCACTCTAGCGGTTGCCGTACATCGTGGGACAACGGCGAGTCAGAAACCGACCCAGACGGTTTATTCAGCTCCTTGCAAGATTTTCAGCTTTTTACCCCAGGCTACATTTTCGGGACTATAGCCAGGTATACCTTCCTTCCGGGCCGTCACTGCGCCTATGATATTTTAGCGGTCACAAATCGGCTACTGCTATAAAGCGGGATATTGGTCTGCGGGAGGAGCAGAATCCAGCATTCAGTCACTTGACCCGTCTGACGTCTGACTCCTGAATTTCTTCCCGACCGTCGCCGCCGGCTTAAATTAGTAGCCCAATATCTTGGGGTTCAGACATCATTGCATAAACAAATTCTTAATCTGCGATCGCCCACCGGATTGGATGCCCGATCTGATTTTGCCGCCTATCTTGAGCAAGGTCACGGTGTCCCAATTCTGATGCTGCATGGGTTTTTAGGTGACGCTACCTGCTGGTTGCCGCTGATCGACCACCTGAACGCGAATTCCAACACACCATTTCGCTGCATCGGTCTAGATTTGCTCGGATTTGGCGACTCTGCCAAACCGCCGATTCGCTACGATGTGGGCCAGGAAGTGGCCTTTGTCCGTCAGGTCCTCACCGCCCTCAAGATTGAGTCCTGCTACCTGCTGGGCCATTCCTTTGGTGGATGGGTCGCAGCAGCTTATGCGCTGGCCTATCCCGAAGCGGTGCAGGGATTGCTGTTAGCCGCTCCAGCAGGCATTCGCGATGATTCATTTTGTGGCCGCTATGACCATTTGCGCCCGCTACTCTGGCGCACACCGATCGTCGATTGGGCGCTGACGCTGGCAAAACCGATCGCCACCGTAGTTGGGCAACGTCTGGCCGTTGAGAAAATTGCCTGGTTTCGGCGTGAACTGATGGCGCAACCGGCGGCCTGTTCCTTTCTGCTGGATCGCCTGCGGCCTGAGGATGCGATCGACACCGTAGAAAAAGACATCTACCGATTGCAGGCACCCACGCTGGTGATCACCGGCGATCGCGATGAAACGATTCCGTTGTGGCACTCGCAGACCTATGCCAACGAAATTCCAAATGCAGAACTGGCGATTATTGCCGATGCTGACCACGCGCTTCCGCAAAAGTATGCACCGGAACTCGCCAACTTGATTGTGCCGTTTGTGGAACGGCGATCGAGCGTGAAACGCCACTAACGCGATCGAGCGTGAAATGCCCTAACGCTACCGACCAGCTTGGCGGAGAGGTTATACCCGCTTCCCAAAACAGCCCGACCACTGACCGTCTGTGGGGGCAGACCGTCGTATAGTGCGACGAGGATTTGGACACCGAACTTAGAGAATCGACCTTCTCCTGAAGGCCGCGTTTGATGGTCGGAATAGGTTTGCAGGCGATCGCGTTGATCAACAGGCAATCTGTTGCTGTAATTCCAGTGTCAGCTGTTGCTCTAGCATGGCAACGACCGCTAATTCCTCTGGTTTAAGGGCATGGCTGTTTTCGATTAGCGTATCCGCGTGTTTCTGCATAATTTGATGGAGTGTCTCATCCATATAGGCTTCCAGCACCGCCGGATGGACATAATATTTGCGGCAGGTGGCGGGACGATTGCCGAGGTGGGCCGCCACTGTTTTGATGGCCTGGACAATATTTTTCTTCGCGATCGTGGCCGATGTGAACGTGCCAATATCTGCCAGTTCAGACGCCGCTAAAACAGTACCCGCCCAGGTGCGAAAGTCTTTAGCCGTAAAGTCTTGACCGGAAATAGTGCGCAAGTAGTCGTTGATGTCACCAGAGTCGATCGCCTGGTATTGTCCAGCCTCATCGCGGTACTGAAATAGTTCCTGCCCAGGAATATCCTGACAGCGCTTGACGATCCTGGCCAGCCGCTTATCCATAATCTCGATGTCATGCTCGACGCCACTTTTCCCACGAAATTGAAACTGGAGTTTAGAACCGGCAATGTTCACATGCTCATCGCGTAAGGTCGTCAGACCATAGGACTGGTTTGAGCGAGCATATTCTTCGTTGCCGACCCGGATCCGCGTGCGTTCCATCAATTGCACGATCGCGGCCATCACCTTTACCTTTGGCAGCCCTGGTAGCGACAGATCGTGCTCTAACTGCTGGCGGATTTGCGGCAATGACTGGCTAAACACAATCATGCGAGTAAATTTTGTCTGGTCACGCACCGATCGCCAGAGTGGGTGGTAGCGGTATTGCTTCCGACCTTTTGCATCGCGGCCCGTTGCCTGTAGATGCCCGTTTGCCAGGGGACAGATCCACACATCCTGGTAGGCTGGTGGAATCGCCAGTGCGTTAATGCGCCGAATTTCTTCTGGATCGGAAATGCGGTCGCCATTGACATCAAGGTAGGTAAAGCTTTTCTTCCCAGAGCGTTTTCGCCGAATTCCTGGTGTGGCGTCACTCACGTAACGCAGCCCGATCGCGGTGGCCGATTCTATGGGGTCGGTTGTAATCGCGGCTTGAATATGCTTCTGAATCGTGCGCTTGAGAACCTTTCGCGGCATTGATACCTATGGGCAGGAAACAAAATTTGCCCTTTAGCCAAAATTTAGCGAATTTCAAGCGGCGTCAAATCTGCACAACAGCGTAGTCATAAAGAAAGATGGCATGATTTTGATGTCGCCATTCCCGGTGAAAACCTGCGATCGATGAGATAGTGCTTTGGCAAGAGCGCTGCGGACATCGCCAATGCTGCAACAGGAAGTCTGGGTTAATGCTTTGGCCCGCTACGCCCACACAATGAATGCGATCGCTGCAGCACGCACCAAGTATGGAAAAACGGGATGTTTCGCATAAAGGTTGAAGCACCCACTGGATTTAGTAGGTCACACTACAGTCGGTATTTGTAGAATGCGCCGCTGGGCTAGCGGGACTGGGTAGCAGCAACCCGCAGTGCCGTACAGAGGGCTAACGCCAGTAGAGGCAACCCAAAGTAGACTACCACACACATAATTTCAACCGCGCGGGTCTTAGTCTCGGCAACCGACAGCCACAGGTTCATCACGCTAAGGTTGACACTGCCCAGCACCAGATGCAGCACCAGCACCAGTATCGCCATCCCAATCCCCCAATGGCTACTCAAACGGAGCCGGGGTGCCCACTGTAAAGCGCTGTGCCAGAGCAAAATCGCCAGTGCCAGCCAGCGCAAGAGCATTAGCGGCAAGAAAATAATGACCGCTTCGTTAGCACGCATACCGGGTGTGCTGAAGGGTGACAAGGGGAGTGACCAGACAAACAGCAGTCCAGTGGTTCCCAGTGTCACCAGCCAGTTGATCCAGAAGCACTTCGATTCCATGACGATCGTTCCGGTTAGATCCATATGCCGCTCTTGGGGAACAGCATGAAACTCAGGCTAGAGAGGGTTCGCAACGTTTTCCACCTGAGCCTGGACGTTCTCTAATCGTATGCTCAAGGTGCGATTTAGCCAAGCAAGGAGTTGCTTACGCCAAACGACAGCACACCCGCCTGCCAATGGGCTTTCACGCCATCAGCTTGACTAAGGCACTGTAAAGAAACAATTTCACGGTTTGATCGAACCGTAGGGTGCTGTTAGCGGCAGCGTAACGCACCTCCATAAGGTTATTTTTCTACAAGCCCTAACAGTAGTCATCGTTGCCTGGAGATAACGATTCATAGCGCTGGTCGCCATCGTTCGGTCGAAAGAGAAGGACTGATCCTCACTGCCCAGTTCCAGCAGAAACCACAACGATCGAGGGCTATATCCGAACGTTCGTACATCAACTCGGCAAAAAAAATGATGCCAGCGTTCGCGATCGCTACAGAGAGTCAAACTCGCCCATCGCGCCTAACCGAATGGTCAGCAGTTCAACATCAGTGAGGGCAAGATGGGGGCCATTTTTGCCATGAGCAGGCGTGAACCAAAATACCCCTGCACCACACGTTCGATCGCCCGTTTGCACCGTTCCACTTAACACGTACACATACTCATCCGCTGGGTGGTGATGCAATGGAATCCTTGTGCCTGCGGCCATCCGGAGTTTGTGAATGGAACCGTGCGGCACTGGCTCTGCTAGAGGCAGAATCTGGCTCCCCGGAAATGGTTCCAGGGGTTGCCAGGGTTGATGGGTCGTTTCAACAAAGATCGGTTCTGGCATCGTTAAAGTCTCTTCATTGTAGATTGGGTCGTCATTCGGCTGGATGGAACGGCTACAGGTTCCGTAAACACGATGCCCAAGCAAACCTCCAGCAGTTGTTGGGCTTGTTCAGGGATGTCGATCGCACCAAAAGAATCTTGATCAATCACAGCCCGGCTAATAACGCCCATCAGCATACTGAATAAAGCCGTATCTGCAATTTGCCGCACTGGATACGCCTGCCGCAGTTGCCCAATGATGGACAGCATCAGTGGATAGATCGGGGATGGCCGCTTTCCCTGGTAGTCGTACTGCCCGGTCAGCATGCGCTCCTGCTGTGCCTGGAGAAAGCGAAAGGCGTACTCCGGACGATGGGACAGTCCCCAGTGGATATAGGCTTGCACACCTGCGACAAATTGCGCCATTGGTTCATCTGCCGCCGCGCGACAGGCCGGAAGAATGGCATCTTCCATCTGGCCCAAGATGCGCGTCATGAGAGCTTCTGAGACATCCTCCTTACGCTTAAAGTGGGTGTAGAGGCTGGCCTTAGAGCGGAACCCAGCCGCTTGACGAATGTCATCGATCGACGTGCCATCGTAGCCTCGCTGAATAAACAGCGCCAGCGCAGCAGCCAGAATCACTTCACGGCTGTCCTGGCTTTCAGGCCGTTGGGAACGGGTAGTTGCGATTGCGTTGGGCATCATGGTTTAAATGTCCGAACGTTCGGACAGAGATACTGTAGCTGAAAGTCCGACTTGAGGCAAGGGTTGCAACTTTAGCCCATCCCGGTAAAGCCGAAGTAAAGGCAGGCCGCACTACCGATGATGTAAACGAACCAGGTCAAGAAAAAGCCCGTAGCGCGGCTGATGGAGGGGCCATATTTGGTGATAAGGCCGTAGGCGTGGGCAATGCGTGCAATTGTCAGGCTACTGCCGAGTAACCACAGCAACCAGGTTGGTGCCTGCATTAGCTCCAGCGCAATAATCATGAGCAAGCCATGCGGCACATATTCGGCAAAATTGCCATGCGCCCGCACCGTCCGCTGTAACGCACCGGCATCAATTTCACTTTTTTGCAGTTGTTGCTGGGTCAATCGCTCGATCGTCTGTACCCAAGGGCTTGGGTTCACTAACGGATCTGGCTGCATTGCTACATCCGCTTTTGACTCTCCATGCCACACCCTCGCTTTGACACGTTCCGATGCCGCAAGATATGAGAGGACAAAGGCAATCAAGCCATTCAAGCCAATAAATAGCGTTGAGATTGGGACGAGATTGGTAGTCATAAATACAGGAAAAGACGTTTGATATCTTAACCAGCTTAACTTTCGCAGGCTGCAGCAGGTTTTTTGTCGGGTTCCCATCACCGATGTGTTAGCCGGTCGAATGCCTGCCACTCTTGTCCGCGATCGCGTTGTGCTGATTGGCAGCGAAGCCGAGAGCCTCAAAGATACCTTTTACACTGCCGTTCCACAATATGCCCGCCCGCTGGAGCACAAAGTCGCTGCCCGCACGGCTGAGCGGCGCAGGAGAAAGAACTTCTGCAAGCGGTGATTGATCATATTCTCGAAATGATCCTGCTCTCCGATACCAACGGGCAGATCCAATTTGTGAGCAGGCGGTCTTGGTCAAACCGAAGTCCTCGAACCTGTCCAAAAGTTCAGGCTACACCCTGGCCAATCAAACGGATAAAAACCTGATCAAACCGTAGAGGTAAAGACTACTATCCAGAATAGCGACATTAGCCCGATGCGTCCGGTACAGTGAGAGCGTCAACGTTCGAATCGGTCACCGGTTCACTGCCTATGACTGACTCGGATAGCGCTCATCAATTAAGGCAGCCTGTGAGCGATCGCGATCAGATTCAGGGCTTCAGTACGGCAAACATCACATTGCCAGAATATGGCGACTATGAGTGCCCGTACAGCGCTCAGCGTTACAGCGTGCTCAAAACCGTTCAGCATCATCTGGGTGATCAGCTACGGGTCGTCTTTCGACACTTTCCTCAAACTCAGCATCATCCAGAGGCACAACATACAGCGGAAGCGGCGGAAGCCGCTGCGACACAGGGCAAGTTTTGGGAGATGCACGAACTTCTATTGGATCATCAGGGGGCGCTCACCGATGCCGATTTAGTTGGATATGCCATTCTGCTCCAGCTTGATCTGCCTCCATTTCTTAGCGAAATGGCTGCGCATTGCCATGCCCGTCGTGGGCAGGAGGATATCGAGAGCGGAATCAGCAGTGACGTTGAACGTTCGCCCGCGCTCTTTCTCAACAACATTCGTTATGATACCGAGCCAAGTGTAGCCGCTCTGCTTTTGCCCACTTCAGATCATGCCCATCGCCGGACAGGCCTCTGTCAAGGGGATGGAATGGATCGACATCAGCAGATAGAGTAGCCATTCTTTGCATTAATATCATCTTTGAATTGATACCCCAACACCCGTTGAACGAACCATCATAGATCCACCGTTCATTTAAGGAAGGCATTGGTATGAGTCAGCCGGTATGTGCGATCGTGGGCGTTGGAACGGGAGTGAGTATGGGGGTCGCTAGAGCCTTTGGCAAGGATGGCTATGCCCTGGCACTTTTGGCCCGCAATCCTGACAGGTTAGCAGCCAGTGTTAATGAATTAGCGCAAGCAGGCTACCATGCCCAGACGTTTGCGGCTGATGCGGGGGATGACGCTTCGCTGATCCAGGCATTTACGCAAATTCGCGACCAGATGGGCGATCCATCGGTCTTAGTCTACAATGCGGCGGCCTTTACGATGGGCAAACCCAGCACGATCGCAGTAGACCCATT
>JAJPKC010000251.1 GCA_021323955.1 Oscillatoriales cyanobacterium Centralia_MAG_596 | reverse complement strand
TTGAGCGACGAGGTGGAGGTGTGAGGTCTGACCGATTTGGGGCAAACCGCAACACATACAACTCAAAACTAACAGAATCACAGCACGGCTGCGCGGAGACGAGCGATCGGCAGACAGGTCAGCTTTCGCGGCCCCGGAACATACGCTCTATACCGAAATACGTCATAGCCATTGCGTTCAATTTCGTCCAGGATCCCGCTGTAAAGCATCAGCGCGGCCCAGACGGGAAAGCGTGCATCACGGCTGAGCGATCGAATGCCTCGTTCGGCAGAGGCAAAAAACTTGCGCGCTCGCTGGATCTGAAAGCGCATTAACTCCCGCCAACGCTCGTCCACTACCCCGTTCAAGAGGTCAGCTTCCGTATAGTTAAACAGGGCAAGCTCATCCAGCGGAATGTAGATTCTGCCGCGACTGGCGTCTTCCCCGACATCGCGCAGGATATTGGTCAACTGGTTGGCGATACCGAGGGCAACGGCTTCTTCGGTGGGGTCGGTTTGCTCTTGCCGATATAAGTCCCAGGGTGCGGTACGCAGGGTGGTGTCTATCCCCATCACGGGCGTTGTCATCAACCCGACGGTACCAGCGACACGGTAGCAGTATAGTTTGAGCGCTTCAAAGGTTTCATAGCGCGATCGATATAAATCCATCCGCTGACCCTCGATCATGTCCCGAAAGGGCTGGATCTCGATGGGAAACCGCTCCAGGGTGTCAACCAGTGCCACGTCGGCATCTTCCAGCGGATGGCCGGCAAAAACGGATTCCAGTTGCCGTTCCCACTGGTCTAGCGTCTCGGGCGTGGTTAAACTGGCACGCGGGCCATCCACAAGTTCGTCTGTGCGGCGACACCAAACATAAATCGCCCAAATCGCACGACGCTTGGCTTCTGGCATCAACAGGGTGCCCAGATAGAAGGTTTTGGAGTACTTTGCTGTAATCTGACGACACAGTTCGTAGGCATCGTCTAGGGAAGCTAGAGTCCTCACACAAGAATAGTCAGGCAATTGCAGCATTTCCTTGAGAACGCTTGGCGAACATAACAGGTGAGCAGTCCAAAACCTTTAGACGGGTGCAACTGGTTGTGACTGATGGCTGGTGGGGCGGGCTGAGTTGAGCACATCAATCGATGACTGATTGTCCACAATAGCCTGCGCTGTCAGCTTACCAGAAAGTACGGCCCCCTCCATACTCCCTAAATACCGTTGCATGGTGTAACTGCCGGCAAGAAAGAAATTTGGGATGGGTGTGGCCTGATCGGGACGATAGGCCTGCCGTCCTGGGGTTGCCGTGTAGACCGATCGCGGCGTTTTCACGACTTTATATTTTCGCAGCTTGGCGGGATTTTCGGTGCCAAAATGCTGCGGAAAAAGTTTCTCCAAATCCTTCATGGTGGCGGCGATAATTTCGTCGTCGGACTTGTCGATCCAATCCTTGGCTGGTGCTAAAACTAATTCCAGCATGGAGCGATTGGGGTCGGCGTATTCTTTGCAGGCTACGCTCATATCAGCGTAGACGCTCAACAAATCAGACCGGGAGAAGAGCAGTTGGTCAATGTCCGTTAGCTTGCGATCGAACCACAGATGCAGGTTGATCACCGGAACCCCTTCGAGTCCGTCCAGTTTTTGGAAGAATGGCATCGACGTCCAGGCGGGGGGCCGCAGCACCTTCATCACATCGACCGACATCGCTGAAACATAGGCATCTGCCGTGATGACCTCATCAGCCGCTCCCTCCAGACCACGAATCAGAAAGCCTTTTACGGAGCCATCATCGTGAAGCTGGATTTCTTTGAGGGGTTTTTTCAGATGGACTTCGCCACCGCCAGCAGTAATATAATCCACGATCGGCTGACACAAGCGTTCCGTCGGTGACCCATCGAGGAAGGCAATCTTGGAGCCGTAGCGCTCCTGCAGAAAGCGGTTGAGCGCCGTGAGGAGAATCGTGGATGAAACTTCATCGGGATTGATAAACGTCAGCGCTTTCGACGCCGCGATGAACACATCCGTGCTCACCTTCTCATCAATGCCCTGCCGTCGCAGCCATTCTTCCATTGAGTATTTGTCCATGTCCTCAACGTACTTCTGACCGCGCACGATCGCGGGCGTCAGTCCGATCGCAAAGCGAACTTTCTGTTCCCACGTCAGCATGTCGTTGTTGCGCAGAATGGACACGATGACGTTAAAGGGCGCTGGAATATCAGGCACATCAAAGCGCGAGAGGACACCGGGCTTGTCTGGCTGGTTAAAAATCAGCGTGTGTTGTTTCCACTGGAGCCGGTCTTCAATGCCCAGTTCTGCCAGCAGTTGAAGCATATTGGGGTACGCTCCAAAAAAAGCGTGGAGTCCGGTTTCATACCAGTCACCGTCTTCATCTTTCCAGGCCGCGACTAAACCGCCCAATACATCTCGGCTTTCCAGCACGATCGGGGTATGTCCCGCATCGACTAAATATTTTGCACAGGACAGCCCTGCCAGACCTGCTCCCGCGATCGCAACTCGCATGTGGTTTCTTTAGATTTTCTTCAAGTTATTCGCTCTCATTATACGTTGCAAACCGTTACATTTTCAGCGCGTGGGCGTCTTTCCTAAAGAAAAAGCCCCGACTACGAGAGCCGGGGACCATTATCAGGGTGCATCTACCACTCCGTTATTCCGAGCATGGTGAAGGTATCCGGAAAAACGGTGAATTTTCTTGAGGACATTTCGACGTGGGAACACGGGTGAGCGGTGGGGACAACAGCTTCACCCAAGCGGTTCACTGCGCCAGCAAAATTTGGCCTGACCTTGATGCCCCAAACTCAACGGTGTGTAAAAGGTCACTGGATGGCTTAACCACGGGCTGTCATGCTGAGGGGCGCAACGTGTAGAAGAGTCCAGGGGTTCGGCACGGGATCACGACACTTCACGGCATTCACGCAGCATCATTGTCGGCAGTCCTGCGATCGCAGGACATTTTCGGATGTCTCGGGCCGCCGCTAACGATAACGGATTGGGAACAGGTAATAATGGAACGATTGAAACCTACCGATCGCCTGTGGGGGTGATGGGCTTTTCCTCCAGGCATGGCTGCAATTTCACGACTGGTCTTTTAACAAGCGCTGTTTCCGTTTTCATCGCATCCCTACCCGTTTGTATCGAGTATGGCAATCCAAATCGCTGCACTCCAGACCCGGCTAGACAGCTACTACGAGCAAATTAAGGCAATCATTCTGATTCGTCAGAATCCGATCACAGGATTGCTGCCCGCCAGTACGGCTGTCAACGCCCACGGTGACTACACCGACGCCTGGGTGCGAGACAACGTGTACAGCATTCTTGCGGTGTGGGGATTGGCGCTGGCGTACCGACGATTGGATGACGATCGCGGGCGCGCGTTCGAGCTAGAGCACAGCGTTATTAAGCTCATGCGGGGGCTGCTGTTTGCCATGATGCGTCAGGTGCAGAAGGTCGAAACGTTCAAGGTGACCCAATCGCCTCTGGACGCACTCCACGCGAAGTATGACACGCATACAGGCGGCACCGTGGTGGGGGATGATCAGTGGGGGCATTTGCAGCTTGATGCGACCTCAATCTTTCTGCTGATGCTGGCGCAGATGACGGCTTCTGGGCTGCACATTGTGTTTACGACCGACGAGGTAAACTTCATCCAAAACCTGGTTTACTACATTGGTCGCGCCTACCGGACACCGGACTATGGCATCTGGGAGCGCGGCAATAAGATCAACCATGGCAATCCAGAACTCAACGCCAGTTCCGTTGGCATGGCAAAAGCGGCACTGGAGGCCATGAGCGGGCTAAATCTGTTTGGTGTGCACGGTGGTCAAAATTCGGTGATTCACGTGCTGCCGGATGAAATTGCTCGATCGCGCATCACGTTAGAATCCATGCTGCCGAGAGAGTCCAGTTCTAAAGAGGTGGATGCGGCGTTGCTCAGCGTAATCGGCTATCCGGCGTTTGCGGTGGATGATGCCGCGCTGCGCGATCGCACCCGCAATGACATTATCACGAAGCTGCAAGGAAAGTACGGCTGCAAGCGCTTTCTGCGGGATGGGCACCAGACTGTTCTAGAAGATACGAGTCGCCTGCACTACGAACCGTGGGAACTCAAGCAGTTTGAACATATTGAGTGCGAATGGCCGCTGTTTTTCACCTATCTGCTGCTGGATGCGGTGTTTCGGGGCGATCGTGAGCAGATCCAGGACTATCAGCAACGACTACAAGCCGTTCTCGTCGAACGCGATGGACTGCATCTGCTACCCGAACTCTACTATGTTCCGGCGAACGCCATTGAGGCCGAGCGGGCCGTACCGCAGAGCCAGAAACGGCTTCCCAACGAAAACGTCCCACTGGTGTGGGCACAGAGTTTATACCTGTTGGGTCAACTCCTAAGCGAAAACCTGTTGGCCGTGGGCGATATCGATCCGCTGGGTCGTCATCTGCACGTGCGGCAGCAGCGCAAACCCCAGGTGCAAATTGCGTTACTGTCGGAAAATGAAGCCCTTCAGTCGCAGTTAGCGGCCTATGGCATCGCGACGCAAACGCCGATCCAGGCAGAATCCTTTCAGGTGCGCGAAGCCCAGGAACTGGCAACGGTTTACACCCAAATTGGGCGTAACGACAAGCTGGGGATCAGTGGGCGACCGGCGCGGCGCTTGCGGAGTCTGACGACGTCACGCATCTTTCAGATTCGGGGCGATCGCATCGTTTTCCTGCCCTCAATTCTGGACAAACAGCAGTTTTATCTGGCGCTTGACCCCCATTTTCTGATGACGCAGATTCGGACTGAAATAGCGCATATTCAACGCCACTGGAGCCAACTGGTCCGACCGACCATGACGCTGCTGCTGACCCAGGACATGCTGGATGCCGATGACCCCAGCGCACCAGACACAATGCCGCTATTGACTTTGCTGCGCGAACTGCTCGATGGCAACTGCAATGGGGTACAGGTAAAGCTGGGACAGTTGAATCAGCTCATGCTGACGGCAACCGTTGAGCGCATCGACTTTCTCCATGACTTTGATTTCACGCAGTCCCCCGTCCGAGATGCCTTGCCCGAAACTCAATACCTCAGTTTTCATCCCGATAAACTGCTGCCGCTGAGCATCACGCAGGAGTTTCAGCTAGAGTGTGAAACCAATACGGGGCTGCTGCTCTCCAGCCTGAAGCAATCGGCAAACCTCTATGAGCAGGTGGAGTTGCTGAGTAATCTGGTGCGGTTGAAAGGATTCGACTTTGATACTGGGTTTGGCCAACCCGCCAAGCCCGTGACTGTGGGCGACCTGCTGGATGAAATATACGCCAAGGCCGGACGGCTGAAGCAGTGGGCGATCATCCGCCGCGCGGCTGGCCTCCGCAACAAAGTCGATATGAGCCTCGCTGATGCGGTGACCGACATCCTCGTGCGGCAAAAGCAGATTGCGGTCGGCCGTGCTTACAGCGAAGCGTCCCTCATTACACGCCCTGCTGCGCCAATCGACGTGATGGAGAAGATTGCCGAATTCTGTCGCGAAGACATCCGCGATCGCGTGCTCACCCAGGAGATTTTGATCTATCTCAGTTTGCTGATCAAAGCAGAACCAACCCTTTTCAACGGACTGCTGACCCTCCGTGTGGGCTATCTCATTCTGCTCATCACCAGTGAACTGGCACGCGAACTCAATGTTCCTCAAGATGAAGCCTACGAGCGCGTGATGCAGCTCAGCCCGCACGAAATTCAGACCCGTCTCCATCATGTGCTGGAAGCCTATCAAGGCTTAGACAAAGCGCTCTTCCGCCAGGAGTCGTTGCCAGTTAAACAGCGACAGCTCAACATTGAATGGGTGGTGCGATCGGATCATGAAGATGGTGAGGGCCAGGGCGATGAACCCATACCGCCGGTTGAAAATTGGTGGCGCAAACGCCAGCTTGACGGTTCCCTCAATCGCGTCCCCCAAAACTTTTACCCCAACGTGTGGAAACTGCTCAAGCACTGTAAGGGGCTGGTCATTGGTGACAAACTCGAACGCCGTAACCGCTTAGACAGCGATCTGTTGCTCGCCGAAATGACTCCAGGCGAGAAGAACTTTGCGCTGCAAGTGGAACATCTGCTGAATAAGATCCAGGCTCCTGAATACCGTCAGGTCAACATCGAAGCGCTGATGGAACTGGCCGCGATCGCCGATCGCAACCCCAATCTGCTCATTGAAGACTACATTGTGCTGGATGTGCTGGTTGGTCACGCTGTCCGTCTGGCCTGGCTTGACCAGAACCCATCCCATCACGCCAGCTATGACGAGTACAAGGGGACAGCATGGCGATCGTTCTACGCCAGTTCTCCGTACGACTGTGCCAGCTACGTGGCGAAGGCACTGCGGTTCCTGACGGAGTTGGCGCAGACGACTCAGGTGGGGATGGGAAGTGGGGAGTAGGGAGTTAGGGAGTAGGGAGTGGGGAGTAGGGAGTAGAGCTGTTAGCGATCGCCACCCAATTTCAGCCACCCAAATAGCTCGCCTATCGTTAACGGCAAATCGACGGCAAAATCGGGAACAGGCAGCACATCAGTTGCTTCGTCGAAAAAGTTGGGTTGTCTGCCGGGTGCATAGGTCAAGACTGTTTGTTCGTCAGGATCGATGAGCCAACCGAGCTGAGTGCCATGCGTTAAGCAATGCAGAATGTTCTTGGTGACTTTGATGTATTTTTGATCGGGCGAAAGGATTTCGATCGTCCAATCGGGAGCCGCTTGAAAGGTATTGGCGACATCACCCCGATCGTCCAATGGTATGCGCGACCAGGTAAACACGGCGATGTCGGGAACGGTTGATCGTCCGCCAAAAGTGCAACGCAATTCAGGAAACGCTAGAGCGACTTGAGGCTCCTCAACTACGGCATTAATAACCGTGACCAGCTTCCCTTGCAGTTTGCTGTGCTTTCCCTGTGGCATTGGCTTTTCAATGATTTGCCCATCGATATATTCGCTAGCAGGTTTTGTTTCTGGCAGTTGTAGAAATGCCTCTAACGTCAGTGTCTTTTCAGGGATTTGTACCATTGTTGCGTTTCCCTTTCGCGGCGGTTGCTACTGGCGATCGTACTACCGTCTTACTCCAACTGTCTGCCCCACCCTCTAAACTAAGAAAAGCTGTATCGCGCCTGCAATCATGTCTCTCAAAGTCTACGGCATTCCCAACTGTGGCACCTGCAAGAAAGCCTTCTCCTGGCTGGAAAGCAACGGTGTTGAGTATGAATTTATTGATACCAAAGAGCATCCACCCACGCGATCGCTCATTCAAAGTTGGGTCGAGGCACTTGGCTCCAGGCCAATGCGAAACACCTCTGGGCAGTCCTACCGCGCTCTGGGCACCACCAAAGATGACTGGACAGATGAGCAATGGGTCGAAGCCTTCGCAAAGGATGCCATGTTGCTCAAACGACCCCTGTTCGTTAAAGATGGCACGGCGGTACTGGTCGGGTTCAAGGACAAGCCCGAAGTCATCCGCGAGAAATTGGGCGTGTAGGGCGATCGTGCTTTCAAACGAACGTCGCGCGACCCTCGCAGCATTCCTTCGCCAATGGCTAGATTGAGTCTTATGTTTCAAACTACTCGTCGTCGGTTGGCGCTCTGGTACACGACCGTTACAGCGGTCTTGCTGCTGCTCTTTGCCAGCGGGTTTTACCTGTACGTGCGTGAGACATTGATTGAACGGATTGATGACACCCTCAATCATGTGGTGGAGGTGATTCAGCGATCGCTGGTGATTGAGCCAATCAACCCCCACTCTGAAGGGGGCGCGTTGCGTGTCAACGTTGAAGCCAGTTTTCGCGACAGCGCAACGACTGGGGAAGACGACCATATTGATCTGGAATGGTTTAACCCTGCTGGTGAACTGTTGTGGTCAACCCTTTCTGAACCACTGAACATACCGCTGCACTCTGATAGCAATGGTGAAACTGTACAAGTGGCAAGGCAAGCCGATGGCGATCGGGGATTGCGGGAACAGGTAGATGCCGCGATCGCGCAACAGGAAAAACTAGCCCCTAGCAACCCAAAATCAACTACGTCTCCTGATGCTCTTATCTTGCGACAGGTGACGCAACGGGTCGAAGTTGGGCGACAGGTGCTTGGCTATTTGCGGGTCAGTCACCCGTGGTTTGAGGTGACGAAGCCCGTCCGCCAGCTTGTCTTTGATCTGACGTTGGGGACAGGTCTAATGGTGGCCGCAGTCGCCGCGATCGGCTGGTTTTTGTCCGGTCTGGCGATGGAGCCAGTGAGTGAGTCGTACCAGCGACTCAAGCAATTTACCGCTGATGCCTCCCATGAACTGCGCAGCCCGATCGCCATTATTCAGACGAATGTTCAAGTGGCGCTGGCCGACCCCGACCCCGATCCGCTAACGCAGCAGCAGCATCTTAAAGTTGTAGAACGGTTAACCCGGCGGTTAGGGCGACTGGTGGACGACCTGCTGTTTCTGGCAAGGCAGGATAGCGGCATTGTGCAAGCACGCCAGGTGCCAGTTTTGCTTGACCACCTGTTACGCGACGTGATTGAAGAGCAGCAGAGTCTGGCAGAAGAAAAAGGGATTCAACTCCAGTTCAATCTACTTGACCCTGGGCCAAAAAGCTCTGCTAACCATAGCGCGGCTCCAGCGATCGCCTCTGTGAGTGAACCACCGCTCAAAACTGCCGTTGCAGCACCAGCGATTCCAGAATCCTGGACAGTGCTCTACGCCGATCGTGACCAACTGGCGCGTCTCTTTACCAATCTGGTTGGCAATGCGCTACAGTACACACCGTCTGGCGGCAAGGTTTCTGTGGCCCTGCAACCGCAGGGGCGCTCCGGGAACCATTCGCTTCAGGTCAGTATCAGCGATACGGGGATTGGTATTCCCGCAGAGTCGCTTCCCCGTCTGTTTGATCGGTTTTACCGCGTCGATCCAGCGCGAACTCAAGCATCGGCGGCTGGGTCGGGACTGGGGCTGGCCATTGCGCAGGCGATCGTCGAAAACCACCACGGCCAGATCCAAATCGATAGCACCCTGGGGCAAGGCACGACGGTAATCGTCACGCTGCCGAAGCGGGATGAGGGAGTGAGGAGTCAGTGATCAGGTTTCTGCTTCAGTTCTCAACAATCCTGATCACCAATAACCAATGACCAATGACTGTTTCACAGATGACCATTAACTGCTCAAAACTCAACACCTTTTTTATCCTTCATAGCCTGGAATCACCTGATGCTTCACCTCTTCATAAGCGGCGAGCTGTAGTTTGAGAAATTGATTTTGCTCCTCGATCCCTTTCAATTCGGTCAGCTTCTGCATGATGGCGCGGGTAAAGTGGTTGGCATCCGGCAACTGGTCGGCGATCCAGGAGGTTTCTACCTCAATTTCAATCATCTTCAGCGCCCGCCGATATTCACGTACCAACCGCTGATTGTTAGCGGTCTGCTGCTTCAGGATATTGACCGCGCTGGTGGCTCTAAAGATGCGGGGAGCGTAAAGCTGTTGATCGACATCGACCATTTTTTGCTTGAGCGCTTCCAGGCGATCGATCACCCCTTGATTGGACTGGCATTCGTGATTGATTTCATCAACTCGATGTTCAATCTTTAGCTTTTGTGCGATCAAGCGCTGATCGCCGATCAAACGATTAGCTTCGCGTCCGCCTGTCTCCAGCGAGGGCGTTGTTAGTTGAGCACTGTTGGTTAGTTTGAGATACGCCATCACGCCCAGAGCCGCGGCCACAGCTACGAAAAACACATTTGTGCCGCTCAAAAACGACCCGACCAACAACGCCAGCATCACTGTCGTAATGGTAATTCGGCGATAGCTGACGCTGGGTACTGGCCTGGGCAACACATACCGCTTTCCTGTCGTGTGATTGGTCACCGCTACCAGCTTTTTCATCAGATAGCCCTGCATCGTGTAAAGGACGGATACAACGTCTCCGTAGTGCGCTGGAATCGGATCCGTTCTGCTCGGGATAGAAAATTGGAGCTGCTTGAGAGTGCGATCGGGGGTCGTAATTTGCAGCGTGTAATGACGCTTATAGAAACTTGGCAACTGATCGCTCAAAAACAACAGGGTTTCACTGATGGAAGAATGCCTGGAGAGTTTGCCGTAAACCAGGCCATAGCGATGCTGGCAAGCCGCGCAAGTAACCTGAGGGGCTGTGTTGTTGAGGTCAGCGATCGGTCGGGAGCACGTGGGGCAATAAAGCGACAGTTTCATTGCGTCAAAAGTTCAGTGACAACTGATTTGCAGCGCTTCTTAAGTGTCTGAATGCGCTGATTGCAAAGAAGCAGAGACAGGCAACGTGACTTAAATGCTGCGGTCGGCGAAAAGCGTAACCAGACGCGTGGCCAGGCGTTAGTCAGTAGCGGTTGCAGCGCGAGAGTAAACTTTTGGAGAGTGAAAAAGAATTAAAAACTGCTTAAGACCCACCTTATCTTAAACCGGGATGCGATCGCCCAAGGATGGATGTAATACCGTTTTAACGATCAAATCTATCTAAAGTCTAAATGAGTGTGCAATTGACCTAAGGCTTGTGGCAGAGTAAACCCTTAATCATTTGCAATACTATCAATGCAGCTTGCCGATTTTGAGTCGTTGACTAATCGCTTCCGGTGCATCAAACCTTGTTAGCAAATGGACTTGACTCTCTATTCTGTATGGCTTCGTTTTATCACTGGCAGTGCTTAATAAATTAAGAACCTTTATCAACCAGGTCAATATTTACCAGGTCAACCCAGGTCAGGCCAGTCGTTTACGAAAAATGAGAAGCGTTTTATGCCAATTGCCATTCGAGATGATGTTGTTTACATCATGCTGAAAAAGATTCAGGACAGCGCTCGTGAACCTGCCCCTGAATCCATCAATTTTAACGAATCTGATTTCCAAGGGATAGCATTAACTCCTGCTGATTTTCTAGGTCATCTAGATTACTTAAATCAGGAAAACTATATCCATGCCGAATTTTCTGGTAACGCCTATGGCAGTCAGGAAGATGTTCCGAATTTGATTAACTCAAAAGAAATCGATTTTCGTGTTGCCAATACCTACGGTGCACCCGATGGGCCTTTACCGCATCGAATTCAGTTTAAGACAGCGGTTCTGACGGATAAGGGCCACCGGATGCTTGAGGACATGGAACAGAATCCACCCCGTTCATTAAAGAGAGGTTCTACTGTGCCAATTGCAACTAAAGATACGCCCTTCTTAGAAAAGGTTAAAATTAAGGGTGGACTATCGGATCTGTACGATGCGCGCGATATTACAGAGGTTGTCTTCCGCACCATGCGGGATATGATGCCCAATCAGACGGTCGATCGTGTGGCTGGTGAACTGCATAAGGAAATGGAGCCAACTGACGAGAAAGCGCTTCAAAATGAAATTGAAGATCTGTGGCAAGATACCAATCCACTCGTGCGCTTTCTGAGTCGTGTTCGGCAGCCACTCACAATCAAAGACGATACGTTTTTGTTCCGCGTGAAGCAGGAGGCGAGCCTACAGCAAACTGTCGACCCGGAGACTGTTGTGAAAGCGGTCTTTTCTGCAACTAAAGATGAGCTAACCGAAGATCGCATTCAAGAAATCAAAGGATTTTTGCCGGGTGTGATTCGGCAGTTGTGGGACGCGGCCTAGCGCCTGATCCAACGTGAAATAAAAAGCATGAAATAAAGGTGGGTAGTAGTTATAGGCTCTACTCACCTTTATTGTTTTGATCTGCAACTTGAGGACTGCATCGTTTACCAATCGTGCGCGCTTTTCCGTTAAGATTTGGAAAAATAAAAACATGCGGACTGTTGGAAATCTTTGGTATGGACGATCGATTTTCAGCGCCACTTTTAATGGGAACAGTATTTAACTTTTTCTGAAAAATAAACCCCTGTTCTGTCCGCTAGATCTGATTGCTTGGACAAGCATGATCGGATACAACATTGCATCATTGGTTATCGAACACCCTGCTTTTTCGGCATGGGAGCGGTCTGGTTAAACTCCACAGTGAGCAGCATAGAATTGTAGAAACATAAAATTGTAGAAAATAGATACCTGGGATGAGATGGAACCCAATTTCGTTACAAATCGTCGTCATTGAATAAGCACACAGGTCAACGCCGACCTTGTGAGATGCTGGCGGCAAGATTTTCCGTGCGATGGACAGCGCCAGCCCATGACTGCTGGCAATTGAGTTTTTTAATGAAGGAGACAGCGATGAACCAGGGGTTACAGAAATTGGGTAAAACAATCTATCGTGTGGGTGTAGTCTGTGCTAGCTTGGCGATCGCTGCTACGATTGCCTGTCCCCCACTCGGCAGGGCAGTGGCCCAAATCCGCCCTTCGACTCCGGTTGTCAACCCACCACTGCCCAGTCAGCAACAGCCACCCATTGCAACACTCACACCAAACAATGGCCTGGTGGTTGTCCGGCTAATCAATAAAACCGGCGCTGAAGTGGTGTATCAGGTAATTGGCGATACGAAGGTGCGGACGTTGGCTGGCCGATCCACCGTAACGCTACAGGATTTGAAGACGCCTGCAAACGTCACATTTTACCGTCGCGATCGCGGGTTTTTGCTCGTTAGTCCTCTGGTGCCGACGACCGCACCCAACACGATCGAGCTGACATTGACTGAAACCACAGACTTTGGTGCTGACCGTACCGCCCTCAGCATTGATCCCAACGGCGACGCCTACCTCAATTAGCAACAGCCTCTCGTAGGCGGTAGCAGCGGACTCTCGCAAGCGGAAGGCCAGTCACGAAACAGCCGTAGCGCAGGTGGGCTAGTCGGCGTTCACGATCTTGGGCACCTTGAAGAAATCGCCATCCCGATCGGGGGCTGATTCAAGAATCGCTTCCCGGTCAGGGTAGGGTTGCAGTGCATCGACACGCACGACGTTGCTCACGTCGATCGCCCGTGTGGTGGGGGCTACATCAGTAACATCCAGTTCATTTAACTGGTCAAAATACCCCAAGATATCACCCAATTGGGCTGTAAACTGCTCTTCCTCTGCTGGCGTCAGTTTCAGTCGAGCGAGATGAGCAACCTTACGGACCTGTTCGCGATCAAGCATGAGTTGGTTAGAAGTACACGTCAATTTGGGAACGCCCAGTTGTCTTCAACCAGTTTTGGGCTTCGATGTAGTTGTTGGGTGCAACGCGAATAGCGCGCTTCCAATATTCGGCGGCTTGGCTATAAAACGCTTCTGCTTCTTCGTCTTTACCAGCTTCTTTGGCTTGTTCGCCCTGGTAGTGAAAGATCACTGCCACATTATTCAGCGCTTGCGGCAGGCGTGGGTTTAGATCGAGCGCCTGGTGATAGTAATCAAGCGCTTTTTCATGCTCGCCATTGCTGGCATGGATCAGGCCAATGTTGTAAAGAATATAGCTGCGATCGTATTCATCTTCTTCCAGCTTGAGCGCTTCGTTGTAGTTTTCTAGCGCTTCCGCGTATTCCCCATCTGCCTGAGCAGACATCCCGTCACGGTAATAGGCAAACGCTTCTTTTTCCTTCTTTGTAGCCGGCAGTAGCTTCAGAATCAGGTCTGCCATGACCGTAAAGCTTTTGTCAATGAAGTTGTCGTTGCGTTGTGATCTTGGCATATACCGCAAATGATAGTAATGGAAGCAGATGAGCCAGGAAGGCGAACTCTTTTGACTGCTTTCTAGTTTAGCGTCCCTTGGGGACAGCAACATAGCGAACTTCGTCCGTTGGAGAACACCCCCTGTCGCTGTTAACTGCCGCTGAATTCGGATTGACCCAGGTTGCTCTTTAATCGCGGTCAAGTCTAGTTTTGCCAGGGCACGGGGTATGCATTGGCCGCTACTCACAGCTAACAGCGCGATCGCATCTGTCCTTCCGTAAAATCCGCCACCGCTTCAGCCGCTAGCACTGGCTGTGCTTTGTGATGCCAGTCACCCAAATGGGTGAGCTCTGTCAACTGAACCGGTCAAATATATCACCACAAGCGAAGACGACGTTCACAAGGCGCAACGGTTTTTGTCACTCACCAAACCCGCAAATTCACTGATAGTAGAGTTCAGTGCATCTACCTAAGGTTGAGTTTCTGATGTTGCAATTGATCAACTACAGGTGAACTTACAGTGTGACGTTCAATTTTTAGCAGCCTCTCTGGAGGCTTTTGCGATTCTTTCTGTGGGTTTTTGCTATGGGCTGGTGCGATTGTTTCGGTGGTTAAGTCCCGCCTTGCCCGCCACCGTTGATGGTCTTTCTGTGCTCCATCCCTGTTTGTCCACGCAAATTGCCCACGCAAAAGCCAGGGCGCTGGCTACCACACCCTACCCTGGCTAACTCCACGTCAATAAAACTTGAGGAGCTAACATCTCATGGTAAACAAAAATAATCCAACGATCGCGCGAGAAGGACAGTTTTATAACCTGCCCCTAAAGACCTTCGATTTTGGTCAACGCGCCTACCCAAGCAGTCACGTTTTGTCGGGCCATGATTATGCTCATGCCGACATCATTCACTTATCGGCCTTCTTTCGCGACAATCCCAATCCAGTCCTGGTGTGTAGCCCGGATGGGGACGTGATCAAGGTCAATCGGGTTGCCGTCCGCTTACTGAAACGATTGCAGCTAGAGTCTACCGATCTCCTTCCAGCAGAGCATGTCCAGATCGTCCAGGCCTGTCTGCAGGGGCAATTTAAGGAGTACACGATCGAAATCACGGTGAACAATCACATTCTGGCTTTGACCTATTACGCAATGCCAGCGTTTGAGATTGTCTATCTTTATGCGGTCGAAATCACGGACTATCGGCGAGCGGAGACAGAACTGCTGCAAATTGTGGCCAACACGATCACGCTGGCAAAGCGTGCTGTAAGGCAGATCCACTCCTGCCGCCAAAAGCTGCCACAGCCAACCGTGCCAACGATTACGACCTCAACCGTCAACGGTTCTCCTGACCAGAACGCGATCGCTAACTGGTTCGTTGCGATGGATGGCTGTGTGTTTGCTGCCCCGATGGGACGGTTTGGAGAGGAGTAAGGGCTGAACAACGGGGATGAAGGATAGGGAGTGGTTCGCTGAAAAGCCTCTAGTCGCGCTGCAATCACGCGGTTGGTCTTGTTCTTCGCTCCTCTCCCTATTCCCAACTCCCCACGCTGCTTTCCTTCAAAATGGATAAACGTGCAGCTTCTATACTGGAGATCAAGACGGTTTCTCTGAGGGAACAGTATGGCTCCAAATCCTGAACTGATCCAGGCCGTTGAACGTCTGGATTATCGCGTGACCGTCGGCGACATTGCCAGTCAGGCTGGATTGAATGTAAATCTGGCGCAACAGGGACTGTTGGCTTTAGCAGCCGATGCTGGTGGACATCTCCAGGTTGCAGAATCGGGGGAAGTGGTCTACTTATTCCCCAAAAATTTTCGTGCTGTGCTTCGCAACAAGTATGTACAGCTACAACTGAAGGAGTGGTGGGACAAAGTCTGGAAGGTTCTGTTTTATCTGATCCGCATTTCCTTTGGCATTGTGCTCCTGGTGTCGATCGTGTTGATTCTCTTAGCGATCGTCTTTATCGTCACAGCCGCTAGCTCTAGTCGCGACAACAACAATCGTCACGGCTCCGGTGGCGCTATTTTCTTACCCAATATCTGGTTAGGGCCGGATTTTTTCTGGAT
>JAJPKC010000489.1 GCA_021323955.1 Oscillatoriales cyanobacterium Centralia_MAG_596 | reverse complement strand
TGAGCACGCAACTTAAGCAGCAATTCTGCCAAAACGGCATCGGGAATGGGCCAGTGCCCTACCTGTGTGATGTCTGGATCATCAATAGTGACGACTACGATACGTGGATCGACTGGTTCCAGGGGCCGCAGTCGAAACAGATGATCGAGTGCGATCCATTCCATTGGCTGCAGTATGCCACTCATGGCCAGCGCACCAACTAGAATTGTGGTCGCAGGCGCAATGGCTAACGACCTCCATTCCCACCGCGATCCGAACCGCGTTTGCAATTGTTTTGACAGTATCTGTTTGAGCTTCATGAGCCTTCCAGGAAGATTAGTGCTGGTCTTCCAATGGCTCTGCGGCAACCGTGCTTAATCCCACAGCCGTTAGCAACCCTTTCCATTCGGCGATAATTGCGGGCGTATTGGACTGTTGCTGTCTCAGCTTGGCTAATGTTGATAGCGTGTCGTACCAAATACCTTCGGCGGCATAGGCTGTGGCCTGCTCCAGCATGGTGGATGCTTTTAACTGCTTGGCCAGCACCGCAGTCGGTTCCACTCGCTTGATCCAACTGCTCACAAATGGGCTATCTGGCCTTAGTTTGCCTGAGCAAAGAATGGCAATGCCCCATTGATAATATCTACCAACCTCCAGTGGTGGCGCTGATTCGGGCAGGGAGATGCCAACAATTCCGCCTTTCCCGAGTGTGGGTATGATGGCCTGGTAGTGAACGTTTCCGTACTCATCTTTGAGACTAATGAACATGCCTGAAGCATCGGTCGGTGGGACATAGGCAAAAAATGTAGGATGCCCAGAAATTGTCAGACCAGCATTAGAATCGGTTGGCGTTAGCAGCATAAAGCGCTTTGTGGCGTCTGCTGGCAGCCGAGAGCAAACAACATCACCCCGAGAAGCGCCGCCCCGTGTTTTACCTGGAGCACCGACTTTAGATGGTTTGAACGCAACAGAGGCGTTTGCCTGCTGTGCCGCATACGGTATAAAAGTTTGTCCTAACCCTAGAGCCGATGCGAGCAAAATGATGGGCAGAAATTGATTTTGTTTGGTGCGGTACGCTGTGCTCATGTGAAAAAGCTCCTGATCGAGGTGAACGTTGATACGAAGGTTGAATCGGACGTCGGTGTGTTTGTACACAGCTACGTCCAATTCCCAACCAGAATAAAGGGGGCCCAATAGAAGGGATGACTTGTTTCAGGGTTGTGCAACAGCTTGAGTTGCGCCTGACGGAGGGAGGCTGCCTTCGCCATTTTGCGATCGGTCAGCGACTGGTAAAATTCCACCATAAGCTCAGCCGTTGATGTGTCGTTGACAGACCACAGGGTTGCTAATGTACTTCTGGCTCCGGAGCGGACAGCCAGTCCTGCTAATCCGAGGGCTGCCCGATTATCACCTGTCGCTGTTTCGCAGGCGCTGAGAACAAGCAACTCGATCGGGCGGCCATTGGTTTCAATGCCAGACCGCAGAAGTTGCCGCATGCCATCAACCGTCACTCGATTGTCCCAAGTGAGGATAAACGTATTGTCCAGGTTTGAGCTAAATTGACCGTGGGTTGCCAAGTGAACCAACGGAAAGGCTTTTCCCTGAAACTGGTTTTTTAGATTTTCTTGGGTAAAATCCCGGTTTAGGAGTACTTTGGACGCTAATTGAGATGAGATTTGGCTCGATTCAAAGGAAACACCGGGTAGAGAAGAAAATCCCTGTCGGGCTTCAGTCAAACCACCGATCAGGATATTTCTGGCTTTCTCATGGACAATAGGCCTCTGTTCCAGTAGTTGTAGACCGGGCGCGATGCCGATGTTGTACTTCTCTACTAGATATTGCCGACCGTCATATAAAGCAGCCATTGGGAGGTTACGCAGTGCTCCATCCAGGACAAATACTAGGGTGGATACGTTGTTTTGGGCGAAAGCTGCTTCTGCTGGGCGAATGAGCCAATCATAAACCTGCTGCGAAAGCTGCAGTCGCTCTTGGTCAGCAAATACCGGATTTAACGACTCCAGCATTTTTTCTAGTACGGCTTCTGTTTGGGCTTTCGGCAACTGAGTGCTATACGCTTTGAGCGGTTGCCCTGGAATGGAAAGAATGACGGTCAGACGGTCTGTCAGGATAATCGGGTAAAGAACCGCGGCGGCTGAGTCGATAGTGTCAATTTGATTGGAGCGGGCATTCAGACAAGCAGAGCGGAGGTAGTTTTCTAACTCTGCTAGCTGTAGTGCTTCAATGACTTCGCGGGCATGTCTGAGATCGTCTTGGCTCGGATCTTCTTCGGCTAATCCCTTGGTCAAAGTCTGGGAGGGTTGTACCAGTAAACTGACTAACTCTCGGTAGACGGGCTCAACCCGTTCGCGAAACGAAAACTGAACATCTGGGCTCGTTGCAACCAGGTCGCCTCTGAGTGATTTCAGGAGGGTAATTGATGTGGTGTAGGCCGCGATCGCGCCTTCTCGATCGCCCTGCTGGTTACGCAGCCTGCCTAATTGCCACTGCCAGCGGTAGGCAATGTCAGCGGCATCAATCTTCTGAGCAATCTGGAGTGCTTGCTGCGTTAAATCGCTTGACTCTTTCAACTGGTGGGTGAGTTCATACGCATTGCCCAATTGTCCCAATGCGTAGGATTCTGCCCTTGGATCTTGCAGGACCCTTGCTTGTTGCACAGCCCTTGCCAGGATTTGAGCGGCAGGTTCTACATCAACCGATGCCAGGGGCGTTCGATCCGGCTCGGTTGCTCGGAGTGTTGCCATCTTTAGCAAGCTGGTTGCCAGATTGACTTGTGCATAGATACCGGCGCGACTGGGTGCCAAATTGATGATCTCAGACTCAACCTGTTGCTGCAGTGCTTGGGTGTCTGTCCACCGCATTTGTTCCACCAGCAGACTGATCTGGTTGACCATCGCCTCCATGCGGGCGAGCGCTGTTGGTGCGGTCTCTGCTGCCTGTCGATAATATTGCAACGCCGCGCCTGAATTTTGCATAGCGCGAAGGGTGTTTCCCAGGCTGAACAGCGTGGCGCTGATTTCGGCGGGCAGATGAAGTTGCTGGGCGATCGTCAGGCTTTCTTGCAACGTTGCCTGTGCCTGGGTGAAATTGCCCATTGCCTGCCAGACCGATGCCAAGCCTTTCAGTCCAGCGATCTTGAGGGGTGAGGCCGGTTGATTGTGCAGTTGACCGTTGGCTTGCTCCAGAATCGACTGTGCTCGACGGTAAAGCCCCATTGTCTGTAACGCTTGAGTCTGGTTAATCTGGCTCCCCAGCACACCGGATAAATCGTGGATCTGGTTGTAAGTACGTTCTGCCGCTTGCCAGCTATCTAGCGCGGCCTGAGACTGTCCCATTGCTAACTGCAACTTACCCTGAGTATTGAAGGCTTGGGCCAGGACGGCAGTTTCCATGTTTTCCACATGCGGTGCTGTCTTCAAAAGGTCAAAACAGGTGGCGATCGCCTGCTTGGCCTGTTCCCAATCGCCCATTTCCTGGTATGCCAGCGATAAGTAGCTTAAGCTGAGAGCCTGATTCAGGTGATTTCCCAGTGCCTGTGATGCCTGTGATGCTTGCTGCCAGAACGGCACGGCTGCTTGAAACTGTCCATTTGCATAGCGCTGTTTCCCCGCATCCAGTAGACGCGAAACCTCTGTCTCTGTCTTTAAATTTGCCTGTGGGTTTGATTGTGCCGCCGTTGATGACGATTGTGGCGACAAGTCGAGGTCGGACGCGATCGCCGACAGTCCCATTGTGATTAATGACAGACAGACCAGTGAAAACCGGATTAACATCCGGCGAATTTTCCGAATTTTCGGCATTGCTTTTCATGCACCTCGCAAACGATTTTCAGGAACCTGATCATCACCGATTGCCACTACACGCTGTAACATAGCTGTCCATCGTCGCTTTGGTCTGGGGCCGATTTGCAACCAGCGTAATTTGCCCGTTAGCGTTTATGACCCATCCCTGCGCTTCAATAATGGGAGCCGATTCAGCCGTAAGGTCGTACCGTTGATCCGGTTGCTGATTCCTGGTTTCCAGACCGCTGCCTTTGCTAGCCTCTGTGACCCCTGACAACCGTAGATCTTGCCAGACCGATTCTCCTCTCAGCGTTTGACTGGCATCCTGGGGTAAACCACCGCGCCCAGTGATCAAAAAGGCATTGTTACGGGTGCGATCGCAGGTCGTGGCAATTTGAGAACTGGCGTTCACAAGACCGGCCGGCAGTTCAACCAATCCCTGTGTTGGGTCTAAGTCAGGGGTTTTGATGTCAATTGTTCCAGCAAATTCCACTCCTTTGCCGGAGAGAACGGTAATATCACTGAGGGCGGTGAGTTGGGGTTGAGGCTCGATACCAAAAATGCCACGGGCAGTAATGTTAATTCCCCCCCCACGGTTATCGGCTGAATTGGCGGTGATATCGCTGTTTTCATCCGCTACGGCGATCAGAAAATCGGTATTAATGCTGATATTGCCGCCTGTGGCGCTGCCCAGAGCGTTGGTGGCGATCGCGCTGCCCCGACGGAGCGTAATCAGCTTGGAATTCAGAATGATATTACCCTGATTACCACCGGCACTATTAGCCGTGAGGGTTGCGCCATTGTCGAGTTGAAGCAACGTTGTGCCGATTTGGAGGTTGCCCACAGATCCTGTTCCTGGTGCAGTCTGTGCATTGTTGCTACTCGGAAAGTTACTAACGCTGATTGTTGCTCCATCACGCACCATCAAACGGTTAGCCGAAATCGTTAAGTCACCACCCGCGCCCGTGCCCGCGATCGCGCTGGCAAATAGTCCGCTGCGACCCTGCTGATTTTGTCCTAACAGTTCTACATCCTGGGCACTCACTGTCAGCGTACCCGCATTGCCTGCTCCGCTTGTCCGGCTGGCAACTTGCGCACCATCCGTTACGGAGAGACGGGTTGCCCGAATTGTAAGATTGCCGCCATTTCCCGTCGCGCCTGACTCAACCGTGGTGAATAACCCACTAGGACTGGTTTGACTACCGCCGGTCAGCTCGATCGTTTGAGCTGTGATGCCCACATTTCCAGCATTGCCTGCACCGAAGGTACTCGCTGCAATTGCGGCTCCGCCTGCAACGCGCAAGTGATCCGCTGCAACCGTCAATGTCCCGCCGTTACCAGTTGCAGCGGCATCAACCTGGGCAAATAGGCCGCTGGCAATGCCTCCTGTCGAGGTGCCCGTGAGCTCAAGGCTTTGGGCTTTGACGTTTAGGTTTCCAGCCGTTCCGGCTGTGAATGTGTTGACTGACACCCGTGCCCCGTTCGATACCTGTAGTTGATCAGCGGTGATCGACACATTTCCGCCATTCCCGGAGCCAAAAACCGTTGCCGCGAAAATACCGCTGGCTCCCAATCCGGCTAACCCACCGGTTAGCTCAACAACCTTGGCCTGAACGTTGACGCTGCCAGCGTTCCCAGCATCAAATGTGCTGGCGGCGATCTGTGCTCCGTCTACAACGCGCAATTGGTCAGCTTTGATCGTTAGCTGTCCACCCTGTCCAGACCCAAAATTGACGTTGGTAAATAGACCGCTGCTGGCAAATCCGGCAATGCCTCCAGCCAGTTCAACCGTCTGTGCTTTCACAGTTAGATTACCGGCACTGCCCGCACCAAAGGTGGCCGCGGAAATCTGGCCCCCATCTGCTACATGCAGGTAAGGAGTTTCGATCGTCAAATTGCCCCCCTGAGCGATCGCGGTTGCATTCGCATCCGTGAGAATACTGCTGACAAAATCATTGCTGGCAGACAGGACTTCTACAGCTTCTGTGGTCTTGATCGTAATTCCCTTACCAATCGTGTTGCCCAGGGTCAATGCCAGCAGGGCTGACCCATCTGTTACTGAAAGCTGTTGCCCCTGCACCCGAATTTCGCCGGCTCCATTGCCACTGACATCAGCCGAAGCGGCTTGAGATAAATTGATATTGCCAAAGCGTTGGATGCCCGCATAGCTCATCGTCCAGCCTGGATTCGTTGGAATCAGCGTGACAACGCCCCCTCCTCTGACACTACCAAGCTCAATGCGCCCCTCTTCAGCGGTCAGGTTACCGCCCTGCAAATTCAGATCGCCGCCGATAAGTGCCAGAGTTTGACCGGGCTGTACCTGGAGTCCAGGGGGTCTGAGACTACGATCAGTTTCAAATGTAACGGGGTCATACCCCAGACTATTTCCTGGCCCCTGCACAATAATGGGGGATGGATTGGAACCATATTGCAACCCCAATGGCGCACTGACAGTCAATAAAGAAGTCTGGGGGGCAACCGCACTAAATTCTGTCCCATCGGCAAATCTGAGGCTTTGGGCCGTACTACCAATAAATGAGCCACCGATATTAAGCTGGGCATTGGATCCAAACGTAATGCCATTTGGATTAATTAAAAATAGATTGGCAGTTCCGTTGGCGCGAATGATGCCATCAATATTGGAAATTGATTGACCTGTAACTCTAGTAATGATGTTTTTGATATTAAGAGAATTGTTAAAAAATGCAGTTTTTCCAGTCAACACAGAGAATTGCTGAAAGCTATGAAACAAATTATTTCCTGCTGTTGTACCGCCTGTAATTTGATCGATTGACCCAATTTGATTGACGGCCGAATTACTGGGCAGTGTGGTATCTGGAACAATCTGTGCTGATGCTTTGGAGGTTGGCATCGTCAGGAGACAGGCAACTACAGGCAGTATCCAGCAGGCTTTATTTAAAGTGGATGATTTGCGATCGCCCACATTATTCAAATTCATGCATAGTCCTCTAAATCATCTACAGTGGCGGTTCCAACTCCAACACGTTCAAATCTATGGTTCCCTGGCCCACTCAATCGGTAACGCCAAGCGAAAAAGCCAGGGATTGCCCAATCACCTTTTGCGATTAAGAAGACCATTGCAGAGGAGACGGTTCAGCCTCCTCTTGCAAGGAGCAGACAGTGCGGGGCAGCGCTTTACTGGCTCTCAGGATGTATTACTTCACGTCAGTTCTGGAGATTTGGCGCTATTCTTACACAGAAAAATTGAAGTAATTTAGCAACATCTTGCTGTTCTCGAAGCGATTGCTGGCATAGTGCTGGCTCCAGTTTTCATCACCGCGATCGTCTCTCCAAAGGCCCTGATTGGAACTTCCTAAAAACAGAACTGTGTTTTCAAAGCTGACGGTTTCGTGCGCTGAATTGCTGGATCCAACTTCTTTCAGCACCGGGTTATGAGCCTGATGATGAGTGAGTGGGGGGTATTCATTGCTTGGTTTCTGGACTGCATTGAACTGGAATGGTTGGGCATCATCTTCGCGATTGGTGAAGCCATAGCTCCTGCTCTGATCGTTCTGCATTCCATGTTCGGCTTGCCACTTGAGGATTGATTGCGATAACTCTACAGCCCATGACGGATGGATATTTGAGACTGCCTGCCGCTGAATGTAATTTGAGAGTGCGTTCGTATTTACGTCAGAAGACAGCGGTGCATCGACATTTGGACTCAAAATCGTTAGCTCATCGAGAGTTTCAAAGAGCGCCTCCTCATGCATTAGATTTTGAATGACCAGGCTGTAAGTTGGACTTGAACCAGGTGGTGTTGTGCGGCTAAGGCCATAAATCTGGCTGTTTTGAACCATGGTGTACACATCCTGGTCGCGATTTTGAGCCAGGTTCTGAGCGGCGGTAGTCACATTAGCATCTAACCAGGAAGTGGTTTGATTCAAACGACCAGCAAGCGCCTGCTTTGACTGACTCTGGAGTGCGGACAGGTCAATTTTGGTGTTGATTCCCCCAGACGATAAATTCCAACCGATCGCATCCAGAACACGGAGATCAGTAGCGGAAATACTTGAGCGTTGGCCAGTTGTCAGCGTTGGCGACATGACACCGATTGGACTGCTCTGGACTTTCCAGTGGCTTGCCTGGTAGCCGTCTCCACCAAGGCTTGTGTCTGCACCTGTAGAGAACTGGGCGATCGCCGTTCTGCCATCGAGCGAGAAGTATTTACTGCCGCTCCTTGAACCGTAGGACAGGTCATTCTGGTCGAGGTAGAGGGTGTTATTGGAATAGCGAAAGAGGTCGAGCGTTGTGGCATAGGTGATGCGCTGATCCAAATTGGCTGTATAGCTCAATTGGTCTGACAAGGTGACTACCTGGCTGTTCAACCAACCGGGCTTATCGATGCCGCTAACGAAACCCAGGACATGTCCGATTTCATGAATAGCGGTGCTGAGAAAATCCAGGCTATTGGCTGCGGGGCTACCGCTACGGGTGTAGTCATAATTCCACGTTACGGAACTGCCAGCTAAACTGCCAAAGAGAATGTATCCATCCAGGGCTGTGGCATCGTCGGAGAGGTTAATACCCAGGGCTTTTGCATTGGCACGAGTCAGGTTGATCGTTTGACTGGCAGCACTGTCACCGATATTGAAACCGAACAGATTATACATGTCAAAACGAGCTTGAAAGTTGTTACCAATCCACAAGTTGTTGACAGCTGTCTGGTCGTCTAAAGAGGTGATGTCTGATCTTAATGCGGCTCTGATTGATGCATAGGACTGACTGGCTCGTACTCCCGGTAGCGCCCCGCCAATGACGTTGCCAGGTAAGCTACTGCTAACCCCGACGTAGAGATTGAGGGTGGTGTTGTCGGTCAGGTACGACGACCAGATTCGTCCTGCCATTTCGAAGCCAGTCATTTGCTGAACAGAGGTTCCTGGTGCGTAGCTAAAATTGAAGTTGACCATGGTCGGTTAAAAAGAGCATAGAACGATGGAATGACGAATCTGGAATCGAGGGGGGCAGAAACTGGGTCTAATGAGGCATTGATCAAGTTCTTTTTAATGTGATTTTAGTTACTTTGGTTTCTAGAAATAAATACGTATGATCACTGCCACTAATGGTACACAGACTTTTCACAATCTCTCTGAAGGACGTATAGCGTGCCTATGGGTCAACACGAGTGATTAGAGCTGTCGTAATAATCAGTAATTTAGCTGAAGGATTTAGGGGCTTTGGCGTGACCTTTGACTTTTCGACTGGCTTGGAGTCTATTGGTTGCTACTTAGCGATCAAAGCAGCGTACAGCGCTCGTAGCAGAGACTTTAAGCTGTTGTCCGCAAGTAAAGTATAAAATTTGTCTTCAAAAACAATATTTTTTGTCCGTGATTATACGGATATTGCTGCTTGTGCTCACAGCCGTGCGATCGCTAGATACTATCGATAACGAAATGGCGATTATTTTAAGGACTGTGGAAACGCTCGATGCAATCGTTCAATCCAATTAGTTTAGCGATCGCACCCTAACGAACGCAGGTAAGACGTATGGTTAACATGAAGGCGTAGCGAGGCATAACTACGGGCTATTTTCCTTTATCCTTGACAGAAGGATTCTACTGGCCCTTGTGCCTTTAATTGGGAAAAACGTATAGAGCATCTGTATTAATACTGCTTTCAGCCAACTACCAAACTGCTTTCAGCTAACTACCGATAGAGGATATACTCCCTATGCCTGCGACGCAATTGCCCCCTGGTCCTAAGGCTAGTCCCATTATGCAAACGGTGCAGTGGTTAAAAGATCCACTCGCGTTTATGGAAACCTGTCGCCAGCAATATGGAGACATCTTTACCGTCAAAATTGGCCCCTTGTTTACGCATCAGGTTTTTATCAGCCATCCACGCGCGATTCAAGAGATTTTTGCTACTGATCCCAAATACCTCGATTCTGGCGCAGAAGCTGGTATTCGCTCGCCGCTGTTGGGCAAACAATCGCTACTTACGATCGCGGGTGAACCCCACCGCAGGCAACGACGGTTGCTAACGCCACCACTACACGGCGAACGGCTGACGGCGTATGGCGAACTTATTCGCGAACTGACGCTTAACGCCACACAGACATGGGCGATCGGCGATCATCTCATTGCCTATCCTTTGATGCAGCAGATCTCCTTTCAAATCATCCTCAAAGCGGTGTTTGGCTTGCAGGAAGGAGTCCGTGCGAAGGCACTGCAAACTCTACTTCTCGCTCAGTTAAACCCAAAGCAACCCCTCATTCAGGGCTTATTGTTTCTCTTTCCTGTGCTTCAGCGTGATTTAGGTGCGTGGAGTCCGTGGGGACGGTTTCTCCACAAGCTCAAGGCGATCGACGAACTCATCTACGCCGAAATCCAAGAGCGACGATCACAACCGGATGGTGATCGCAGCGATATTTTGTCGCTCATGATGGCCGCGCGCGATGAAGCCGGAGAGCCGATGTCTGATGTGGAGTTGCGCGACGAGTTGATGACGCTGCTCATTGCGGGGCATGAAACGACGGCAACAATGTTGGCCTGGGCAATGTATTGGATTCACTCCTTGCCTCATGTGTATGAGCGTTTGCAGCAAGAGTTGGAGACGTTAGACAACACTGCTGATCTCAATGCCATCATGCGCCTGCCGTACTTAAATGCCATTTGCCAGGAGACGTTTCGGATTTACCCGGTTGCCATGCTGGCGCTCAATCGGGTGGTCAAAGCGCCGATCGACATTATGGGGCATCACTTTGAGCCAGGGACACTCCTTGTTCCCTGCATTTACTTGACCCATCACCGCGACGATCTGTATCCGGAACCCAAGCAGTTCAAACCCGAACGGTTTCTAGAGCATTCCTTTGCGCCTTACGAATACTTGCCCTTTGGCGGGAGCAATCGTCGCTGTATTGGCATGGCGTTTGCACAATTTGAAATGAAGCTGGTGCTAGTCACGCTGTTGCAACACTGGAAATTTGCGCTGGCGGATGATCAGCCTGTTCAAGCCGCGAGAGGTGGCGCACTTTTACGACCCAAGGGTGGTGTGCCTCTGGTTGTTATAGGGAAGCGATCGCGCCAGTCAGTTGCCTTGGAGCCAAGTTTGAGTTGAACTTGTAGGTTTATAGACCTGTATGGTTTGTAGAATGGTGGGCGATCGCTTTTCCATTCATTCGCCGTACGATCAATGCAACCAATTGATGGATCAGGAGCAGAGGAAATGACAGACGCAAGGAATGTATTGGGCAAAAAGCTTGAGCTTTGCTGTACCGATCCCATCACTGGCTTTTTCCGCAATGGTGTCTGCGAAACAGGGCCGCAAGACGTGGGTACGCATGTGGTATGCGCTCAAGTCACGGAGGAATTTTTAGCCTTCACAAAAGCTAGAGGCAATAATTTGAGTACCCCTGTCCCAGCGTATAATTTCCCTGGGTTAAAGCCGGGGAACAAATGGTGTTTGTGCGTTTCGCGGTGGAAAGAGGCGTTGGATGCAGGCTTCGCACCGCCGATCGACCTATCAGCCACTCACGAAGCAACACTGAAAGTCGTGCCATTAGAAGTACTGCAAGAACACGCTTTGAACCCGTAAGACAAGCATTACTAGAAAGCTGAAAAAGGTTTAACTGAGAAGATCTGATGAATGACAGAATAAATCGCTGTACCAATTTAAGAGCAGTGGGTTCGACCATCGGCGATCGTGTCTGTCTTGCTGCTTCTGCGATCGTCCTTACCCTCTCATTACTTCCGGCCCAAGCCGTTGAACCACCCGCCCCTGAGTTACCAAAGCCTGATCCGCAGCTTGAGCAACTGCAATACTTTCAAGGCAAGTGGTCGTGTGCGGTCAAGCCCGTGAATACGCCAGCCAACAGATCCGCCGAACCCTTCACCTGGGAGGTCAAGCGTGAACTCAATAACTTCTGGTTTTTGGGTCAAGCATCAACGAAGCAGGCTGTCGCTATTACGCACGATACGCTAGGCTACAACACCCTGAGCAAACGCTTTGGGCGCACAATTTTGACGGGCGACGGTCAATTTATTAATCTGCTCTCAGACGGTTGGTCAGGCGAGATATGGGTTTGGGAAGGCAGTGTCGTGCGTGGCACCCAGAGAAATGGACTGCGAGAAACGATCGCAAAAAAGGGCGATCGCGTGTTTGAAGCCACCTATGAGCAAGCGGATCTGGCAAAAAAAGACTGGCAACCCGTGCTGAAGGAAACCTGTCGCAAAGCAAGTTGAACGCTTTTGAGGACTGCTCAACAGTTTAAAGCCGATTCTGTCGTAGATTTAACTCGCGAAACACGGCTAGAGCGGTATTCTAATGAAGCTGAAGACCTGCGATCGCCCAATCATG
>JAJPKC010000398.1 GCA_021323955.1 Oscillatoriales cyanobacterium Centralia_MAG_596 | reverse complement strand
ACCCCAAAGCCATCCGTTCTGTGCGGTTCCAACTGCCGCAAGGCCGCGATGCCGTGCGTTACACGGACGCTTCTCCCTTAATTGAATTGCCTGATGGCACGCGCTATCACTTTGGTGCTCAGGCGTACAAATATCGTCGTCAGCAACAAACGGTTGTAGAGAATAAGGTAGAACTCTCCCGTCTGCACCTTTACGCCTGCCTGGAACCGTGGGAAGGAAATACCGAATTTGCGCTCGACGTATATGCCTCCACGCCCGAACCCGGTCGTAATGAAGATGCGATCCGGCAGCAGCTCCTGGGAATGCACGAGTTCAAACGCAATGGGCTAGACTACCGCGTGCTGGTCGAACGGGTTGAAGTTGAGCGCGAAGGTATGGGTGCTTACCATTACGCCCAGCGACTGGGACTCATCCCGGACACTGGCTATACGATCGTGGTAGACATTGGGGGCGGTACCTGGCTGACGCGGTTAGTGGACGCGGAAGGCGACGTCATCGACGAGAACGTGATGGATCGGGGCGGTGCCTATGAACTCGCCGCATCCATTAGCTTCGATCGCCGTCTGACAGATGCCCTTGGCACGACTGCTGACCCCAGCTTAATCATGGATGGGTTCCGCAACGGGCACCTTTATGCAGACACCGAGCTGACCTGGCAACCCTGGCTGGAAGAGCATCTCGACCCCTGGTTTAAGGGCATTTTCCAAACCGTAAAAGCGCAATATACCCCTTACATGGCGCGGGTCACTCGCTTCCTGGTCACGGGCGGTAGCTCCCATCTCATTTCAGAGCGTCTGGCCGGACGCAAGCTGTTTGCCGTGATGACCGATCCCCAATTTGCCAATGTTCGTGGCTTATTTCCCGTTGTGAATGGAGCACAGCTATGTATGACAACAAAGTAAGACTGAGCCAGGATGTATTGGAGAAAGCCAGCGTTATCGCTTCCGAATGGGGCCTGAAGAATGCTCGTGCCGCTGTCGAAGCTGTGTTTCGCAAGTATGCCGATGAATACCTGAGTGGATCGCAACGGATGCCTTCATGGGCGACCCATACTGGGAGTACTCCAGGTATGTTTGCACTGCCCGATCGCACCCAAACGCCCACCTGTGAGGCACTCAGCGAACTGGATGATTTGTTAGGGCTATAAGTCCTCGCTGAAACTGAGATTCACTGAGTTGGTCAAGGTGCAATTCTCGGCATCGGGGCATGGCAATGCCATGCCCCGACTTCCATTGACAGGGTGTTTACAGCTATTCTCAATCGAGTCAGCCTCAATCTGGTTAAGGGTGTCGGGCGTCGTTAACCGCCCTTTACAAACGTCCATTCCAGCAACTGACGGGGTGATTGTTTTAGAGCCTCGGTTAAGGCTGCGTTGTCCTTAAACTTCACTTCCGATAGAAATGTCGCTTCCACGTTCACTGTGAAACGATCCGTCTCGAAGCACCAGGGCGTTACGGTCAACAGTCCGCTATTGTGTTGCACAATGTCATACCGCTTACCGTCCGGCCCTTTGGTGATTTCAAGCGACCGTTCGTCGACCGGCAACTCGTTCTGGCACAGGATCAGTGAGAGGCGATCGCTCCACTGCATAAACGCATAGGCACTGCTGGCGTCTGTTTGCGAAATGCCTAACTCCTTGCACCACTGTTTTTGCTGCTTTACCTGAGCGTCGAGAAAGGCATCCGCCTCGGCGGAAGTTCCCCGCTTTTGCTCGTTCAGATAACACATGTGCATCGAATTGAGCAGCGCTACCCAGCGACTCCGGTGCAAGGCGCTCTCTAAATGGCGTTGCAGCAGGTCATAGGACGTCTCTTCATCCATGGTGAAATCCCTGGGCGTCCCAACTTTCGTAATGTTGTTGTCTTCCCATTCTTTTTCCAGATCGTCATGGTGCGATATTGCCGCGATCGTCTCATAGAGTCTAGGCGGTGCATCTTTACGTCGCCAATGTCCGGCAAGTTGAGCAGCCAGCAAGGCATGGGCACGGTGATAAATAACCTGCCAACCAGTTGGGGTTGGATGCACAATCACAATTTCATTCTCCTCAAGTAATAAGGGCGCGTGAACGTTGTTCTGCAAAAATGTAACGAAATGTTTCTGTCGCTGCCATCTGCCCAATGGTTAGACTGGGTGGCCGTTGGCAACTTTAAGGTCAACAAAATCGTCATTAGTGGCGATAGAATTAACCGGGGTGTATTGCATTACAGGTGCACTGCCAACTTCAAATTGCGCCAGTCCTGCTCTTTGTCCTCTTCCTATGCATCAACACTCTGCCAATTGCCAGCATCACAGCCATCGCCCGACTGGCTCCCCAGGCAAGCAAACTCAGCTCACGATCGCCCTCCTGCTGATTGGTGGCTTTGCGATCGCCGAATTAGCGGTTGGATTGAGCAGTGGGAGTCTGGCGTTGGTCGCTGAAGCGGGACACATGGCATCAGACAGTTTTGCATTGGTGCTGGCACTGCTGGCAAGCTGGGCCGCGCAACTCCCCAAGCAGCCGATTTTGAGCGATTCGCTGACTGGTCTGATCACCGAACCGGCTGATGTGCAGCCCGAACCCGCCTGGGAAACATGGGCCGCTCTGGTCAACGGACTGGCGCTGCTTGCGATCGCCCTTTGGATTGGCTGGGAAGCCATTCAGCGGCTACAAACACCGCCTGAAGCGCTGGCGAGCTTTCCAATGCTCATTACAGCCAGCATGGGCTTACTCGTCAACGGCATCAACATCTTGCTGCTGCATCGGGGTAGCGACCATGACTTGAATCTGCGTGCCGCATTTCTCCACGTGCTGGCAGATGCCATTAGCTGTATCGGGGTCATCCTGGCCGCGATCGCGGTCGCCACACTGCACTGGGTTTGGGCAGATGGTGCCATTAGCCTCTTCGTCTCTGGTCTGATTCTCTTGGGTGCTGCGCCTCTGGTGCAGCAAAGCGTGGGGCAGTTGCGAGGCATCAAGGATGCCGGCTGAGACCTGAGGGATACATTTGAAGGTCAGGATTTGGCGGGCAAGGGATAAAAGACAAAAGCCCTGCATCTATCGTCCGTTGACTGTTAAACCCCCAGGGTGAGGTTAAATCTTCCGTCTCATGAGGACGCTGCACTCAGACCCTTCTTTCCACTCCTTCGCCCCCATCCTATCGGGCTGCCATTGTGCAAAACTTTAGACATTAGGGCACTCTACTGAAAGAATGTCTACAATTGAACTGCCCGTAGTCTTTGGACTCCCTGGGTTGCTTCATCTGAGCTTTAAACTATCAAGGTAGGTTTACGATCGCGCCATTATCCTGATTGCATTGGGTTCAGTCCAACTGCCCAAAGCCAATTTCAACGCTACCTGTCTCGCTTTAACCCTGTAGCGTTTCAGTGACCTGCTAACAACAACCTCATGGAAAATAACTTACTGACATCAGACCTGAGGGGACAACGCACACTCGCTACAGTGGTGTTCACAGACTGCGTTGGGTTTAGCGCCAGAATGTCGGTAGATGAGGATCATACGCTTGATTTGATCCGTCGCGATCTCAAGTTTATGAGACAGCTCTGTAGTCAGTACGAGGGGCGCGTACTCAAATCAACGGGCGACGGGTT
>JAJPKC010000026.1 GCA_021323955.1 Oscillatoriales cyanobacterium Centralia_MAG_596 | reverse complement strand
TAACACTCACAAGAAATGATACCAAAATTCCCCAAATGTATTTTTAAAAAAAAGTCGTTAAATTGAAAAGTACTGGAAGGCTGGATTTATCGTACTGAGAGTTTGAGTGGCGAAATAAAAAAGTCGTACAATTTGAGAGCGCGGAAATTTCAACCTAAAAAAACTGAAATAAGGCACTTACCAGTAATAAAATGTCCAACCGTCGCCCAGCCTGGAAGGCTGGACCCATACATTATCAACATGTCTGCACACCGATTAACGAGTACGGTTGGACATTTTATTTTTTGGATCTCCCTAAAAAAGTTGTCAAGTGTCACCCCGAAAATATGTGCTGATTGACAAAAAATGAAAATATGCATGGTCGAGAACAGAGAGCCCATTCATGTAAAGCGAGCGGTTCGGGTGGCAGCGCTTTGCGATTGGCAACAGCCAGCGCTAAGGCACTTGCCAGTAATAAAATGAAAGCGCCTTTGAAAGTTGATCTGTGAGGGAGCCGAAGCTGAGAAAAAGGTCAGCCTTGTTACACAACTAAATTCATTAGAACACCAACTGATCAAGGCATTGAGCCAAGATAAGGGCGCTTAACGGAAATAAGGGGTGAAGACCCATGATTTTTCGTTACCGACAACAGCATTGCGTACTCATAAGTAGCAATTTATCAAATCTATGTAGGATAAGCATCTTCAGCCTCTATTTCCGAATTTGTAGCTATCTCGGCTCAACCTCCTGTGGGGTTGCCCTGTTTTGACGCTCTTTCCCCGTAACCCGCGTAGTTAGGCACAAGCCTGGAAATAAAAACAAGCGCCTTATTACAACGAATATATATCTGTGCTGACTAATTAACTAACAAAGGCGGTTGTTTTTATTTTTAAGGATCTCCCTTAGCCACGGAGGAGTGCAGCATGTCTTTCGCCGTCATTGCCCCGAATCAATACGAACCCTTCGTAGCCTTTTGCCGCCACGTCGGAGCATTTGTGCACGTATTGGGGAAAGCCGAGGTAGGGCATGAACACACGGGGCTTGCCAGGGATGTTTGCCCCCAGGTACCACGAGTTGCACGTAGGATAAAGCGTGGCACTAGCCACTTCGTTGACGTGGTTGACCCAAGCGTCCTGCGCCGCGAGCGTGGGCTCGATATACGCAAAGCCGTGGTCGCGAACGTATAGAACGCAGTCGGCGATCCATTCAACGTGCTGCTCGATGGACGGAATCATGTTCGTTAGCACGGAAGGACTGCCGGGACCTGTGATAGTGAACAAATTTGGGAAGCCCACCGTCGCCATCCCGAGATAAGTGCGTGGACCAGAAGACCACGCCTCCTTGAGTGCTCGCCTGCCCTTGCCGCGAATATCGATTTTTAGCAATGAACCCGTCATCGCGTCATACCCGGTGGCGAACACGATGGCATCGAGGTCGTATTCTTTGCCCTTGACCGTGAGGCCGTGCTCCGTGATCTCCTCGATGGGCGAGGTGCTCACATCGACCAAGGTAACGTTTGGCCGATTGAACGTCTGGTAGTACCCCGTATCGACACACGGGCGCTTGCAGCCGAAGGCGATGCGAGGTAACAGCTTCTGGGCAATGACCGGATCGTGTACAGCAGAGCGAATTTTCCCATGAATAAACTCTGCTGCCGTGTCGTTGGCTTCCTTGCTGAACAACAAGTCGGCAAACGCCCCCAGAAATGGCAACCCGCCATGCGCCCATCGCTCCTCGTATTCGCGCTGCCGCTCTTGGTTTGGAATCGCCAATGCTGAGGCCTCATTGTGACGAATGTTGATGCCGGAAGGCTGCAGCTTGTTATGTGCTCTGAAATTGGCGTAGTTGGCTTTGACTTCTCGCTGCACCTCTGGGTCCAAAGGACCGTTGTGCGCGGGAATCGTATAGACGGGGGTGCGCTGGAACACGAAGAGGTGGGACGCCTGCTGCGCGATCAGGGGAATACACTGAACGGCAGACGAACCCGTACCGATCACGCCGACTCGCTTGTCGGTGAAGTCAACTCCCTCTTGCGGCCAGTTGCCGGTGTGATACGACCGCCCCTTGAAGCGCTCGCGCCCCTTGAAGTTCGGAGTATTCGTGGACGAGAGGCATCCCGTCGCCATCACGCAGAATTGCGCCGACACCCGGTCGCCCGCGCTCGTCTCGATGGTCCAGCGCCCTGCCGTCTCATTGAAGGTGGCGGCCAGCACGCGCGTGTTGAGTTGGATATCACGCCGCAGCGAGAAGCGATCCGCAACGTGATTGAGATATTTCAGTATCTCCGGTTGCGAGGCGTACCGCTCCATCCACACCCACTCTTGCTGCAGCTCATAGGAGAACTGGTAGGAATACTCCATGCTCTCGACGTCGCACCGCGCCCCCGGATAACGATTCCAAAACCATGTGCCGCCGACACCGCTGCCCGCCTCGAACACCCGCACAGAGAACCCAAGCCCACGCATACGGTGCAGCATGTAGAGTCCAGCGAACCCGGCACCGACAATCACTGCATCGAAATCACCGTCCGCCTCCTGGTCAGTTTCCATAGGGTTCAGTTTTACTTTAGCCATTTCTCAGCCTCCTCGGAGTCGTCATTCAAACTGACGGGGGCTTCGCTCATGGGTCTGTTAGCTAACAATCTATTGTACACAGCTTTGCTACTCATCTGCACTACTTTCCCGGCTGATTCCACCGAGTAGGGTGAAGCTGGGACAAAACAGTCCAAGAGCGAAAAAACGAGCCTGCCAACACCTGCCCTAGATATACATAGCAAAGTCATCATTGTAAATTTCTGTATTACTCATGAGTGTGAGTTCTATCCGTTTGTGTTCTTGATCTGTTGCCAAACTCGTAGCCGGGTCTAAGCTTTCTTGGGGGATAAAATCACCACAGTATTCATTCGCAGGTACCGTTGCATTCATCTTCTGGGGATAACTCAATTTGAGATTATTCATGATTGTAATAAATTGACTACGGTTGCGAGTGCTAAATCTCGGATTAAGCCGCTTTTCTTCACCAATGCTAGAAACAGTGCGTCCTTTATAGTCATGGGCAGGATATACCTTGGTATCATCTGGTAAGGTGAATAAGCTTTGTATCACCACATCGTATAGAGTTCCAGGATCACTTCCCTGAAAATCAGTGCGTCCACAACCACGAATAAGTAATGCATCACCTGTTAACAGATGGGTTTTGTTCACCAAATAAGCTATGTGACTGGCGCTGTCATTGGTCTTAATGAACTTGAGGCAATACCATCATTTGATAAGAATAGGGAGCTAAATGCAACTAAGTTTCAACAGGTGGCACTTTTGATTAAGGCACTTGCAGAAATTATGAAAACTCCTGTTTTAGATAATGAAGGACAAATTAACCCTGCTAGTGTGACCATCCAAGCGAAGTATCGTGCTATTGGAGCAAGCAACAATGGCGATTAAGAAGGTTGTCCTAAACGAATTTTTCAATCCTACGGAATGCCTACAGCAAATAGTTTCTGCATACACACAATACAAGATAATTGCAGAGCAAGAAAAGACACAAAGACGTGAGATAGATGCTTGGGAAGAAACGACAATAGCCCAGATTAATGCCCAAAGAGATTTACTGATAGCATATCTTGAGCGATCGTTTGATGAACGTGCTGAAAACTTTCGCGCTTTATTTGCTGTTGTAGATCAAGCGCTGATATCTGGTAATAATGAACAACTAGCTCTTACTTTAAATTCCATTACAGAAATAGCTAAAGCAAGCCCATTTAAAGAACTGGCTAATTTAGCTTCTGTACGGGCAGCACTTGATAATCCAGAGCATGAATGGGAGTTTTAATATCATTCTGGTTTGCTAAATGTAACAAATTCCTCTGAAGGTGATGGTGGTGGTCTCTCCTCAGAATTCTGAATTTCCTCATCGAAAAGTATTTCTTTAAGAAGCTCCTGCGTCTTCTTTTCAGCCTGAGCGCGAGCTTCCGGAGACATCTTATCTCGAAGTCCTTTGAAAGACTTAGCCATTTTTCCCACCTCCTTATACCAGAGTTCGCAGATGAGCCTCATACTGCACCTCAGCAATAGCAGCTTTTGGTCACACCCCCTAACCACTTGCTGTTTGCTCACCATAAGATGGGCTTTGCGGAGTTTCTAGACATTTAGAATCACTCATCGAACAATCGAACAAGTGTAATCCAAACCTTTGGGAGAGTTCTTCACAAACCTTAATTCCCCGCACACTATTACCATTTACATCCAGTGGTGGCGAGAAGACTCCAATGCCCATACGATTTGGAACCACAACAATAATGCCACCACAGACGCCGCTTTTTGCTGGCAGTCCAGCTTTGTACACCCACTCACCCGCAAAATTGTACATGCCACAGGTGTACATCACACTCAGAATATCTTTGATATAACTCTTGTCAATTGCCTGCTTTTTAGCCTTGGGGTTGAACCCTTTATTTGCCAGCGTTGCTGCCATCACTGCCAAGTCTTCACAGTTGACCATGATTGAACACTGCTGGAAGTAAAGGTCAAGGGCTTCGTCAATTTTTTCGTCAATCATGCCAAAATTGCGCATTAGATGTGCAATAGCTCGATTACGATG
>JAJPKC010000639.1 GCA_021323955.1 Oscillatoriales cyanobacterium Centralia_MAG_596 | reverse complement strand
GTGGCTCGTGATCCTTACCTGATCCCGAAGGGGCAGTATGAAGGGCCACAGGGGACGGGTGAACCACCAAGCTGGGAAAAAGCATTTATGTACTGCCTAATGCTGGTCACGATCGCAGTCTTTGGTCCAGGTGCCTTTTCACTCGATGCAATTCTGTTTGGATAATGGCTCCAAGGCACTCCACATTTCTAGTTGATTTAACTTTTATTTATGTCTACATCTCTTCAAATACAGCTTATTCAGGCCGTCGGCTTTACGGTAGCCAATGTCGAACGTTCAGTTGCTTTCTACATGCAAGCACTTGAATTCGAAGTCGTCTCTGATACTGTGGTAAAAGGACAAACCTATTCTGACACAGAGGAAATTGCCGATACAGAAGTTCGCATTGTCACCTTAAAGCTTGGCGACGAAAAAATTCGCTTAACACAATATCTTGGTACAAAAGGAAAGCCCGTTCCACCCGATTCTCATAGCAATGATTTGTGGTTTCAGCATTTAGCGATTGTAGTCAACGATATGGATCGTGCTTATGCTCATTTGCGTCAATTTGATATTGAGCCAATCTCTACGGCACCCCAAACCATTCCACCAGGGAACAAAGAAGCCGCATATATTCAAGCATTTAAGTTTAAGGATCCTGATCGGCATGATCTAGAGTTGATCTGGTTTCCGCCCGATAAAGGGCAGCCTAAATGGCATCAAAAACACGATCAGTTATTTTTAGGAATTGATCACACCGCGATTGCAATTACACATACGGAAGAAAGTCTCTATTTTTATCGTGACCTGTTAGGGATGCATGTCGATGGTGGAAGTTTCAACTGGCGGGAAACACAGGCTCGGATGGATGGACTGCCTAATGCAAAAGTCCGTATTACGGCACTAAGACCCGCTCTAGGCGGCTTTGGAATTGAACTACTGGACTACATCGAACCAACTAATGGGCGATCCATTCCATCAGACTTGAAAAGTTATGACATTGCATATGTGCAAGCGGAATTCATGGTCAGTGATATTCACGAAGCGATGCATCAGTTGCGACAAAAAAATATCCAAATTGGTTTACCCAAAACGATTCAACTTGGTGACTGCACTGCGTACGAGGGATGTTTGATTAAAGATCTAACGGGACATGCCCTGTTATTGATCGCAGAACCAGCGGCTTAGACAATTTTTGGAGGTTTAATGGCAGAAGGTATGCAAACGACATCAAATGTGATTGAGATCGATGATGATCGCCTACGGATGTTGATTGATTCAACAGCTCAGATGCAAAAGCTGGCGGATGGGGCGGTTCATAGCGAAGGCCCTGTTTATATTCATAGCAACGACAGTATTGTTTGGAGTGACGCCCACGGAAATCGACTATTGCGATGGCACGCATGTGACGGAGTTACCGTATTGCGTGACCCATCAGACTATCAGAATGGTAACTACCTTGATTTAGACCACCGGTTAGTTTCCTGTTCATCAGGGCTACGTGCCATTATTCGCCAGGAGCACGATGGGCAGTGGCAGGTTTTGTGCGATCGCTATCAGGGTAAGCGATTGAATAGCCCTAACGATCTGGTTGTGAAGCGAGACGGTACAATTTGGTTTACCGACCCGCCCTACGGAATCACAGAACCAAATCAGGGGTATGGCGGCGAACAAGAACAACCAGGCAGTTATGTTTATCGCTTTGATCCGGCCACGGATGCGATCGATGCAGTAGTGACGGATATGCTGCGTCCAAACGGATTAGCCTTCAGTCCAGATGAACGAATTTTATACGTGTCTGACTCTTCCGCATTCAATATTCCTGGCGGTTATCACCACATTCGCGCCTACGACATAGTGAATGGCCAATATCCAATCAACGGACGTGTATTTGCGGCAATTGTGCCAGGGCAGCCTGATGGTTTACGGGTAGATGAACAGGGCAATATCTTTACTAGTTCACAGGATAGTGTGCAGGTGTATGCACCAGACAGTACACGGCTAGGCAAAATCTTGGTGCCGGAGCCCGTTGCTAATCTTACATTCGGTGGCTTTAACCGCGATCGCCTAATTATTGCCGCCGGCCACTCACTATATGCGATCAATCTCCTTACAAAAGGCATTTAGCAACAGCTGTTCTCATTTGGCTTATTTTCGTCTACCTTTGAAGCTCTTTCGTTATATTTCGCTAAATGTGGATGTGCCAATCGTTGCTTAATTTATTCCATTGACGGCATCGCCTCAAACTGCATAAGAACTAAAACGACTGGTTCATCGCCAACCGTACCTGAAAGGTGACCTTTGCGCCCATGTTGGTCTTCTTTCGTGTTTTGATCGGCACCAAAGGAGATGTCACCTAGCCCCATTTCTACGCGCTCTCCGTCCATCGTTTCCACGAACCAGCGTCCTGATACAGGAATGATCCACTGTGGTTTTGGATTTTCGTGCCAGGTTCCAGTCCAGCCTACAGGCATTACAGTAAAGCTAATAGTTGCACCTGACTGTTTCAACTGCCCCAACCATTGGGGTGAGGCAGGTGGTGAAATACTGTTTAACTTGAAGTCCTGAATCTGGCAACGCGACTGATGGCTAACTCCAGACTGGTCTGTCCAGACATGCCAGTAGTTAATAACGGGAGGGTTGGTCTGCTCTTGATCAGCTTGGGCTGAAGTCGTTGGCTGTTGGGATGGAGAAGTATTCATGCGATCGTTACTGCGACTAACTTAGTTCATTCAACATTTGCCTGGTGCCCACTACAATCTGTAAACATATGCGAGAACCGCTCCACAGGCGATCGCACATGATTCAATTGTTTGCCTCCACAGTGGTAATGAATGCCATAGTCTTATCTGTTAAGCTGACATCAATTGTTGAAGGCGTTGTGGTTCTTCTCCGAGCCAGTCGGGATGTTGAGCAGTGCTATCGAAAATCGACGAGGTTTTAAACGGTTCAAACTCACCGTGTGATCCCGCTTTGACAGTCTTTGACAGCAGCGCTTGCACCTGCTCATCCGTCATTGGTTGAAATGTCCGCACGGCCTCAAACGTTTGTTCAAGAATATCCATACCATCGATGCCTGTAATTACAACGGAGGTTGGTAAATTAAGCGCGTAGTGGAGGCACTCGATCGGGGTGACTGTCTTAGACCGCAGCAGAATGCCGTTTGCCATACTTTTCATGCCTAAAATACCGATATTTCGTTTGACCAACTCTGGCACAACGAGCTTGGCAAAGCTACGGTAGTGAGCATCCATAACATTTAGGGGCATCTGTGCGGTGGCGAACTGAAACCCATGCGTGTCCGCTACCGACAGCATATGCAAATGAACCTGTGGATCTTTGTGACCAGTGAAGCCAATATATCGCAATTTCCCTGCTTCACGTGCAGCCACGATCGCGGCATGAGCCCCTTCTTGATCAAAAATACGATGAGGGTCTTCAAACCGTAGAATTTCGTGATATTGCACCAGGTCAATGTAATCAACTTTTAACCGTCGCAGCGATTCGTCAAGTTGCTTGGTCGCCTCCTGCTTTGAGCGACCATCGATTTTGGTCATCAGAAACACCTTGTCCCGATAGCCATTCTGAAGCGCTTTTCCCATCCGAATCTCACTCTCACCCCCGTTGTAGTCCCAGCTGTTATCCATGAAGGTGATACCCCGGTCGATCGCCGTATGCACAATTCGCATCGCTAATTGTTCATCGACGTGCTTTAAGCTGAGGTGCCAACCGCCTAACCCGATCGCGGACACGCGCTCTCCAGTACTGCCGAGTTCCCGATATAGCATCTCTGAATTTGACATGTTTCCTATTATCCTTCTGTCTCTTAGGCGGTAATGTTGGCATGAGAGCCATCGCTGTACGCAAACTGAGTATTCATGGGAATACCAACAGCAGCACACGCTTCAGAATTGATCGCTTTTCTTCTGATTGGAGTGTTTGAGCGGTTGTTACAGCGACTTGATGGAATGCTTAAACATTAACCATCGCGAACTTGACTTACACGCATAGACGCAACCTGCAAACAGTTGTAAAACACTGTTTTTGCCGCAATAAGCCTTAGTTGCGTCATCTTTACTGCAATCACTAGAATTCAGCTAGACCCATAGTAGAAGACTTGTTATCCATCTACGTCTTTCTAATGAAGGATTCAGACAAAACGGGTGAAAGTGCTGTTGGAAACAGCGATCGCGCTGAACCCCATGCAGCCGATAGACAGCAGATCAATCCTGGTGGCTGATTTGTGGAGAACGAATGCTCTTTAGCAACCCCTGGGTAGTCTGAGCATAGCTATAGGACTGAACCATGCGCTGGCTCGCCTGCCCCCAAGCGGTCAGGCGAGCGCGATCGCTTAATGCAATTCGCAGTGACTCTGACAGAGCCGTTGTATCGCCAGCAGTGAATACCAGTCCATTAGCATAAGGCTGCACTAAATCCGCCGCACAGCCCACGTGATCGCTCACGAGGACGGCTTTTGCCAAACACATCGCTTCGTTAACGGCGAGTCCCCAGGTTTCACTAGGGCCGTAGCTGGGCAGCACAAGCAGATCGGCGATCGCGTAAGTGCGCGGCATCTGGCTTTGATTTTGGAAAGGTGCGAAGTAAATATAGGGATGATTGGCCGCGTGCGACCTTAACTCACTTTCTAGTTCACCATTGCCGACAAACAGCAGCGAGACATGGGATAGATTCGCCTGGAGAAATGCTTGTAGCAGATCCAGTGGCCGCTTCTTGGGGATCAGCTTACCAGCAAACAGAATTACAGCATGACTGATTGGAATGCCTAGTTCCTGTTTCCACTGCTGGGCTTGAATTGCAGCCGTATCTGCTTGTTGGGAGAAGCGATCGTTATCCACCGCATGGGGAGAAAAGAAAAGACGCGTTTCTGGGACACCGTGCGATCGAAAATAGTGATAATTGGCTTGGCCAACATAGAGGCACGCTGCAAATCGACGGAATATTTGCGTAATCCACTGTTGCTTAAGGTGGGTCTTCAGGTTGTGATCGGCGATCAAGCGATGGGAATCACCTCGAAACAGAATTGGAGTTTCGCGCCAACGCCAGAGGAAGTAATACAGGCTGGCGTAATTGTAGTTCATCATCAGTACCGCATCCGGTTGATACTGTCTCACCTGCGGTATCAATGATGGATTTTGCAATCCCAAAAAGTGCTTTGTACCGGGACGCCGACTCACATTAGGCACAAATTCAAATTCATACCCTTCTAACAGCGGAATGTCCCACTCGATCGCCTGTTGAAACCCTGGATCGACCTGCTGGCGTATGCCAAAATCCCATAAGTAAAAGACCCGAAACTCCAGATCGCGTTGCTCTGCTAAATAGCGAAACCAGGGCGCGTAATATTGAATGGGATGAGACGTAATAATGGCCAGTTTCTTCATGGCTAGTGCTTTATGAGCGGGATGGAAGTAACTTTTTCGATGAAGGGCGCTGCCATTTCATAAATGCAAATCGGATACCCAGAATTGGTACTGAGGATTGAAATAGAGTGGCCGCGTACACGCCCGCCGTCCATTCGGTCGATGCTAGAGCCAAACTCAGCACCAACACACAAAACATGGTACGAGCCGAAAATGCAGGCATCCCGATCGCCAGACGTGTCACAAATCCATAAAAAGCACCTAAAAGCGCACCAATGCCCATACACCCAATCACTCCAAAATTCGCGTAGGCTTCTGGTAGCAAGCCCCAGGCGATCGTCGTTTTCAGCGTGTCCTGATAGGTCTGTCGATGAATGTGAATATTGAGCATGTGCGTCCCTTCGTGGCTACGAATTTTATTGGGACTTAACGCTCGCGGCACAAATAGCAGGGGAATGATCGCGTAAGTTGCGCCGCCAACATACGTATACTGTGCGGGGATTTTCTCCTGTGCCATCATCAGCATGTGCACAACGCTGGAGCGATCGATAAACGACTCTTTTTTTTCCTTTTTCTCATAGCGGTTGGGTTTAGGGTTCAGATTCTCCATTGCGTACCCAGACCACTCTTGAAACCAGGCTGGATATTCCCACGGCTGGACATAATGGGTGGCTTTTGTTGACCAGTACTTATGGCGCATTTCATGCTTGCCATAATGCAACGGCAGCAACAGCACCAAACCAATCATCACGGCCAAAACAGGTAATCTTCTACCGCCAATCACAAACGCGATAACTGACAGTAAAAATAAGGTTAAAGCGGTTTTGAGAATGAGCGAAGCTGCCGCCGAGATGATATTCAAGG
>JAJPKC010000316.1 GCA_021323955.1 Oscillatoriales cyanobacterium Centralia_MAG_596 | reverse complement strand
TTTGTACTGTCGCCGAACTACTGCTTGATCGGATTCTGGCGTATCGTCCTGAATTAGCGACCAAGATCACGCAGGCTAAATCTCAGCTGCAGGTGGAAGGCCGTACTGGTGCCAATGATGCCGACCCAGAGCCGTTTGCCGAGCGGCTGGTGACGTACCTGCAGGCGGGGCAGTATAAGTTGCTGAAGGCCTATCGCTCGATCGCGGCCAAAGAGCGGAAGGAACGCCTCGTTAACTCCATCACAGCCGCCATCCGGCGATCGCTGGATCCAGAAGAAATCTTTAAAGTCGCAGTACAGGAATTGGGGCGAGCGTTGCGCGTTTGCCGCTGTTTGATCTACCGCTGTAAATCGACTGATACCGACGCAGTGATCCAGCATGAATATTTAGGGGCCGGTGTCGATTCGCTCATCGGTCAGCGCTGGGTCTTGCAGGAAAACCCACTGTTTCAGGAAGTCGTGCAGCGGCAAGAACGCATTTATGTGGCTGATGCGCAGGCGGATCCCTGGGTGCTGGAAGATGGGCGGACGGTCTTGCCGCCGCGATCCCGTTTGCCGTCAGAGTCTCTAGTGCAGCGTTGGACGATCGAATCCTGGCTGATGGTGCCGGTGATTCACCAAAGCCGTCTTCTCGGTATGGTGGAACTTCACACCTGTGGCGGAACGCTACACGAATGGACGGACGCTGAATTGAGCCTGGTCGATGCGATCGCCACTCAAATTGGGATCGCCCTGATCCAGGCAGAAGCGTATGCCAACCTCGAGGACTTGAACCAGCAGCTTGAGGCCCTTGATCTCACGCGCAGTAATCTGATCGCCATTACCGGCCATGAACTGCGAACCCCCCTATCCACAATTCAGGTCTGTCTGGAAAGCCTTTCCACTGAGCCAGACATGCCTCCAGAATTGCAGCAGATCATGCTCCAATCAGCCCTGACCGATACAGAGCGAATGCGAAAGCTAGTCCAGGACTTTCTCACCCTGTCTCAGCTTGAAAGTGGGCGCATTCAATGGCATCTCGAACCACTTCCCCTGCAGGAATGTGTCGATCTGGCATTGAGTAGCATTCGCACCCGGCAGCACCAAACCGAATTACCCGAAATTACGGCCGATGTGCCGCCCGAGCTGCCGCTGGTACAAACCGATGGCGAATGGTTGGTAGAAGTGCTCTCAAAATTACTCGACAATGCCTGTAAATTCACTCAGCCCAAAGGGCACGTCCTCATCGAAGCGCACCAGAACGGTGGGCAGATGCTTGAAGTGACGGTTGCTGACACAGGACGTGGCATTGAGCCGAATCGTCTGGAAACGGTGTTCGATCGCTTCTATCAGGAAGAAGGCGCTTTACGTCGTACGACGGGTGGGACTGGGTTAGGACTCGCTATCTGTCGCCAAATTGTGACAGGGCTGGGTGGGCGGATCTGGGCCGAATCCGCTGGGAAAGACCAGGGCAGCCAGTTTCATTTCACGGTTCCGATCGTGCGGAGTGAACCCGATGACAAACGTCCGCGATCGAAAGAACGCGGCAAAGTCTCACGCACCAGAGGTCGCTGACGCAATTGCTAACAACTGTTACAGTTCCCAACAGACTTCGTAGTAGTTGCCAGACTGAGTGATACGATTTCCGTAAAATATCGAGAGAGAAATCCAATGGCAGAAACTCTTTCTGGACAGGCTCCTTTATTTGGTGGTAGTACAGGTGGACTGCTGACCAAAGCTCTTGTTGAAGAAAAATATGCAATCACGTGGACTAGCCCTAAAGAGCAAGTCTTTGAAATGCCAACCGGCGGTGCCGCTGTGATGCGTCAGGGTGAAAACCTCCTTTACCTAGCACGCAAAGAGCAATGTATTGCTTTGGGCGGGCAGCAACTGCGGTCAAAGTTCAAAATCACGGATTACAAAATCTATCGGGTTTATCCCAACGGCGACGTTGAATACCTGCATCCCAAGGATGGGGTCTTCCCAGAGAAGGTTAATCCTGGTCGCCCTCAAGTCAACAGCGTGGCGCGCAACATCGGCAGCAACCCTGAACCTGCCAAGCTGAAGTTTAGCGGCACCGCGACTTACAACGCTTAGTTGCTCGTTAGCCGTTCTGTTCACGTGATTTAATAACCTGCGATCGCCCCAGTTCCTAAAAACGGGGGCGATTTTTGCTGCCAACAGTTCTGTGAACTTTAGCGCCTGCCACGCCAGCGTTGTCAACTCTGTCTTGATCTCTGGGCATAACTAGACAATATTCTCGCTGCAACGAATTCTGGGTGCATGACTTATAGCCTTAAAGTTGCCGATTTACCGGCAAGTGAACGTCCCCGCGAACGTCTGGTCGCCTACGGATCCAAACATCTGGCAACCGCTGAGCTGCTGGCGATTTTGCTAGGGACAGGGCAAGGGCCAGGAAAACTGTCTGCCGTTGGTTTGGGGCAATATATTTTGCAACACGTTGGCAAACACCATCGCGACCCACTTCTGGCCTTGCGGGACATCAGCGTGCCGGAGCTAACGGCCATTTCAGGGGTGGGCACTGCAAAAGCAGCTACCATTCTCGCTGCGATCGAGTTGGGTAAGCGGGTATTCCAATCTCGTCCACCCGAAAACACGATCGTGGACGATCCCGCAATCGCTGCCGCCGCCCTCAGCCATGAACTCATGTGGCAACCCCAGGAGCGCTTTGCGGTTCTCATGCTCGATGTCAAGCATCGCCTTTTGGGGACACGTGTGATTACGATCGGCACCGCCACCGAAACCCTGGCCCATCCCCGCGATATCTTTCGTGAAGTGCTCAAGCATGGTGCAACGCGACTCATTGTCGCCCACAACCATCCCTCGGGTAATGTTGAACCCAGCAACGAAGACCTGACATTGACTCGTCAACTGCTCGCCGGTGCCCATTTTTTAGGCATGCCGCTGCTCGATCACCTGATCCTGGGTAATGGCGATTTTTTGAGTTTACGGCAGACGACAAGCTTATGGAACGAGTGTCCCCAGGACGAGTAGGATCAACGAAACGAGACGTGGATCGCTCAGCGTTCAGGTACATTGATGACTAGCTATGAGTTTCCGGGTTCCTTTCTGTGGGGAGCCGCCACTGCGGCGTATCAGATCGAAGGTGCAGCCACCGAGGATGGACGCCAACCGAGCGTATGGGACACCTTTAGCGCCATCCCAGGACGCACGCTGAATGGCGATACAGGTGCGGTTGCCTGCGATCACTACCATCGATTTGAAGCTGATGTGAAGTTAATGGCCGCCTTGGGCATTCGGCACTACCGCTTTAGTATTGCCTGGTCGCGAATTATTCCCGATGGCAGGGGCGCTGTCAACGAAGCGGGGGTGGACTTTTATCGACGGCTGGTGGACTGTTTGCGATCGCACGACATTACCCCACAGGCAACTCTATTCCACTGGGACAGCCCCCAGGCGCTTGAGGAACGCTATGGCTCCTGGCGCAGCCGCGAGATGGCCTCGGATTATGCCGACTATGTGACTGCTGTGGTGAGTCGATTGGGCGATCGCATCACAAACTGGATGACCCTCAACGAAATTTCTTGCTTTACCCATCTGGGTTACGCCGTGAATGCTGATCCGCCGCATGCTCCCGGCACACGCGTCAAGCGTCGCAAAGACGTCTGGCAAACCTGTCATCACGCAATTTTGGCGCATGGGTTGGGCTGTCAGGCAATTCGGGCCGCATCCCCTGTCCCCTGTTCGGTGGCGCTAGTGGATAACCCTGCCGTAACCGTGCCGATCGCCGAGTCATCCGACCACATTGCTGCTGCACAACAAGCCTTTCACACATGCTGGGCAAACGGGGGCATTTTGTTTCCCGTGCTGACAGGTGCCTACAGTCCGGCACTGCTAAAACAATTGGGTGCTGATGCGCCAGACATTCAGGCAGGCGATCTGGAAACGATCCACCAACCGCTGGATGCGTTAGGTCTAAATATCTACACAGGAACCTATGTGCGGGCAGCAGACAATCCTGAGGGTTACGAATGCCTCGCCTTTCGCGACAGCTACCCACGTCTGACTATGCCCTGGCTCTGGATGCTCCCCGAAGCGCTGTACTGGGGGGTGCGGCACATTAGTGACACGTTGGGCAGACTCGACCTACCGCTATTGATTACGGAGAATGGCTGTGCTGCACCAGATACTGTCAACGCCCAGGGGGAGGTGATCGATCTGGAACGGATTGCCTACCTGCGGCAGTATCTTAAAGCCGCGCATCGTGCGTTGGGTGAAGGTTATCCCCTGCGTGGCTACTTTCTCTGGAGCTTGCTGGACAACTTTGAATGGGCGTGGGGCTACGATCGCCGCTTTGGCATTACCTACATTGACTACCCCACCCAGCAGCGCATCCCCAAAGCCAGTTTCCACTGGTACGCTGAGTGCATCCGGCAAAATCGAGTGGTGTGAGCGGGATAAGATATGGAACAACCATCTGCCCCCATCAATTTCCGCATCGGTTGTGCCATCTGGGGCTACAAAGGCTGGCTGGGAGAGTTGTTTCCCGCCGATAGTCGTGCAGCAGAGTTTCTCCATCTCTACAGCCGCCGCTTCGCCACGGTTGAAGGGAACACGACGTTCTATTCCATCCCCGATGCGGATACTGTGACGCGCTGGGCTACCGAAACACCAGATGGGTTTGAGTTCTGTCTCAAACTGCCCAAAAGTCTGACACACAATGGGTTGTTGCAGCCTGCGTTGCCTGATACCGTTGCGTTTTTGGAAACCATGCGTGGTTTGGGCGATCGCCTCGGCCCACTCTTCGCCCAACTGCCACCCAGCTACAGCCCTGCACGATTTGCCGACTTGGAAGCGTTCCTCACCGCCCTGCCACGCCACGAAGCCGAATTTGCGCTGGAAGTGCGCCACCTCGACTGGTTCAAGCCGCCCCATGCAGAGAAACTCACCGATCTGTTAGCGCGCCTTGGTGTCGGGCGTGTGCTGCTGGACACGCGACCCATTTACGATGCACCGGATGACCCACAGTTGCACTCCGAACGCAAAAAGCCGAAACTGCCTCTCCAGCCCAGCGTGACGGCTCCCTTCAGTCTCATTCGTTTCATCAGCCATCCCGATCGCGCTCTCAATCAATCCTATTTAGAAGAATGGGTAACGCTGGTGGATCAGTGGCTTCAACACGGAGCGCGGATTTACTTCTTTGTGCATTGTCCGGTGGAGGCGCGATCGCCCGTCAACGCCCGCCACTTTCAAACGCTGCTCGAACAGCGCCATGTGGCTGTGCCACCCCTGCCCTGGAACAGCATCGATACACCCACACAACTCAACCTGTTCTGATGCAGAATCAAGTGAGCTTGCTCCATCGCATTTAACCACACAGCTTCCCGCAGGCAAAACAATCGCAATGTGACCGCATCAATTCGAGTTTGCATAGACAACATTCGCAATGTATCACGCTGCAATTTGAATGTTCTCTATGACATTGGCAATTGCAAGCAAAACATTCTGAATGCAACTGCATACATCCGTTATGTCATAAGCTGTTCAGCATTTAGATAGGGTATAATGCAAAATTAAACTCATCAAAAAAGCGCAAGATGCCAGCAAAGAATCATCTTACTCCAGAGCAGGTAGAGAAGCTGCAAAGAGCATTAAAAGCGGAAGAAAATGGAGACATTAGAGAAAGAAT
>JAJPKC010000598.1 GCA_021323955.1 Oscillatoriales cyanobacterium Centralia_MAG_596 | reverse complement strand
GTGGCGATGATTTTCCCATCGGGGCTGAAGCTGACGCCCCAGACACCTTGTTGCACTCCTGAGGCAGAATTGTCAACTTTCAGCGTCTGCAGTACGTGTCCTCGCAAATCCCACAGTTTGGCTGTACCGTCCTTACTACCCGTCACGAGGGTTTTGCCATCTGGACTAAAGCTAACACTTTGGACATCTGCAGTATGCCCTTTCAAAGTGTGCAACGCTCTTCCTTGTAAATCCCACAGTCTCACTGTGTGATCGGCGCTTCCTGTCGCAATCGTTTTGCCATCAGGACTGAAACTTATAGCCCAGATGTTGCTGCTGTGACCTTCTAAGCGGTTACGCTCATTAATTTGATACACTTCCTGCTCTAAGGAGGCAGTTACCCGGATTGCGGTTCCGCGCTCTACATCCTTCTCCCACTGCTTGAGATTGTGCCCCGCTTTCAAGCTTTCTATTAGTGCGTCTAGCTGTAGATTGGAGGCCGACATATTGAGAGCATTGAGGCTCTGGGCTGTTAGTTCAGCATTTTGGCGACCTTTCTCGGCTATTTGGCGCTCAAACCCTGCAACTCCTGCCGCTCCCACTGCTAGAAAAGCAAAAGCACTAATACCAGCCGTGAACCACTGTTGCTTCCGGCGATCGACTTTTTGTCGTGCTGTCTCTGTCTTGCGACTGATGCTAATGTACTCGCCTTGCAGTTCTGTCGGTCGGGGTTCTTTGCTGCCTCCCTGCGCTAACCAGTGCTCCGCCTCTTCCAGGTCATCGCCGCGCATCAACAGACATGGGTTGCGGGCTTTTGCATTCCACTCGATCGCCCGCTCCAGCAATCTGGTATGCGCGCGGACGTGCTCCAGATCGGTATCGATCGCCGTGAGCAATCCTTGAAAGCCAATAGCAAAATCATCCTGTTCGCGGAAGAATAGCCAGTTGTGGCGATTGATGGCTTCGTGGGCAGAAATCGTTTTGTCTAGCTCAAAGCCTTCTCGATGGACGATCGGCACCAGACGTTTGTTGTTGGCGATCGCATGGTCAATTTCATCGCGGCAAACCTTAGAGGCAACAGAATCAGGACTGAGGACAAACGCAAACGTTTGTGCCCCTTCAATGCCACGCTGAATTTCCTGCCACCAGTCAGCCGTGAGGGGAATACCTTCCCAGTCCACCCAGGTATCGCGATCGTGAGCCTTCAATGCATCGTGAAGTCTCTGTACAAATGCTTTGTCCTTGCGTGAGTAGGAAATGAAAACTTCCGTCATTCGCCGTTTTAAAAGCTTTATTGGTTAGTGATGCAATAGCGATCAATATACTGTGCGTTACCTAACACGCCCTCACCCTTTTACTGTATGCCGCAGCCCATATCTCCTCTCCTAAACCACGGAAGAGAAGACGAGGGTTTGGATGATTAATCGCATCAGAGTTTCCTGAAACGGCAGACTAAACGGCCCGACGCGATGCGTTTATGCAGAGAAAATGACGAATCTTTGCCAGATTATGGGTTTGGCAAAGACAAAACTTCCGAGGTCTTAGCCATACGGTCTTCTCATTGCAAGACCTCTTCGAGTTTGTGCTGGTTCCAGAGGGATTGGTAGAGTCCTGATTGAGAGACGAGCTCTGCGTGGGTGCCAGACTGGACGATTTTGCCCTCATCCATCACAAAGATGCGATCGGCGGTGGCTGCCGCAGACATCTGGTGCGAGATAAACAAGACAGTTTTGCGATTGGTGCCTTCGGAGAGGTTTTTCAGAATTTGGGTTGCGGTCTGGTTATCGACGCTAGACAGGGCATCGTCGAGAATAAGAATTGGTGCATCGACCAGCAACGCCCGCGCTAAAGCTGTCCGCTGCCGCTGTCCGCCCGAAAGGGTAATGCCCCGTTCGCCCACAACCGTCTCGTATTGGTGGGGAAAGTTGAGAATTTCGCTATGGATCTGGGCCTGCTTGGCCGCCTCAACCACCGCTGTTTCATCTTCACCAGGGTTGCCGTAGCGGATGTTGTCTTTGATCGTGGTGCTGAAAAGAAAGCTGTCTTGCGGGACGTAGGCGATCGCGCCGCGCAGATCGGCTAATTTCAAGGTTGTAATGTCGTAGCCGTCCAGAAAGAGCTGACCGGGAGCAATATCAAGCAGCCGTGGCAAGGCGTTTGCCAGCGTTGACTTGCCAGAACCGATTGGCCCGACGATCGCGACCGTTTCCTGGGGTTTGATGATGAAGTTAACCGTCTGCAGTGCTGGCTTTACCGTACTCTCCGTGACCAGGGTAGGAAAGGTAAAGGTGAGATTGCGGGCGGTCAACTCACCGCTGACCTGCGATCGCGGCAGGGTGATCGCGTCTGGTTTGTCCTGAATCTTGGGTTTAACGGTGAGGATAGACTCGATGCGATCGATGCTGACCTCTCCTCGCTGGTAAGCCGTGATCGTGAAGCCCAGCAGCGCCGCCGGAAACGCCAGTTGCTCTACATAGAGCAGCAGCGCCACAAAATCACCAACCGTAATCGCCCCCTCGCTAATCGCGCTGACGCCAAAGCGTAAGACGACCAGCAAACCGATGCTTGCCAGCCCCGGCAGCAACGGCAATAACGTACTGCGGGTGAGCGCTAACGACAGATTGGCGTCGAGTAACGCTTCATTCTGCTGGCGAAATGCCTGTTGCTCATTGGTTTCCTGGGCGTAGATTTTGACCAGGGCAATGCCGCTCATGTCTTCCTGAATGAGTTCGCTCAGGTTAGATAACTGTTCCTGTACGGTGAGCTGCTGCCGTCGCAGGCGGGTGCTGAATACCTGGACGAGCACCAGCATCAGTGGATAAACGGACAACGCGAGCAGGGTAATTTTCACATCGATCGCCAACATTACTGGCAACCGTAGGCCATAGGCAAAAAAGGTATTGGCCAGACTCAAAATAGCGAATCCCAACAGGCGACGGATATTGTCCACATCGCTGGTGGCGCGGTTGATCAGATCACCAACCGTGTTGGTCGCAAAATAGGACGGCTCCAGCGTTAGCAGGTGGGCAAAAATCTTCTGTTTCAGGTCAAACTCGACCTGACGGCCCAGGCCAAACAGCAGTATCCGTGAAGCCATACGCACAACCCACATGGCCGATGCCAGTACTAGCACCAACACGACATAATGCTGGATTTGACCGAAGCTAAACGTGACCTGAAGTTGATTGATGGCGTTCCGAATCTGTAGGGGAATGTAAACCCCTAAAATATTGACCAACAAGAGCGCCAGGATGCCTAAAGCTGCTTTCGGCCAATGAGGACGCAGGTAGTTCCCCAATTTTTGCAGTCGAGATTGAGCCATCGTTATCGTGCACCTGGTATCTGTCTGGCAACCCTCCCATCCTAAACGAATTGAACCAGGGATTTGATCCCTCTGCCTTAACCACCGCTTCAAAGGGGGTTGGTGTGTGCTACACCCAAATTTCACCGCCAAAAACCTGCTTAGCCATCGCTGCTGAATCCAACACCTGGACGCTCTCTGCTGCCCAGGGGAAGCCGATCCGGTTGCTCAAGCTGCGCTGTTCGTGGCGCAGACAGCGACGGTACGCCGCCAATTTTGATCCACCCCCGCAGGAAGTAGTAAAGCGCGTTGAGATATTCCTCGATCACATGGCTGCTGATCGAGAGTGACTCAACACTGGGAATGAGGTCAGTCACGAGAATTTGATGTTCGATCAGGTCACGCCCCTGGACGAGCCGCCGCATGCGATCGGCGGCTGGGACAGTATAAAAATCGGTAGGACGTACCGTAATCGTTGAATCATCAAAAATCTGAGCAAAGGTCAGTGCGGCCCGGTTCATATTGATGGCGGTGCCAACCAGGGTGATCTGATTGCCGAAGTTAACCCGTTGGGTGCCAGTAAGTAACTGGCGAACATTTTCGGCACTGCGATGAATATCTGTACCGTTGCTGTCCAATCGAATATCCGTTTCAGGTACTCCAAACGTGCGCGTCAGCATTGTCTGGATGTCGCGCGCCTCAGAAATGTCGTCGCCGGTTTCGCCATCATGACGTTTGCGATCGGGCCGCTGCGGTGCGCTGACCAAAATTAACGGTCGTGTCCCGGCAGTGGCTTCCTCTTTGTAGAGTTG
>JAJPKC010000613.1 GCA_021323955.1 Oscillatoriales cyanobacterium Centralia_MAG_596 | reverse complement strand
TAAAAAAGTGCCGCCAATCGTCAGAAGGAGTCCAATCAGTGCCCACAGCAGTTCGGTGGAAAAAGCCATCGCGTACAAAAGTAAAAGTGTAAAAGCAAACGGGTAGCGTTGTCTAAATTTCTACCTCTTGGATTACTTTTTGTGGGTCACCGTTGACTGGCTAACGCTCAAAGGCCGACAATGCTTGAGCTGTAGCGAATTGCCCGCCGTCAAATTGATGGCATTGTAACACCCTGGCGGTCGTGCTTGGCGGGTCAAAGCGGGTGGTGCTGCAAATCAGCCAGCGATAACGTGGGCAGTTCTTCCATATGCGCATTGGCGATCGCACCGGGAGTCTCATGGGGCATCACAATTCGTTGCTGAATGAGCGCGCGCAGCGCTTGCCATTGATTTTGACTGAGTTGATCAACCAGAACGATTTCGGGGAGCGTCGTCACGTCAATATCGTCCTGCGACAACAGCTCCATCACAATGCTGGAAATGGCGAGATCGGCGGTGGCTGCTGTCACATCCTGCCCGTTAATGAGCAGGGTGATTCGACCGCGATCGGGATGCACAAGCAGTGCTTTGATGATGGGAGCGAGGTCAGGCAGCAACACGTCCTCTGGCTGCTGCCAGTCGGGGAAAACGATCAGATTGATCTGGTTAAGCTTCAGGTCGCGTCTGAGTTGCCTTTGAAGCGGGGAGGGTTCTCCCGGAGCCGCCAGTGCCTCCAGCCCGCTAACGGTATAGGACTGTAGATGTTCGGGTAAGTGCCATTCGACGCTCGGATCGGGCCGATGGTGTACGGGTGCAACATTGCCACGCCAGGCCACACCCATGATCTGCATCGTCTGGTAGACCAGGGTATGCCAGCCTCGTTGCCGCAAGTAATCCAGTCCTTGGGCCACGTCCGGTGACGCCAGATCGTGGAACAGGATCAGCGCATCGGGGGCGGCGAGAGCTTCGCAGGCGATCGCATCCTGCAGCGGCGCAGGCGCATCATGATTGCCGTCGATAAAAATCAGCGACCATTGACGCCCACGCACCGCAGCGATCGCCTCCACTTTGGCCGGACTGTAGCCCGGAATGAGCTGGACGCGATCGAGCACGCCTGCCGCTTGTAGCGATTGGTGCACACTTTCGTAAAAATCGGGCTGTTCCAGCAGCGGGTCGATAATGTCTAACTGCACGCCTGCAAGCGCCAGATGACAGGCAGACCATCCCAGCCAGCAGCCGATCTCCAGGGCGGGTTTCCCCTGCATTTGCAGGGCGGTGTTGTAGAGAATGTGGGCTTCATCACGGCTCAAAAAGCCGGTTGATGGCTGACGTTGATCGACATACCAGTTATGCGGGATTTCGCGCCGCAGGTATAGCCAATGCGAATGATCCGTGTTGCCAATCACCATGTGGGGAAAACAGCGATCGGGCAGAACGGTGGCAAACCCAGGAGAAACATAGTCACCAGCAGGGAATTGCTCAGGTTCAAGGTTTTTCAACGCCAGCGACGGAGCCAGGAGACCCTCTGGCTGCTCTTGCGATGAGCCACCATAGCGGAGACTGACTGCAACACGATCGTTGGTTGTGGTCTTCAGAACGGCTCGCTCAAGCTTGCGATCGGTCAGGTGCAAAATCCCGATCGGCGTGTGGGGCAGGTAGGGTTCCACGAACTGGGCAGTCTCGCTATTCCAGGCGGGTAAACCGCAGTAGTGGCAGGTCCAGTTGCACCAGGACGGTAAAATTTCCGTCTGCTCAAATAGGCCGTAGCCATACACGGCTAAGTTCAGGGCGAGATGGTCAATTAACGCGGTGGACTGCTGTAATCCCTGCTTTAAACAATCTGCCCATACCTGCCAGTGCGGCGCGTCATGACGTAATGCGAACACGCCTGCATTGAGCATGGGATAACTGCAAAGTTCACGCCCAATGTCTTCGCCGTAGGCTAACTGGTACTTGTAAGCAGCCCATTCCCAAAACTTGGGTAACATGCCGTACTCACGCGGACTGCTGCGTTCCAGTTCTGGCACGACGGCCAATCCGCGCCGCGCGGCCCCCTGGATGTATAGCTCTATGGCTGTCCAGTCCTGCACCCACGCATCGGCATCGAGCCAGAGGTATTGCTCAAAGCCGGGGAAGTACTTGGGCAAAAAGGGCCGTACCAGTAGACCTTTCAGATGCTCAGGAGCGGTGTTTTGACCGGGAAACTCGAATTCCCAATCAACGCGCTGGATGAAGGTTACTGTCTGCTGGAGCCACTGCAACTGCTCGTCCGTGCAGCCTAAATCAACGAACCCGATCGCGACCGTTTGCCCCTGCGGTTTCTCGCGCACCGATCGAATTGCTCCCTGAACAAGCTCAAAATAATGCGCATCAGCCGCCGTAATGATGACGAACGACATGGGTAGATCTCCCTCAAGCTCTTGTGAATAGTACCCATCGAGCAGCGATCGATCGAACATCTGGTGAATTCGAACCGATCACAGATATGGGTTAGGGCGAATGCCGTGATGCCAGCGACGATTAGAATGGATTGGCCGCCGATGTGATGCATTGCTAGGCGCAATGGCTATGCTGTGATTTCTGTTTCCAGTTCTTTTCTTGCCACTACATTCAAGCTAATAGGGGTTTCTAAGAAGGTCAGGTTGCTGGAATCATCAAAGTAGGTAAACCCAGGCACCTGTTTATATTGCCGAAATCCGGCTTCATATAAATAAAGCCCTAAAATGTCAAAATCAAACCCAACTCGATGGACATCGTATGGGTTCATCTGGCCCCCAAATATGACGCGCATCAGGTAATAACGATCGCCTGGTTCAAGATTTGGATTAAGAAATAACCAGCACAAGGTTTTCAAGTCGGGCACGCTAATGAGCAGATAGCCACCCGGTTTGAGCACACGATGCCACTCGGCCAGGGTGTTGTTCAGCTCGTTGTCTAACAGGTAGTTGAAGTGCTCTAAAACGTGACTGGCGTAAATCTGATCAACCGAATTGTCTGCAAACGGGCTTAGATCCGACGCGTTGGTGACAACATCAACTTCAGGACGAGGCTCAATGTCCACGATTTTCCAATCGGGATGAGCGACTCTTCCACCAATGTGGAGGTTCAGCATAGTGTTAAATGCTCAGATACAGCGATTGTTTGATGGATTGACCTGTGTGGGTCAAAAATGAGCGGGCTGGAAGTGGAACCAAACAGGTGAAAATGGCTGTGAATCGTTGTGATCGCTCAATGACGCCCATTCTCACGTGGGTAAGACGCAGGCGTGTTGGAGCGGGATGAGCGATCGCTCAACTAACGAGTATTGTACTGCGCCCACATTTGCGTGTAGGCGCGTTCC
>JAJPKC010000380.1 GCA_021323955.1 Oscillatoriales cyanobacterium Centralia_MAG_596 | reverse complement strand
CTTCTCTTTGAACCCTTCCGGCCGATCGACCGTATTCATGCCCAGCCGACCTTCCAGCACCACGCGATCGCCGACATGGAAGCCTTCCTGAATTTCCTGGGCCAGATTGCCCCAACCTACGACTTTCAGTCGCGCTGGTGGGTCTTCAGCGCGCAGTCCAGGAAACTCCACAAACATCTCGGCAATGGGTGTCTGCGTATCTGATGTGTAGCGCAGTTCCGGAGCCTGGACGATTTCTGCCATCAAGATACAGCTATTCATTGAACGTTCCTAAAAGTTGTGAGCGATGGGTGATTTAGTTGTGAGGACGGCAGCCTGACCGATGGGAGGCATAGCCAGCAGCGCCACGAATGCACAGCACCACTTAATCCGTGCCTAGAAGCGTTACAGCTAGAACCCCGGTGGGTGATGCGGTGGCTGGTCGTTGATTGCCCAACCAACAACTAACCCTGACGACTGCCCCTTTCATTTTAGTACTGGCTTTCCACTTTGAATGCCTCTGTTTCCTGCTGAGAGTCCACAAACTCCTGCACGCGCAGGCGATACTCCCGCAAGATTTCATCCACCCAGCCGCGATCGTGGCTGTTGGCGTAGATGTGCACCAGGGGTTCTCCAGCATCCGGCAAAATGAGTACCCAACTGTTGTGCTGATGGTTGAAGATTTTGACGCCATCGACCAGTTCTAGACTGTCGATGGGATGTGTTTCTACAAGATGGCGCATGAGTGCACCTTTAGCCGTCCAGGGACAGCGAACCGTGCACGATTTGTGGCAAATGCGGGGTAAATCAGCGCGGATTTGCCCCAGCGATCGCTCCTGGATCGTCAGTACTTCAATCAACTTGGCAATGCAGAACATGGCATCAAAGCCGGGATGGAGCTGTGGAAAGATAAAGCCCATATCGCCACTGCCCCCAAGAACCACATTGGGATTTGTGTGGCAAGCCTCCATGAGCGCTGTGGGATTGGCCTTGGTTCGCACGACCCGGCCGTCGTGGCGGTGCGCAATCTGCTCGATCGCGCTGGACGCATTTACCGGCACGACCACAGTTCCGCGGGGATGATGGCTCAGCAGCATATCTGCCATCAGCGCTGTCAGGACTTCGCCCCGAATCGGGCTGCCTGCCTCATCGACCAGGATCATCTGTTCACCGTTGGCCGATACCTGGACTCCAAAATTGGCTTTTAGCGCTTCTACCACATGCCCCAACTGGTTGAGCAGCACTTCGCGATCGCCCAGATTCGTCACCGCATGGCTGAGGCTTGCATTGAGCACTACCGCATCACAGCCAAACTTCGCTAATAGCTGCGGCAGGACGGCTCCCGAAACCGCATAGGCGTAGTCGATAACAACCTTAGAGCTACTGTGACGGATCGCTTCAATGTTCAAATGTTTCTCAAAGCAGGTGCCATAAATATCAACAACCTGGTTCGCGTAAACCACATTGCCAATCTCCTGGATCTGCGCGCGGCGAAAATCTTCCTTAAAGTACGCGCCTTCAATTTTTTTCTCACGAGCCTTGGAGATGTTAATGCCCTTGTTGTCAAAGAATTCAATCAGAATGTGATCGGGTCGATCGGGGTGCAGCCGGACATGGATACCACCCGCGATCGAGAGCGTGGGAACAATCGTGCGCGCAAGCGGGATCGCCGTTGCCTCCAGATTTTGGACATTCACACCAACCGACATCAGCCCCGCAATGAGCGATCGCGACACCATGCGCGAAATGCTGCGCTGGTCGCGCGAAACCGCCACTTGAACACCCGGTTTGAGCGTTGAACCATACGCCGCCCCCAGCTTCACGGCAAATTCGGGCGTGATATCAACATTCGCCAACCCTGAAACCCCGCGCTGCCCAAACAGATTGCGATACGCCGCGTGGCCCCAAATCAGGTTGATGTTGAGTGTCGCCCCCGATTCCACCCGCTTACTGGGCCACACCCGGACGCCAGGACTGACCTGTGCTTCTTCTCCAATTGTGGATAGTGGCCCTACTACGGCCCCTTCCAGCACATGGGCCCGCCGATCGACACGGGTACCCCGTGCAATCACACAGGCGCGCAGATGGGCCTCCTCGCCAATGATGGCACCATTGAGAATAATGGGGCGTTTCAGGTCAGCATCGGTCCCGATCGTGACGTTATCGCCAATTACCGTACCGGCGTCAATTTGAACCCGCGCCCCAATGCGACAGTTGCTACCAATCATCACAGGCGTGGCAAGCTTAGCCGTTGGGTCAAGGTAAGTATTTTGTCCAATCCACACCCCCGGCGATCGCTCCTCGTAGGCCGTGTCCAGCTTAACGCGGCGCTCCAGCCCGTCATACTGCGCGTCCCGATAGGTGTCCAGATGGCCCACATCGCACCAGTAGCCCTCGGCAATGTAGCCATACATCGGCTCTTTTTTTTCCAGCAGCAGTGGAAAGAGATCCTTCGAGAAATCAGCTTCTTGATTGGGCGGCAAATAGTCCAGCACCTCTGGTTCCAGAATGTAAATGCCGGTATTTACCGTATCTGAAAAGACTTCGCTCGTAGAAGGCTTTTCGAGAAAGCGACGGATCCGATTGTCTTCATCGGTAATCACCACCCCAAACTCGATTGGATTCGGTACGCGCGTCAAAATTAAGGTTGCTTTGGACTGGCGCTCCTGGTGAAACCGGATCGCGGCGGTGAGGTCGAAATCAGTAATGCTATCGCCACTGACGACGATAAAGGTGCGATCGAGCAGTTCGGCAATATTCTTCACGCAGCCCGCCGTACCCAGCGGTTGGTCTTCCTCCACGGCATAGGTCATCTGAACACCAAAATCACTGCCGTCTTGAAAATAGTCACGCATCACATCCGGTAAATAGTGCAGCGTCGCAATGATTTCAGTAATGCGATGACGTTTCAGTAGATTCAGGATATGTTCCGCGATCGGACGATTCAACACGGGAACCATTGGCTTGGGAAGGTCACAGGTCAATGGGCGGAGCCGCGTTCCCGATCCGCCTGCCATCAGTACTGCTCGCATACGTTCACTATCCTGTTTCAAGCGCTTGAGTGTGGGAGAGATAAAGAGCGGGATGAGACGTCAGAAGCCAAACGACACGCATTAACGGTAAGGGGAATGAAAAAAGCTAAAGGCACATGGCTAAGGGGTGTCAGCAGCCGCGCGAACACGTCCCAAATCCCTTCTCCTTCACACCACTCTTCCAACTCAAAACGCAGACCCCTTCCTCGCTTCTCGCTCCTCACGCTTCACCGCTCTTCTTCTAGTGTCCTACGTTAAAGATGATTCGGGCAGAAGTTATGTCGTTTAGAACGATCGCCCCCAACGACAGACCGCCCTACACGATCGCCCGGCGTCTGCAATTAGGATAGAACTAGATTAAGAACCACACTCAAAAGTCTCAAGCCACTGTATCGAGAACGTTACATGTCAGGACGTGATAGCACCGTTTCACGGGCAGAAGGGAATACCAGCATGGACTTTAGCAGTTTGCTGTTCCCAATCCGCCTGCGTCAGGTACTAGAGGACGACCGCTAGCTAAAACCGTGCCGTTATTGCTAATCAGTCCTACCGCTGGGTTATGGTTATGGTCACCGCAGACATCCGGATCGCATCGTTCTCTCGCTGTAGTTTCGATCGCAGGTGTAATTCTGTTAGTCACTCTGTTAGTTGCATTGGGGGTTGATCATGGAGATCGTTGGTGTAATTGCACTCATTGGTTACGGCATTGGCATCTGGAAATTTTGGACAGGATTCCGGCGGACAAACTTTAGCAGCGGTCGTTTTCGTCTTGCGCTGCTGTGGCCCATTCTGATTTTCAACAAGTCCTATCGCCAAAACTTCAACCGTGCACTGACTGGCCGCTAAGGCGGTAGCCAGTTGAACCGGAGACAGTAGACCTAGACTCTGGACGTGAGGCGGTTGCAAAACAAAGGTTTCAAACTGTCCTATTGCCTGTCTGGAGTCTATGGTCTAAAGTCCAGACACACTGGTCTAAAGTCCAGACACACTGTTGCTACAGGAACAAATCTGAGAATGGCAAAAAAGCACGGATCTAACTCCCAGGGAGCATTCTCCAGCAGCAGCTACTTTAGCGAACTCAAAACCCCACAGGACTGGCAGAGCCAGATTGCTGCCGTTACCACACGCTTTAACCGAGAATACCAGGGCGACGCGTTTGATCTACCGGAAGAGGTCGAAGCCATGCCCATTTTTCGAGAGCGGGCATCCGGGTTGCTGCAAGCCAAGCTCACATCGCCCTTCTGGGAACTGGCCAAGCCGAAGAAGAACCAGCACTGCCTGGATATTGGCTGCGGGGTAAGCTTTCTAATTTACCCGTGGCGTGAATGGGAGGCATTCTTCTATGGGCAGGAAATTAGCACCGTAGCGCAGGAGATTCTCAACACGCGTGGGCCACAGCTCAACTCAAAGCTGTTTAAGGGGGTAGCATTGGGCGCTGCGCACCAGTTGCGCTACGAGACCAATCAATTTGATCTGGCGATCGCGACAGGCTTCAGCTGTTATTATCCCCTCAGCTATTGGGCGGCCGTACTGACAGACGTGCAACGTGTCCTCAAACCTGGTGGCTTATTTGTCTTTGATGCCCTCGATCCCGACACTCCGCTCGCCGAGAACTGGGCCATCCTGGAAACGTACCTGGGTACCGAAGTCTTTTTGGAGTCGATCGCCGATTGGCAAAAAACCATCAAGGCCGCGAACGGCAAAATTGTGAAAACGCTGCCGGGAGAACTCTTTCAGCTTTTCAAAGTGCAGTTTTAACGGGGCTGACTCACGACAGCGCAAGCGAGCATAGAGGTGTAGGACAGATCCACCGATCATCCGTCAAT
>JAJPKC010000505.1 GCA_021323955.1 Oscillatoriales cyanobacterium Centralia_MAG_596 | reverse complement strand
TGTCGGCTGTGATCAAACGCTTTAAGACAACCTGACCAATTGCCTGAGTCGCGGACTCCAGAGGCGATTGTGCCGTTGGTCTAACTTCAACCATGAGCACCGCCTCTTCCACCCGATAGAGCCAAAGCTTCTCGCCCTGCTCCCAAATGCAGAGATCCATCTGGCAAATATCTGGCTTGCGTCTCCAGGCACCTTCGTTCCAGAGCCCACCCATTTCCCAAACTCTGCCGATCGTCCAGCCATCTGATAAAAAGAAGTACTTCACGGATCTATCCAGAATTTCTAAAGCTTACCGTTCACTGACCGCACACAATCTAGCCAATCTTACTCGTATTTTTAGAGGCGTAACATCGACTACAAACCAGTACAGCCACCTGTCTATCAAAGCACTGGAATGCAACATCGCCACAATCCACCGCCGTTAAGCGCAGACGTAAACGCCTAAATTGCGATCGCCCAGTTTCGCGAGTATGGGCGATCGCTTACACTCAATCTCAGCCAAATCAATCGTTTGGTCATATCGATTATTTGGGGTTGAGTAGCGCTCTGGCGGTGAACACCGCAAAATGTAAATGCTCTCAGCTGATTCAACCCTTACTAACTAGCCGTCTACAGCAAATTCATGGATATTCAAACACTCATTCGTGAAATCCCCGACTTTCCCAAGCCTGGAATTCAATTCAAAGACATCACAACCCTGCTGCGTGATCCCGCCGGACTCAGCTACACCATTGATCTACTGGCAGAAAAAGTCTCAGAGCTGGCACCAGACTTTGTCATTGGGATGGAGTCCCGGGGCTTTATCTTTGGAGCACCGCTGGCATACAAGCTGGGAGCAGGCTTTATTCCTGTTCGCAAACCGGGTAAACTTCCCGCCGCCGTTCATTCGATCGAATATGAACTGGAATACGGCATGGATCGGCTCGAAGTGCATCAAGATGCGCTCCACCCTCCCGATTGCAAAATCCTGATCGTCGATGATCTAATTGCAACCGGCGGCACGGCAACCGCAACCGCAAAATTGGTGCAGCAGTCTGGGTGCAACCTCGTTGGCTTTGCATTTGTGATTGAGCTGAAGGATTTGGGCGGACGCGAGCGCTTGCCAGCGGTGCCAATCATTAGCCTTGTTCAGTACTAGGATGGTTTTAATGGTTCGTTACCAGTGGTTTGCAGCGCAATCTCAAACCACTGGTGCCCCCCACACGTCTTACGGCACCTGCACGTCCCATACCGCATATTTGACCGATGACTATATCTGACCGGAGCCGATTTGAGTCTGGCCGCGATGCATTGGCAACCTTCTTTACCAGTGAAACGTTTGTCTACATCGTGAAGCGACTGCTGCAAGCACTGCTGACCTTGTTCCTGGCATCGGCGCTGAGCTTTGTGATTATTCAGCTGGCCCCTGGCGATTATCTCGATACGCTCAAAGAAAACCCCAAAATTTCACCGGAACGGATTGAGCAACTGCGGCGACAATTTGGTCTAGATAAATCCTGGTTTGAACAGTATTTTCTCTGGCTGTGGCAGATTATATCCAAGGGCAACTTTGGTACCAGCTTTGTCTACCAGCGATCGGTGGGGTCACTGCTCTGGGAGCGAGTACCCGCAACCTTACTGCTGGCAATATCCTCGCTGGTTGTTACCTGGACGATCGCCATTCCACTTGGGATCGTGGGTGCGGTGAATCAAAACCGTTGGAGCGATCGCCTTCTGCAAGTGATTAGCTACGCCGGACAGGGGTTTCCCAGCTTTATCACAGCCCTGCTCTTACTCATTCTGGCGCAAAATACCTCCCCGCTCTTTCCCGTGGGCGATATGACCAGCATTGACCACGCTGACCTGACTCCCCTGGGCCAAATTATTGATATTGCGTGGCACATGATTCTACCGACAATCGCCCTTAGCATCACCAGTTTTGCCGGACTTCAGCGGATTACCCGTGGCGAACTGCTGGATGTGTTGCGGCAAGACTATATTCAAACCGCACGGGCTAAGGGGTTACCTGAGAACAAGGTCATTTATGTCCATGCGCTACGTAACGCCATCAACCCGCTCATTACGCTGCTCGGCTTCGAATTTGCCAGTTTGCTGAGCGGCGCATTTATTGCCGAGTTCTTCTTCAACTGGCCCGGTTTGGGGCGATTAATTCTCCAGGCGGTGCAGGCTCAAGATCTTTACCTGGTGATGGCAAGCCTGATGATGGGTGCCGTGATGCTGATCATCGGCAACTTATTAGCAGACCTACTGCTGAAAGTCGTTGATCCTCGTATCCGGTTAGAGGAAATCAATTAGCGCTTTGAGCGGTGGTTGGACAGATAGACAGCGGATACTAGCTGAGCGCCGCTGCACGGCGCTCCCACCTTGAAGCCCATACCCATCTCCCGTTCCCGCAATTTGAACCGCGACGCTCCACGGCGTTCACGCAATATCACCCTCGACAAGCAACGGCATAACATTTGGAAATTGCTCAGCAGTTTCTTATAGAAAAAACTGTGGTATTACAGCTTTGTCTTGAGCGATCGACCCGACGCTGAACAATGTCTATCGGTTTAACTAACAGCACAGAATATAAAATTATCCCGTTACGACTATGTTTTCTCAAACTTATTACCTCATTCGTTCGAGAGTTGACGGTAGCTACCTTGTGGCGCACCCGTATCAAGATGAAAAAAGTACTGAAACTGAACGCTCCAATTCCAGTTTCCTGCTCTTATTTCGAGAACACTTTGATGCTCTCAGCTATCTCAATACACATGCATCTGATGTTCGAGATCGCTTTACTGTAGAGTCAATTCCTGGTTCACAAATCGACAATCTGATGCAGCGCTGGAGTTTTACCGGTATTGGTGTCGTGCAAGATCCGCTCCTTCCAAATGTCGAGTTTCTATCCAGATAGTCACGTCACTCAATTCCCATGTAGTCGTTAATTCGGCTAACAATCTCAATCTGCCTAGATGCGCTCCCGATGCACAAGAGTCGCGTTTTGAAACTGAAGTTCTATCGGCAACTCAAGCAACGTCTCATCCTTGAGAGAGATAAAAGCATGCAGCCGTAAGGGGATTGATCCGTCGTGATGTAGATGTGAGTTGCGCCAGGAATCTGAGTATATAGGAGAGGTCTGACCAACATATTTTTCGCGGTCAAGATGTCTCAACGATTCTAATTTCTATAGCTTGGAGGAGCTTGCTATGAAATCTGTTTTAACGGTTTTACGTCCCCTTCGCTACTTCTTAACGATTTGTCTTTGTGCTGTACTGCTGTTTTCCTACGTGACGCCTGCCTTTGCAGCACCAATGCGGAATGAACCCAATTCAACGGCTAACAAAGCCGCAAAAGAGTTTGAGCAAGAGTCTCGCGACGCGATCGCAACCGATCATCCCCCGTCAATGGCGGAGACACAGAAAAAGACTAGAGGCGGTGGCTTAAACGAAGTGCAGGGCAAAGCTGGCCTTGACGAGCTAAAGCGCCCTTCTAATTCAGGAGGTGTTCCGACAGTGGAGAAGGACATTAAGGAAGCGCTCGAAAAGGCCCAGGATAAGATTGGCGGCTAATAGCGGTCGGCTCATCAGTGGATGCTCTGCGCTAACGCCACACAACTGGCAACCGCAAAACGACCAACGTTAACACGCCAAAACGAGCAGGCACGGATGTCTGCTCGTTTTAGCGCTTCATGGCAGTTAAGCCGTCGGCCCTTGTTCGGACGAACCACAAAGGCATCTACATCAGGTCGTTCGGTTCCTGTAATCGGCTCTGCCAACTGCAGTGCGACTTTGCAGCGAGCCTGGAATTACTCCAAACAACCTTACGCCGAGGGTAACCGCAGTCGCTTAACGCCATTCCGGAGGAGAACCTGGTTAAGCCGGCAGCCAACCAGGTAGAGCTAGTTGTAGCGGCGCTTACGCCGGGCCACGACCGCTTTACGCTTCTTCTTTTCGAGAGGCGTTTCAAAGTGTCGATGGGAGCGCAGGTCTGCCAGGATCCCTGCCTTGGAAACCTGACGCTTAAATCGCCGCAATGCGGAATCGATACCTTCGTTTTCACCGAGAACTACCTGAGTCATTCCTTTTACTCTCTTTGAACAATGGTTGTGTGAACGAACTGCTTCAAGACATGAAGAGTAACTGTCTCTACCAAAAACCATTTCCCAGAGGGATTGGCTACTTTGGGCTACAGATCGAGTTGAGCGGCAATGGCGTCTAACCATCGATCATGCACTTTGCAGCAAGCCGCCCTTGATCAAGTCTATCGACAGATCAACCCAAAAGGTACGTTAGCATAAAAATCCGCTGTCGTCTCCTCAATCCCTAGCTGCTAGGCAATTTGATTAATAAATGATAGGTCGATCGTACTAAAGTTCGTGCTTAGCGCAACGTTAAGTGTTTCCATTGCTTCAACTAGCCACTGTACGCCATCACGCCGACAAAACTCATAATGATTAAACAAAATTGAGAACCGTTTTTCCAGGTAGGGCTTCACCTTTCGACAAATTAAAACGATTTTAAGCAGCAGCCCGGTTGTGAGGGTAGAGCCAATATTTGAGATTAAATCGACAAACACAAAGTGGTTCGGCTTTTGGGGACTTTCGACAACCAGAAAATTGAGCAGTTGACTGCAGGTTCGTACCAGCAAGAAATCATCCAGTTTCTGATCGTTGCTCTCTGGCAACGTGTGCTTAAGCTGACTATACAACTGGTTGTTGAACTGACGCCTACCATACTCAGGGTCGATGGACGCCGTGATGTACTGATAAAGGTCATCCTTGAACGACTGGTAGGACTGCGCTTGGCTGCTATGGGTCAAAAAGCGCTGAGCAACATCGCGATAGGTTCCAGCCGTTTGCGATTTTCCAACAAACTGCTTGAGGGCGTTGCACAGCTCCTGGTCGGTCAGCAGGGTCGGGTTTCTGACCGGCTGTAAAATTCGGTTCGTTGACGGTGCAGGGAGACCGCGATTAAGCTGTGATCGCCGCACCTGGTAGGTCACATACTGAGAGAGGTCAACTTCGTATTGCCGCTGCGCTTTTGTTTGAAGCTGTCGAATCGCTTGCTGATGTTCGTAGGTACTACCCTCTGCCAACAGACAATGCTCATAAAGATAAGGGTAACGCCGGATCAGTGCGCCGATGGGCTCGTGGGCTGGAGGCGTGCTGGCATCATTCGCCTGACTCACAACCTGTGACAAACGACGGAGCGTTAAGTACTGTTCGCTGTCAACAAACCCTTTGACCAACTCGCGGACGCGTCTAACCGACCGAGAACGAGAGTATTCTGTTACCGGTCGAGAAGGGACTGTTTCAAATATGGCGATCAGCTCGGGAATAGCGGATTGCAGTTGAGGGCGGGTCTGCCAACGGTTGATGAGGATATGGCAGCAGCGGTTGAGCACAAACCGAAACTCTTGATCCGCTGCTTTCGAGGACGCAATTTTGTCCAGCGCTGCAGCAATTTCGGCATCTGGGTAGCCTACCCCATCAACGAACAGTGCCCGAAATCGACCGATCAGCTGGCTCGGTAGCTCAGATTGCACCAATCGGAGCAGATGGTCATATAGTTGCTGCTCGTCTTGGTCGATCTGTCGATTAAAGTGGGGTGTCCAGGTACTCACGGCGGCTAGAACTCCCATGCCAAGGGATGAGGGTAAGATGGCACCGACTGATCGCTTGCGATACGAATCGAACCGCAAGACTCAACTTATCTTAGAGACGGCAGTGCGGTGGTGCTGCAGGCTTATAGTACACGCTCAACGGCTATCCTTGGACATTGTCTCAAGTTTTGTTACTTTCAATCGTATCGGCAGTATACAGCCACTATCTGTGATGTGAATCACTTATTCACACTATTAGAGTATAAACGTTGATTCGATTTTTATTTTTCGGTTATCTATAAATCTTGTACCGCTAACGCACCGTAGCCGCCTGCAGTGGGGGCGACGCTTACTGAGCGTTGCTCCCACTGCAGCAAGTCTTTACGTAAATATACGAAACTGTAATGCTCAATTTATACGGCGCACAGCACAACTGACCAGTTGAGCAACTATTAAGAGTGAATCGGCACTACGGTTAGTCTTCAACCTGGCTCAAACGACGCAGGTTGAGCACATCGCTCAGCTTTCTAATCTGGCTAAACGTGCGCTCAAGCTGTTCGTGATTGCGAATATCGATCCCCAAATCAATAATGGCCGTCTGCGCTGGAAAAGTTTTGACCTGGGCGTTGCGAACATTAATGTTGTTATCGGTCAAGCGCGACAGGATATCTTTGAGTACGCCAACGCGATCGATCACTTGAATTTGAATATCGACCGGATAGGTTTGTGGCCGACCTTGATCCTGGTCGGCTGTATTCCAACTCACGGGAACGAGGCGATCGCCCGGAATCGATTCTACATTGGGACAGCCTTGACGATGAATCGAAATGCCGCGACTACTGCGCGTGACAACCCCAATAATGGCTTCACCAGGGACAGGGGTGCAGCAGCCTGCGATATGGTAGAGCAACCCTTCGACGCCGATGATGGGCGACTTGGCGGATGGCTGTAGCGGCAAAACCTTGGCGATCGGCAGGAGGGGAAGTTCCTGGGAAGATGCGCTCAAGCTGTCTGCAAGCTTTGCCAGCGGCTGTTGGGCCTTGATCGCTTCTCGTAGACGGTTAACGGCAGTGTTGAGCGTGATTTCGCCGTATCCAACCGCTGCCAGCAAATCATCAACGCTGTGGTAATTACAACGTTCAGCGGTTGTCTGCATTTGGGAGGACTTTAGTAGCGCCTCAAAGCCGTTTTTACCCAGCTCGCGCTCCAGCATCTCGCGGCCACGAGCAATATTTTCTTCGCGGTTCGATCGCTTGTACCATTGCCGAATGCGATTACGGGCACCGGGCGTTACAACGAAATTCAGCCAGTCCAAACTGGGCCGTGAATTCTTTTGGGTCAGGATTTCAACGATATCGCCATTTTTGAGTGGCGTGTCGAGCGTTGCCATCCGTTCATTAACGCGTGCGCCCGCGCAGTGGTTGCCAACTTCTGTGTGAATCCGGTAAGCAAAATCGACTGGGGTTGCGCCACGGCTCAAAGAAATGACATCGCCCTGGGGTGTAAAGACGTAAACATCGCCATCAAAGAGGTCATCTTTGATATTTTCCAGGTATTCCTGTGCGTCTTTGAGGTCGTTCTGCCAGTCCAGCAGCTGCCGCAGCCAGGTAAATTTTTCATCTGTCGTGGTCATCTGGACGCTACTGGAGCCACCCGTTTCTTTATATTTCCAATGCGCGGCAATCCCATACTCAGCGATATGGTGCATTGCCAGCGTCCGAATTTGCACTTCCAGGGGTCTGCCTGTATTGCCAATGACTACGGTATGTAACGATTGGTAGCGATTGGGTTTTGGGAGGCCAATGTAGTCTTTGAAGCGGCCCGGAATGGGGCGAAACATGTCATGGACAACCGCAAGCGCCCGGTAACACTCATCATTGGTGTTGACGATAATGCGGATTGCAGCCACATCGTAGATTTCGTTGTAGTCCTTCTGTTGCCGCTGCATCTTTTGGTAAATGCCGTAGAGATGCTTGGGGCGACCACTGATATCAGCATAAGAAATGGTTGCCTGGTCTAGCCTGAGCTTGAGTCGATCAACCGTTTGCGCCAGTCCGGCTTCACGGTCAATGCGTTTCTCCGCCACAAGCTCCTGGATCTGCCGATAGGAGTCTGGTTCAAGATATTTGAACGTGAGGTCTTCAAGTTCCCACTTAAAGCGACCGATCCCCAATCGATTGGCTAACGGCGCAAAAATTTCGCGCGTTTCCAGGGCAATCTGCCGCCGCTTAACGTCCGGTAGATATTCCAGCGTTCGCATGTTGTGGAGGCGATCGGCGAGCTTGACGACAATGACACGAATGTCTTGAGCCATCGCCAGGAACATCCGACGAAAATTTTCGGCCTGCCGCTCGGTTTTGCTGGAAAAGTTAAACTTAGAAAGCTTGGTGACCCCTTCTACCAGAAGCTTGACCTCTTCACCAAAGCGATCGCCTAGCTCTTCGGCAGTCACGTTGGTATCTTCAACCACATCATGCAAAAATCCGGCTGCAATCATGGCGCTGCCGCCACCTAAATCGCGGAGTAATCCGGCTACCGCCACCGGATGGATGATGTAAGGCTCACCCGAAGCGCGATGCTGCCCTTCGTGGAGCTGATAGGCAAATTCAAAGGCGCGGCAAATTAAATCAGCGTCAGCGCGGGCACTTTCAGACACAGCTGGATCGGATGTGCCTCGCCGTGTGTGCAGGCATTCCTGCAACCAGTCAGGAACAACAAACTGAGTGGACGATGTCGGAGCCGTGAGATGCATGCTGTTAAGCTCAATGTGGTCGAAAGGCTCAAAGATTTCTTTTTATGGGCTGATTCTACTGCACAGTGTGCCGTACGATACAAAATTCGAGGGAATTATGCTGACTCAGAAATGACCCTCATGGCTATGGACTAAGACAGTTAGATTAATTAAGTTACTCTAACTGTGCCCGTTAATCCTAAATTAACGGGCCGTTCTTAAAGTGGCTGTTAAACTGCTCTTTAGATTTGGTGAGGCTGGAGCTGGAACCGCAGCGGATCTCGCGAGCTAAAATCTTTACTAACTTCCATATTAGCAAGAATGACAAAATTCTTTACATCAACTTGTGAAGCTGGTGACTGGTAATGGACATTCTACCGCTGCGGTATCAGCAGCACTATGTGGTGTTTCAGCAAGCCGTAGCGATCTGCGAACGGATCGCAGCACCGTTGGACATCAACCGGGATGACCTGCGATCGCAGTTAACCGCCTTACAGCAATATTTCCACGACCAGGTTTTGGGCTTGCCGCTGGATGACCTATCGCCCGAAATGCAGCAATGGATACAGTCGTATCATGTAGAGATGGATAAGCAGCTACGGCTATTGGGGGTGGATATCCTGTTTTTGCAAGCCGCCCGACAGACGACTACAGCGACCCAGCGACAGCAGCAGGTCCGCGATCGCCTTCATACACTACGACGATACTGTGAGGCCGTGCTTGAGCGGAGCGAAAATGAAAGCAGGACAGGACAGGACGCTACGGAAGCCGCCCCTTAAGGAGCCAATAGAAGAATAAAGCGCGGACTTTTGAGTTGCGTTTACGGCCCAGCGGTGAATTTACGCAGGCGAAATTCAACATCATTACGCTTGCTTGGTTAAATGGAGAAACTGACTCAATCGAGAGAAGCGATGGTGCAATGTCCGAAGGATAAGAATGTGGATTTGCGGGCCGGGCAGTTGTTAGCAGGATCATTAGCGGCCCAGCAGTGTCCAGAGTGCCAGGGGAGCTGGATTGCAGGCGCAGATTATGAAACCTGGCAGGCGCAACAGCCACCGGCCAAACGTCTGGCGACCTTGATTGACGGAGCGCTAAACGTTGATTTTGCGCGATCGCCGATGGACGCGAGAGCAGCACTGTGCCCGGAGTGCAATGCCTACCTGGTGAGGGCCAAGATCAGCGTTAAGACCCCGTTCTATGTGGAGCGTTGCCCAAACTGTAAGGGAATCTGGTGCGATCGCGGCGAGTGGGATCTGCTCCAGACGCTAGACATGCACACAATCATCGACCACATGTTTTCAGGCGAATGGCCGATACGGACACGGGAACGGGAGCAGCTAGCGCAGGAACGTCGGGCCACGATCGATAAGCTGGGGCCAGAGTTGGCCGCACGGATTTTTGAACTGGCCGAGGTTTTGGAGAACCACCCCAATGGTGATTTTGGCGTAGCGTATTTGATGCGCCGGTTTGATAAGTAGCCATCCGCGATCGCCGCTCTTTAAGAGTTGTGAGGCCTTCAGGCGGAGAGCACGGTTTTGAATCAGCCCGTCCGTCGCAACCGCCCTGTGGCGAACGGGTAATCTCCTCGCGTGCCAGCAACGAAGATTTAGAACAGCTGAGTACTATCAACAACTGAGTGC
>JAJPKC010000248.1 GCA_021323955.1 Oscillatoriales cyanobacterium Centralia_MAG_596 | reverse complement strand
TATAAAAAAGAGCCCGTGACGAGGATTGAACTCGTGACCTCACCCTTACCAAGGGTGTGCTCTACCACTGAGCCACACGGGCAAAAACGTTCAAGACTTTGAGCCATGAATAGAGACCTATTTCAGCCCGATTCAAAACCCATGATCTATGACTTTAGTTGTGGATGGGCCGGGCTGGATTTGAACCAGCGTAGGCGTAGCCAGCGGATTTACAGTCCGCCCCCATTAACCACTCGGGCACCGACCCATTTATTCCACAAGTATTGATCGTATCACAACAGTGCGCGTCGTCTTAATTAAAATCACGATTTTTGATCGCAAGCTTCGGGTCATCGCCTCAGCAGACCAATTTTAAGTATCTCTCACCCCCAATTCCTACCCCGGCAAACCTTCAAGCCGAGATTGTAAAGTTTTGTAATTTCCTGCATAACGTCTGGTCGAGCGCTTGATAACTCCCTATCGGCTCTCAAACCAGACTGGGCAACAGAGCCTGCAAACCAACGTTAACGACCCGCTTCGACGTGGTGTTTGCCGATTTTAGCCATCACGTATGCCAACTATTTCTACACGAGGAATTAAGCATGTTTGCCCCAACCAAAGAACGGACTAGCGCTTTCGGTACAGGTTCCCTCGGTGCTTCACCACTTCAAAGCAACCCAACGACGCTGCAACCGGGAGGATCAAGCCCCCTCCAAGAACCTCTGCAGCAGAACCTTCGAACGAGTGCCAGTGCGTCATCGGCAATCAGCGGCAGCAACCTGCTCCCGATCGACACAATCATCCTTCCACCCATCACCTGGATTACCGACAACACGCTGGGAACAGCAAGAGATGTCGGCACACTGACCAGCACTCAAACGTTGAGTGGCTTTGTCGGCAACACTGATACCGTTGACTTCTATAAATTGAATCTCGGCGCTGGCGGCAATCTCAACATCACCCTCACGGGTCTGGCGGCAGATGCTGACGTCAGCTTGATCCGAGACTTCAACAACAACGGTGTGGTGGATCCAGGAGAAACGATCGCATACTCCATGCGAGGCGGCAGCAACGACGAGGCTATTAACCTATCAGGTCTGGCATCGGGGCAATACTTCGTCAAAGTGGCTCAATACCTGGGCAACACTAACTACTCGCTGAAACTCTCGACCGCCAGCCCGAGCGATTTGATTGCAACGGAAACCGATATTGGCGCACTGGCAGGAACACGCGTTTTCAGTGGCGCAATCAACAACAACAATACTTCTGACATTTACCGGTTTAACGTGACCAATCTAACGCTGCCGTTTATTGGCACCATTCCAACCGGCGTGAATGTGACCCTGAGTGGACTGAGCCATGATGCCGATGTGCGATTGATCCGAGATGCCAACGGCAATGGCATTGTGGATAGTGGCGATGTACTGACGGGCTCCTACCGGGCTGGTTCCAATGCCGAATGGATCAGTACAGCGCTGACCACTGGTGCTTACTTCGTCCAGGTTGAGCAATATAACGGCGATACCAACTACAACCTGAGTGTCTCGACCGGCGACTGGTATAGCAGTAATCTAACTGACCCAGGCATTATTGGACAGGCACGCGCGTTTGGGGCCGATGGGTCGTTCAGCCGGAACGATATGATGTCGATTTTGCGGGAGACGGAAGACTACGGCAATATTGATGCGTCAGAACTGACGGACTTGCGGAAACTGTTGAGCGATCGCGGCAGCATGATGCCAGACTACGTTCGTAACCTAACCAATAAGATTGTCAACAGCGACCCTGCTAACCCCCGTTCCGGCATCGGCAACCTGTTTGCCGGTAGCAGCGCTACGCAAATGGAACGTCTGATTGGCAAGTGGTTCCTGGGCAACGATCGGCCAACAACGTCCTACTCCTATCAATACGCGCAAGGTAGCCTGTTTCAAAATGGCATCAGCTATACCGATGTCAAACAGGGCGTTGTCGGTGACTGCTATCTCATGGCCGCCTTAGCAGGAACAGCCAGAACCGACAGCAGCGCCATTCAGAACATGTTTATTGATAACGGAGACGGTACGTTCACCGTACGGTTCATGAATAATGGTGTGGCCGATTATGTCACCGTCGATCGCTACTTGCCGACGAGCGGCGGCAACTTCGTGTATGCCAATATGGGTGGCTCCGCTAACAGTTCTACTAACGAATTGTGGGTAGCTCTGGCCGAGAAAGCCTATGCTCAGATCAACCAGTCGGGCTGGATTGGTCAAGACAATACCAATTCCTATGACGGCATCTCAGGCGGTTGGGCTTACAACACCATCAAACAAATCACTGGGCTGACGGCCTACGATCGCAGCCTGCCTGGCGTTAGCTTCTTCGGCATATCGCTAGAAAAGAATGTCTTGATTAATGCCATTAACGCTGGCGATATTATTGGCATTAACTCCAAGACATCAGGCGTTGCCACGGATGTTGTTGACAATCACGTCTACACGGCTGTGGGATACGATGCCGCAACCCAACGGTTTACCCTCTTCAATCCCTGGGGAACGGGTGGCGGTTACGAGGGCAGCACCTACAAGCCTGGCTACCTGTATCTAACATGGGATCAACTGACAGCCAATTTTGACAGTTGGGACTATGCGGCAGTGAGCTAGAACGTCCGCTGAAAGCGCTTTATACAGATTAGTAGACAGGGATTTCGCTCTACTAATCTGTGCCCCCTCCCTCGCCAACGGTATATGTATGCTGAAATTGTTGACTTCGCTGACGCTTGTACTTGCCACGATCGCCTGTAACCGTGGGCCATCTGTTCATCCCGCTGTCTCATCCAAACCGGAAAATTCTATGTCTTCCTCAACCAGTGTTCAAATCAAAGGCGTGACGCTGCAAGCGCGAGAAGAAAAGCGGTTGCCGCCGGGACAACCCCCTACCAGCAACCGCGATATCGGTTTTGCCTCAGTTTTTCTACAGTTGGAGAACGCCAAAGAAGCCGATGTGGACGTCATCGTTCAAAGCATTCAGATCAGGAGTACAGATCTGGTTGGCAGCCTACAGATGGAAAGCCAGAACCCACAAACCATTCATCTGCACCCGCTGGAACATTCTGCCAACGATATTCAGCTCACCAACAAAACAGGCTTTGGCAGCGGCAGTGTGAAAGCGATCGTAACCTGCAAGATCGGCGATCGCGTTCAGGTGATTGAATCCAACGCCGTGACCGTCGATCGCCGCTGAACCGATAGGGTGAAGCACAATGTCTGACTGCACCTGGCCTCAGATCCGTCGTTCAGACTGAGGTCATCGCCGTACGGCAGGCGACTGGGCGCTCACGCTGAACTTAGACTGAGGAGATTTGGCAAAGAACGTGTCGAATAGCCAAACGTTCACTATAATCAACGCCATCTGTACCTTCGTGGTGCAATCGTCGTCACTCCTTCCAGCGCATGACCTTCATTTCCATCACCTACGGACTGTTTCTGCTCAGCGTGATTGGCATTTACTGGTCAGTTCAGCAATCGTGGCTCCGGCTGTGGGCACTGCTGGCGGCCAGTATCGTTTTCTACTCTTCCCTGCAGGTGCAGTACATTCCGCTGTTACTGGCTGGTACCTGGGTCACGTTTCAACTGGGACAGGCGATCGCCCTCCCTCCCGACTGGCGGATTGACGACTGGCAGTTTGCCCAGCAAGACTGGAATCGACGACGACTGCGCCTGCTGTGGTTAGGCATTGGGGTCAATGTCCTGCTGTTGCTAGGCTTTAAGTACGTTCCCTTCCTGCTATCGACCATTGGGACACTGATTGGAAACGCAGCGCTCCAGGACAATGCCGTTTGGACGCGATCGAACCTGATCGCACCGTTAGGACTCAGCTTCTTCTGCTTCGAGTGCATCGCTTACCTCGTGGATGTCTACCGGGGAGCACCTGCAGCCCACCAATTTCTCCAGTTCTCCGCCTACAAGCTATTCTTTGCAAAGCTGATTAGTGGCCCGATCACGCGCTACCACCCAATTGCAACACAGGTAGAGACACAAACCTTTCCTGGCATCGATCGACTGGCTGAAGGACTATGGCTCATCGCCTGCGGTGCGGTCAAAAAGGGACTGCTGGCAGACAATCTCGGCATTCTGGTTGATCTCAGCTTCCAAAACCTGCAACGCGCGGGCAGTGGCGATTTGTGGCTGGCAACGGGGGCGTATGGTCTACAGCTTTATCTGGACTTTAGCGGCTATGTTGATATGGCGCGGGGTAGCGCTGTGCTGCTGGGATTTGACCTGCCACAGAACTTTGACTTTCCGTACTTCAGCACCAGCATTGCCGACTTTTGGCGACGCTGGCACATCACCCTCGGCGATTGGCTGCGAAACTACCTTTATTTCCCACTGGGTGGATCGCGCCGAGGACTATTGCGAACATGCGTGAATTTAATGATCATCATGGCGATCGCGGGCATCTGGCATGGCGCAGCCTGGGGGTTTATCGTATGGGGATTGCTCCACGGGGTTGCGCTTGTCGTCCACCGCTTAACGGAGGCACTGTCCAGTCAGGTTGCGTGGTTAAAACGTGCGTGGCAGAGTTTACCTGGCGTTGTCATCGCGTGGTTCCTCACGCAGAGCATGGTGTTTACAACCTGGATTTTCTTTCGGTTGCCGGACTTAAAGGATTCCTGGCTTGTAATACAGCATCTATGGGGCCATCCTGCTGACGCGCAGTTTGCTCAGAAAGTGTATCTCGAAGCGATCGGGTTAGCACCGTTCCAAATTGCGCTACTGCTGTGGGCACTGGTTGTGCTGATGGGAGTTGTATACACGTGCGATCGCGTCCTCAAGCTACAGCTCAACTGGCCGGTCAAGCTGATGCTGGTGCCTGCGTGTTTGTTTCTTGTCTGGATCCTCGCGCCCCAGGGTGGCCTCCCTTATATCTATTTCGACTTCTAGCCAGTTTACGTTCAGACATACTTCAGTCATTACAACGATTAAGCAGCCTGGAATTAAGCCTTTTACACGAGCCAATCGACTCTTTAAACCAGCATACTGGAAGCTGTAAGACCAACGTCTTTGCCCTGCTGAATTGATCAACTGGTAACTCATGCTTCCCACCATTTTTCCAGAACAATTAGTCCATGAATTCAAGTTTTGGGACAATGGTAGCGTTCATCGGGGAATGCGGTACGGGCAAGACCTCTATCGCTGGATTGCCTCCTTTCCGCTCGATCAATCGCAGCCAGCCTATAGCTTAGGTATTGCCCTTTGCGAGCGCAATCAATCGATAGCCTTAACGAAGTCAAGCATGGGCTATACAGTTTGGTCGTCCCTGCGCTCCGGCGAAGCTGTTTATAGCTCCAAGGCAGTGGAGCACGATCGCCAGTCATTGCCATCGCGGGCACTGGTGGGTATGGCATAACCGTACGAAGTTCAAAATCCGACCGAATCGAAATGGTTCCCCCGCTGGCAACTGGCCCGAACAAGGTGGTCTGAGCAAGGCAGTGGTGATATAAGCCATAACCATATTCAGGATGGCAGCGGCGATTCAGCAAGCCTAACCCAAAATCGACTATCCGGCGATCGGCCCTGTCTTGAGCTTGCTGACCGACGCTATAGCGATTACGCGGTTTGTCGAATGGGAATTTCAATGACAAACTTGGCCCCGTCGCCGGGCGATGACACGCATATCAGACGCCCCTTATGGCGTTCTGTAATCACCTGATGGCTAATAGACATGCCCATGCCAGTGCCTTTACCAACCGTTTTGGTGGTAAAGAAGGGATCAAATAAGCGTTTTTGCACCGCATCAGGAATGCCAGGGCCGTTATCGGCGATCTGAATTGTCACAAACCCAGGGGTCGTCACTCTGGTTTGAATCGTAATTATACTGGGATGAGCGATCGCGTCGGCAGGCGATCGCTGATGGTTTTGGTCGTCCAGCGCATCGATCGCATTGCTCAGAATATTCATAAATACTTGATTGAGCTGTCCGGCGTAGCACTCAATGCGCGGCAGATCACCATAGTCCTTCACAATTTGAATCGCAGGATACTCAGACCTGGACTTTAGCCGATTGTGCAAAATCATCAGCGTACTGTCGATGCCTTCGTGGATGTCTACGTCTTTCACTTCGGCTTCATCCAGTCGAGAGAATGATCGCAGGGACTGCACAATTTCCCGAATGCGATCAGCACCGACTTTCATGGAAGCCAGTAGTTTCGGCAAATCAGTCCGCAGAAACTCAAGGTCGATGTCTTCCACCAGCGTTCGAATCTCGGCTGCTGGCGTTGGGTAATGGCTCTGATAGAGCTGTAGCAGGTCGAATAAGTCCTGGGTATACTGATCGGCGTGATGGATATTACCGTGGATAAAGTTGACTGGGTTATTAATCTCATGGGCCACTCCAGCCACCAGTTGCCCCAGGCTCGACATTTTCTCACTCTGGACAAGCTGCGTCTGTGCATGTCGCAGTTCTTGAAGCGTCTGCTCTAGTTCGCGGGCCTTTTGCTTTTCGCTCGCTTCACTCTCTCGCAGTTCCGCCTCGATTTGTTTGCGATGTGCAATTTCTGACTTTAACTGGTTGTGAGCCTGTAATTCTTTAATCACCGTTTCAAAGGTCGTTGCCAAGAACCGAATTTCAGTGGCAAAGGCGATTTGGGGCATCGTGAATACGCCCGTCTGTTTGCTGCTGGTCACAGCATCGTTGAGAACCTTCAGCGGACGCAGCACTTTGCGATGGATAATAATGCCCATGAATAACAGGATGCTGACAGTACCCACCAGCAGCACCAGCGTTGAGGTAACTAATGATTTTTCGGCCTCAAATTCCATCTGTTTGAGGTCAACGATCGCGATCGCCAGTCCCCGACGTCCAGAGGTGCCAAACAGCACGCTACTAAAGGGCAAGATGTAGGCAATGGCTGGCTTATTGTCCACCACAATTGCCTGGTTAGCTTCCGTTCCCTTCGAGGAAGCCTGCTCAATCAGGCCAGATAACTCTGGATGAGCAGTTTCGTAAACGTCACCGTTCGTCGCCCGAGGCTCTGACATCGCTTGCGAGCTATGTGCCAGGATGGAGCCATCAGGACTCACAATGGCAATTTCCACAACCGCAGGCAGCGTAGCGTAGTTTTGGACCACCCGCCGGAGAATGTTCCGGTTTTCCACCGTGAGCAATCCCTCAGTGGAAAACTCTAGCGATTGCGTGATGGTTTGAGCACGTTGTTTGACCTGTTGGGCAAGATCAGCCTGGATAAGACGATAGTTGATCCACAAGGTCGCCAGACCAACAGTGGTGAGTGAAAATCCAAAGCCAAACAAGAGTTGTTTAGAGAGTCCTTGTTGTCCTAAGTGGAAGAGCGGTTTCAAGACTTCCATCCCTCGATCGCAGCAGTAACAGGGTCAGCATCAATTTCAATGTCTTCACGGGGGGCACGTCCGGCACGGGGGTCTTCTTTCAAGAGTTGCGCCATTTGACCAATCGCCTGCTTGAGACCGTTTTGCGACTGAAACATTTTCTGTTGCAGGGCAATATCACCTTTTTTGAGTCCAGCATAGTCGCGGCTAAAGGAGTCTGCACTTTGCCCCAGTTGCTTACCCACTTGCTCGTAAACGACCTTCGGCTCAACGTCTACAGCATGCATGACATCAAGCCAGGTAGAAATAAACTGGGTCAATTCTGCCTTCTTAGTCGTCACCGTTGCCAATCGTGACATCAGGGTATCAATCACCAGGCTGTCGAGTTCCTTCGTCGTATAAACGATGTTGCCCTTAATTTTTTTGGCTGTGTCGCTCAAAAGCGGTTCCCAGATTACCGCGCCATCCAGCTTACCTTGCGCCATCAGCTCAACGGCAGATTCATTGGAGACATCCTCGATCGCGACCTCGGCTGGTTTGACATGGTGCAGTTTCAGCGCTTCCAGCAGGATCAAATGATTCACGGTGCCCAGTTTGGCACCAATCCGCTTGCCGCGGAGTGCTTCCACAGACTTGATATTGGCCTGGGTAACAATGCCATCAGCACCGTGTGAAATATTGGTCACCATGACAACGGCTGGTTTATCTTCCCCCGGATCAACCTGAACAACATCCCACAGTGAGGTAAAAGCCGCATCCAGAGCACCACGAATGACGGCACGGGAGGAGTCTTGTTGGTTCTCAAATCCGATCAGTTCAACCGTCAGTCCATGTTTTTTGAACAAATCAGTTGCCTGAGCGTAGCGCACCACATCAAATCCAGGCCAGGTGGTAATGCCGATCTTCAACGGCTGTAGTTTCGGCGTTTGCCCAAGGCTACAGGCATTAACCATCAGGCTCATCACCAGCGTGATCAGACATAGCCCACTGAGCGATCGCCACCGTTGCCGTTTGCTTTGAATGCTGTTGCGCATCGCGTTAAACCAACGCACCATCACTTGCTGCATTGCCATTTATTCCTTAAATGTAGGTGGAACGATCGCTCCACTAAAAAGTGCTCTTACATCACGTAATGCCCCTGGAAGTGGTCTGCAAAAGCCTCTGCAAGACCCATCTTGAGTGTTCCCTCATCACCCCAACGGCTAACGTGATCAGGCATGGGAGAACGATCGCCCATCCGTGAATCGGGGCACGCCAACCTGAAGCAACGGCGAGTCAGAAAGCGCCCCAAATTCGATGGTTGACCGTTAGCGTTGTCCGCCTCTAGCTCAACCCGTGTGTACCAGTGGGGAGGATGTTTCGGCATACAGCGATCGCGGGACAAACACTACCACAGCCCCCGCAATCCATCTAATGCGACAGACGAATCGGAATTTCGATAGTGAAGGTCGCGCCCTGACCCGGTGACGAATAGCATCGCAAATGTCCCCGATGGCGTTCAGTGATCACTTGATGGCTGATGGACATGCCCATCCCCGTCCCTTTACCAACAGCCTTGGTGGTAAAGAAGGGATCAAACAGTCGTTTTTGCACCGCTTCAGGAATTCCAGGCCCGTTATCCGTGATTCGAATCGCCACCTGGGTTTCGTCCAGTTGTTCGGTCTGGATCGTAATCATTGGCGTTCGATTGCTGATCGCGGCGCTGTCTGCGTCACCACTGGCGATCGGCCATTTGCCAGTGACGATTGCATCCTCCAACGCGTCGATCGCATTGCTCAAAATATTCATAAATACCTGATTGAGCTGCCCAGCGTAGCACTCAATCTTGGGTAAATCACCGTATTGTTTGACCACCTGAATGGGTGGATATTCTGGTTTGAGTTTCAGGCGATTGTGGAGAATCAGCAGCGTGCTATCGATGCCTTCGTGAATGTCCACATCTTTCACCTCGGCTTCATCCAACCGCGAGAACGATCGCAGTGAAGCAACAATTTTTTGAATGCGATCAGCACCAATCTTCAGCGAACTCAGCAGCTTCGGCAGGTCTGTCACTAAGAATTCCAGGTCGATCGCGTCTGCTTCTGCTTGAATTTCAGCCACAGGGTTGGGGTAGTGCTGCTGATAGAGCGATAGCAGTCTGAGCAAATCCTGCGTGTATTCGTTGGCATGGGACAGGTTGCCATAGATAAAGTTCACTGGATTATTGATCTCATGGGCAACCCCGGCTACCAGCTGTCCCAGGCTCGACATCTTCTCACTCTGCACCATCTGCGTCTGAGTACGCCGGAGTTCCTGCAATGCGGCCTCCAGGTCTTCTGTCTGCTGCCGCAACTGCGCTTCCGCCTGCTTCAAGTCCGTAATGATGGAGCCTGTCCCCACAATGCGATAGATTCTACCGTCCTGGTCGCGCAAGGGATTAAAGGTCGTCAAAAACCAGATCTGGCGATCGTGAAACGTAATGCATTCTTCTTGCGTAATCGCCCCGCCAGTCTCGACACATTGGGTCAGCGTTTGACGCACCATTGCCCCTTCTACCGCGCCAAAGCGCTCCTCAGGCGTTTTGCCCGCAATATCGACATTGCGCAATCCTGTAATCCGCTCAGCGAACTGATTGTAGTTGGTGTAAACAAAGTCGCCATCTGGTAACACGTCAATGACGAAGATAAAGCACTCAACGCCATCGTAAATACTACGTAAGAACTGCTCTTTTTCTTGCAGTTGCGCCTCTGCCTGTTTGCGATCGCGAATATCCCGCAAAATCCCCTGATAACCTGCAACGTTACCCAACTCGTCTCGGATGGGGGATAGATTGCAGACACTCCAGCACCAGCGACCGTCGCTGCAACGATGCCGAAATTCTAGCCCCGACTCGTTCTGTCCAGTCTCGACAAGACGCTGGTACGCGGCCAAACAAGTCGGTAAATCATCTGGATGCACCAGTGGTGTAAATGGTTTACCCAAAAACTCAGCCGGATCATAGCCAAAAAACTGCGTGAATTGGGGCGATATGTAAGTGAATGTGCCTTCCCGCGAAAACGCAAAAATGTAGTCACTCGCCTCTTCCACCAGCCGACGAAATTTCGCTTCACTTTGAGCCAACGCAATTTGCGCTCGCTTATAGTCTGTAATGTCTTCGTAGGTGCCCAGCAGTCCAACGATTTCTCCGGCATCATTACGGAGTGGCGTCTTACTGGTTCTCAACCAGATCATGGTGCCGTCTTCTCTGATCTGGGATTCTTCGTAGTTAATGCGCGAAAGATTGTTTTGAATCACGGTGGCATCATCAGCACGATAAAGGGGCGCTGATTCTTTCCAGGCAAGCTCGAAGTCATCTTTGCCGATCAGTTGATCGGGTGAGTCCAGGAGAGCATCCTGGGCAAACAGTTTATTGCAGCCTAAATAGCGAAAATTGCAGTCTTTCCAAAATACGCGCTGGGGCAACAAATCAAACACCATCTGCAGCAGTTGTTTCGATTCCCGGAGTTCGCGCTCGGTCTGCTTATAGGATGTAATGATCTCTGAGCAAACAATCAGGCCACCGACCTGTCCTGGGCTGTTGTACCAGGGGCGAACCTCGCATTTGACCCAATCAATTCGGCCATCGGTGCGGAGCAGTTCCTCCTCGTACCGCTCGATCGCCCCGGTCAGACAGCGCCGATATACGGCTTTTGCCTGTTCGGACACAACCGCAAAATCGCCGTGACAATGGCCCCTCACACCGCGATCGCCAAAGCCATGATCTTCACGCCATTGTCGGCTAGCTAACAGGTAACGGAGGTTGCGATCAAACATCGCGATCGCGGCGGGGCTGTGTTCGACAAATAACCGTAGCAGTGTGGTTTGATCAGGTTCAGCACCATTCAATTCCAGACTTGGCTCGGTAGACAGCATTGGCAAACACTCCAGCGTTCAGTTCAAGGACGGGTTGTAAAAGCCGTATTTAGTATTCCCTGAATGAAGCATGAGGTAACGTCAAAATGGCTACCGCAGCGTGCCGCACTGGGCTTGTTGGCGCAGGAGGTGGTCACACAGTACCAGCGCCACCATCGCTTCTACCATCGGGACAGCCCGTGGCAAGACGCAAGGATCGTGCCGCCCTTTCGCCGCTAAGGTCACTGCATCACCGGTATTGGTGACGGTGCGCTGCTCTTTGCGAATGGTGGCCGTGGGCTTAAACGCAACGCGAATGAGGATGTTTTCGCCGTTGGAAATGC
>JAJPKC010000192.1 GCA_021323955.1 Oscillatoriales cyanobacterium Centralia_MAG_596 | reverse complement strand
GGCGCTGGTAAACGCCACTGGTGCAGTCATTTGTAGCGGAAACAAATGCATTCAGATTGGTGAAACGCCGCCCGAAGCCGCCATTGCCCCTTTACTGAATTGGATTAAACCCCACTTTCAGTACAACCTATTTGAGACGCGATCGCTTTCCAGCCAGTACCCTGCGGCAGCGTCTTTTCAGGCGATCGCCAGCGGCGTCCTGGCCCTCGAAATTTCGAAGGTACACCACAACTACATCCTCTGGTTTCGTCCGGAAGTGATTCAAACCGTCAACTGGGGCGGTGATCCCAATAAGCCTGTAGAAGTGCTGGAAGACGGTAGCAAACGCATATCGCCGCGTAAATCCTTTGCGCTGTGGCAGGAAACCGTGCGGGGCTGCTGCCTGCCCTGGAGAGCCTGTGAGCTTGAGGCCGTTGCTGAACTTCGCGGTTTGATTGTAGGCGTCGTGCTGCGGCAGGCCGACATGCTGGCCGCAATGAATTTTGAATTACATCGGAGCAACGAGGAACTTGATTCATTTGCCTACATTGCCTCCCATGACCTGAAAGAACCACTGCGGGGCATTCATAACTATGCCAACTTCCTGATGGAAGACTATGCCGAAGTGCTGGACAGCGATGGGATTGCTAAACTCCAGACGCTCGTACGTCTCACCCAGCGGATGGAAGACCTGATCAATTCGCTCCTCTATTTCTCACGGTTGGGACGGACGGAGATCACTCGACAACCCGTTAATTTAAACGAATTAGTGCAGCAGGTCATCGCCACGCTCACAATCGCCCGTCCGCAAAATGAAGTAGAGTTTCGCATTCCGCAACCGCTGCCCACCATAGAGAGCGATCGGGCGCAGATCAACGAGCTGTTTACAAACTTGATCAGTAACGCGATTAAATACAATGACAAACCGGAGAAGTGGATTGAAATTGGCTATATAACAGATGATAGTGAGAACGATAATGGTTATCCACTGACTTTTTATGTGCGTGATAATGGCATTGGCATCGCGACAGAGCATCTTGATAAAATTTTTCAAATCTTTCGTCGCCTGCACGGACGGGATGATTATGGCGGTGGAACTGGGGCAGGGTTGACCATTGCCCGCAAGATTGTCGAACGTCACGGTGGCCGCATCTGGGTAGACTCGACCCTAAAACAAGGCAGCACCTTTTATTTCACCTTAACAGCAGCACCAACCGCATGACCCATAGTTCGCCCTTGCCATCACAACCAGCCTCCTCACTCCTGATTGTGGAGGACAGCAATGAAGACTTTGAGGCACTGCGACGATTTTTAACACGATCGCCGCTCAAAATCCCGATTCAGCGGTGTGTGAATGGTGATCAGGCGCTGGCGTTACTCTATCAAACGGGTAAGGATGAAGCAGGGCAGAGTGCGGTTCGTCCTGGTTTGATTTTGCTTGACCTGAACCTGCCGGGAACCGATGGACGGGAGGTGCTGCGCCGCATTAAACAGGACGCAATGCTGCGGATGATTCCCGTGGTGGTATTCACCACATCAAACAATCCAAAGGACATTGAAGACTGCTATCAGTGCGGTGTTAATAGCTATATCGTCAAGCCAATCAACTTTGCGCAGCTCAAGCATGACATTCAAACCCTGGTCGATTACTGGTTTGAAGTGACGACGCTGCCAAATTTATAGCAACGGCGATCGAGGTTAAGGGAGATCGAGATGGTTCGGGTGCATTAGAGAGCCGTAACGCATTACCCATCCAATTGCCGTCACCATCCAGCGTGTGACCAGGGTGAGTCAGATGGCCGCCCGGGGCTAAACGTTGCCGCCGCCTGCGGGGTCTGAAGCTTTCTTCCCCGCGCTAATGTCGCTTGCTCGGGCGCAATGCCAGCCACTAAAGGGGGCCTCTCGATCGCGCGGCGATGCATCTGTATCCCAAAACCAACTGTTAATGAGCACAAATAGGGCCACACATCTCTGCATCTTAACTTTTTGCAACAAAAAACCGCATCTTCACAGAATCCTCACAACTTATCTTTATCCTATAAAGAGCAGAGCGTTTTTGCTTTTAGGACGATGTAGAGATTTTCATGCTTCAGCCACCATTGACCGTTCTGATCGTAGAGGATTCGGCTGAAGACCGGGAACTCTATCGGCGTTACTTAGTACAGAATAGTGAGCGCACTTACACATTGCTGGAAGCATCGCTGGGGCGGCAGGGGCTTGATCTGTGGCAGCAACACCAACCAGACGCCGTACTGCTGGACTATCGCCTGCCCGACCTGAATGGACTGGAGTTTTTAGAACGGTTGAATACACTGGTGCATCAGGTCTGTCTGCCTGTGATTGTCGTTACGGGGCAGGGAAGTGACGCGATCGCCCTCCAGGCCATTAATGCTGGCGCACAGGACTATCTGGTGAAGGGAGCCATCACGCCAGAGGGGTTGCGTCTGGCCATCAGTAAGACAATTGCCAACGTCCAGCTCCAGGCGCAATTGCAACTGCAACTTGAGCGCGAGCGGTTGACGCGACACATCAGCCAGCAGATTCACCAATCGCTGGAGCTGGATGAAATTCTTTGCACCACCGTTACTGAGGTGCGGCAGTTTCTTCAGACTGATCGCGTCCTGGTGTTTCGGGTAGAACCCGATGGCAACGGGAAGGTGGTTGCGGAAGCGGTTGGAGAAGAGTGGCGATCGATCCTATACGACACGATCCATGATCCATGTTTTAGCACCGACTACATCGAAATCTATCGACAAGGGCGGGTGCTGGCCAATCCAGATATCCACGACGGTAGTATTGCCTCCTGCCACGCTGAATTTTTAGCCCAGTTTCAGGTACGGGCCAATCTCGTCGTGCCGATCGTGCGGGACAACCAGCTCTGGGGACTGTTGATTGCCCATCACTGTGCCGCACCACGCTTGTGGCAACCAGCCGAAACTGAGTTGCTGCAACAGCTTGCCATCCACCTGGGTATTGCCCTCCAGCAAGCCCATGTGTACTCCCAGCTAGAGCAACAGAGTGAAGCACGGTATCGCGCCATTGTAGAAGACCAGACCGACTTAATTATCCGGTATTTACCCGATACCACCATTTGGTTTGTCAATAGCGCGTACTGTCGCTACTTTGGGCTGCAGCCAGAGGATGTCCTGGGTAAAAGCTATGAGCAGGTCATTTTCCAGGACGATCGGGAAATGGTGGCGCGGTTAGTCAACTCGATGAGTATCGAAAATCCCACCGTGATGATCGAGACGCGGGTTGTGGTCAACGGCGAGATTCGCTGGACGCAGTGGGCGAGTCGAATGCTGTTTGACGACCAGGGGCACTTTACGGAATTTCAATCGGTAGGACGCGATATTACGCAAGTGAAGGAAGCTGAGACGCAGCTACGCCTCAGCAGTGAGCGCATCAGTCTCGCCAACGCCGAGCTTGCCAGAGCGGCTCGCCTCAAAGACGAGTTTCTCGCCAACATGAGCCATGAACTGCGGACACCGCTCAATTCCATCCTGGGACT
>JAJPKC010000293.1 GCA_021323955.1 Oscillatoriales cyanobacterium Centralia_MAG_596 | reverse complement strand
TCGATTTCCTTGACCCTCATCAAATTAGAGTGCCACCAAGGCATCGAACCAGGATTGAGTCGCCTCAAGTAGACGCACACAATCAACCGAAAATCTCTTAAAATTCGCCATCGGCTATCAGCTTTTTGACAACGTTCGCCGATTGAGAACATTTAGCCATTTCCAGAGGTTGCAGATGGGTTTGCGATCGCCAATTCCCTATAGATTGCCCAGATCGCAGGTGCCCGCAGGTAGTGGCAGGCACGAAACGTACCGCTAGCCGTAATCGCTTCTGGTGTACGGAACTGTAGCCCATTCTCGTAAATTTGCTGCACCACCGCTTCGGTGATTTGCATCGCTTCCTCCGTCATGCCCATTTGCGCAAGAAATGCCGCTAACCCAAAGTTAATGCCCGTCCACACTTCCAGCGGATGAGTCGCGTTGGGATTTTCGGGAGCACCGCTGGGACGAACACCGTTGGCAGCGCCGATCGGGTGGGGAGTGGGGAGTGGGGAGTGGGGTGTGGGTGGGGAGGGATGAGGGATGAGGGATGAGGGATGAGTTGAAGAACTGGATTCAGCACTGTCGATCTCTCCGCGTCTCTGCGTCTCTGCGGTTGCCTCTTCCTCAGCTGCCCTTGCCTCCTGCACCGAAGTAAACGTCTGAGCACTCAGCGCACCAGATGCGAGATATTCATTGAACTTCACAAAACAAGCCTCGTAAACCGTTTGGAGCGCGGTTCTGGCACATTCGTCGGGTACGACATCAGGCAACCCCAACAGCCGAGCGTAAAACTGCCCGCAAAGTTGATCCGCCATCACCACATCCGAGCCGCTGTTGCTGTCGATGCGGTAGTACTGACCGTTCCAGAGCTTTTCCTGATAGACAGGGCGGGATTGGGTGAGCCAGGACTGACATTGAGAAATAAAGGATGAGGGATGAGGGATGAGGGATGAGAGATGAAGTTCTGCTTGCTCCCTCTGCTCCCTCTGCTCCCTCTGCCCTTCTGCCTCCTGCCCTTTGCCTTCTGCCTTTTCTAAGATTCTCCCGATCGCGATCGCTGCCTCCAACGCCGCAATCCACAAACCCCCACAATAGGCACTCACGCCTTGCAGCTTCCAGTCATCAAACGTTTGGTCAGGTGCACCGGAGTTTTCGGGAATACCGTCGCCGTCGAGGTCAAAGGTTTTGAGGTAGGTGAGGGTCTGGACGATCGCCTCCCAGCATTCGGCGAGGAACTCCACATCGGTTGCGCCTGTGAGCAGATAATCCCGGTAGACTTGCAGGACAAAGTCGCTGGGCAGGTCTTTCCAGAGGTTGCAGTCTTGATAGCTGGTATAGTTGGTCTTCTCCCAGACGTGTTCGTTCGGTGCGCCGAGGTCGTGAGGGGTGGCTCCAGCGACTTTGCGGACGGCTAGCGGACTTTCAGCGCCGATCGTCGTGTAGTAGCCAATGACCCGCGTGCGATCGTCACTGGCAGGAATCGCTCTCGCAAACGCACGCATCACCGCTTTTTCGAGCTTGGGAAACAGCATCAACAGCGCAAAAGAGCCGTAGAGTCGTACATCCAGGCTTTCGTACCAGCGGTAGTCGATGCATTCCAGTACGGCAAATTGTCCCACCGGATCGCGTTCGTCAGCCGCACTCCACAGCGTTCCTCCATCGGTCAGGTTGTACAGTTCATTGAACAATGCCAGCTTGAACCAGTCAGGCAAATCGTCTCGCTCGACGATCGGCTGCTGCCACTCTTGAATCTTTTCGCGCCATGTTTGGTGATGCTTCAATGCGGTACGAGCCATTGCCCATGCATTCTGTCCATTGCGCCCAAAAAAGTCTGTGTAGCGCCGAAAGTACTCAGTGCCCTGAGCAAACTCCGTTACTGGAAAATCCCACGTCAGCACAAAGGGAATGTGGCGCGTTTGCCCTGGTCGCAAGGTGAACCGAACGGCGATCGCGGCTCCAAGCTGCTCCCCTTCCACTGCGGGTGTATCATCATCAAAATCCGCCAGCGAGCCATCCTGAGCAAAGGTATCCCATAGGTCAGCACCATCTCCAGAGGGGTTCCAGCGTGTGTGGTAGAAGACCTCGTAAAGGTTTGGATCAAGGTAAGTGGCGATCGACCATTGACCGGAGCCTTCTGAAGGATGAAGGATAAAGGATGTAGCTTGCTTCCCCAAAGGGGTAGGATAAGTTTCTTCGTTTTTATCCTTTAGACTTTCGCCTTTATCCTTTCCCATCACCACCCCTAACCGCTGCTCGTCTCCCATCAGGCGATTGAAGTTCCCAACGCTTTCCCCCAAACGCGGCTGGTAGTCATAAAACGGGCTGCCATCATCACGCAACTGCACCTCTGGTGACTTCAGTGCATTGGTGAACCAGCCGACCATGTTTTGCCAGGTCAGCATGATGCTTAGGGTAATTGGTTGGTCAGTAGGATTGTGCGCCGTCCAGCGAAAGACTGCTGTAGGATAACTGCTTTCCTGGTAGTTGTGCGCCCAGATGGGTGAAAACTGCTCACACGTTAGCTCTGCCTGAAAGACGTTTTCGTAGACAAACCAACTGCGTGGGTAAAGGGCATGATACGTGCCGGTGTGGGGTGTGGGGTGTTGAGTTTCCACTTCTCCGCGTCTCTGCGTCTCTGCGGTTGCCCCTTCCCCAGTCTCTTGACTCGCCGGATACCATTGCCAAGCCCCTAACGTCCCATCCTCTGGCGGTTCTGTACACAGCGCATATGCCTGAGCCTCTTCGCCCACTTCCTCAAAAACGCTGAACTGACAGGCAGGCATCGATTTGAAGATGTGTTCACCGCCGTCAATGTGCCAGAGGTTGAAGTCGCCCCGATGCGATCGCCCAATGCAGCCTGCCCCAAACCCGCCCAACGGCATCCCATGCCAGGGACCATCATCCAGATTGCTGACATAACGGACGGTATACGGCTTTTCCCAGCCCAAACCGATGGGACGGCTCCAGGCGCAAGCGGGAATTTCAACGGGTGATCGCGAGTTTTTCATTCCCTGATTTTAAGGGGAGATGGGAAGCGATCGCGAATGCGGTCAATTCAACGCGCCGCCTCATGTCATGGCCCGGCAAAGACCGCATCTTCAATATCTTGCCGACTCAGAGAATACTTGAACGATCGCTGCACGGCATAGTCATTATTGGACTGCAAGTAGCGGACGGTGAGTTGGTCAATATCAAGGCATAGCTCTGCCTTCCAGTCGGGTTGCTGAATTGACCAGCAGTGGCGTTCTGTACGGTCTTGCTGACAACCCTTCTCAAGGAGCCATTGCTCAATCTCTGGAAGGGGATGGTTGTACAGGGGGGTATCAGCGGGAGGAAGTGACATTCAATTGCTCAAGAGGAATAGGGACAGCAGGAGGCTGGGGCGTCGCAGCGGATGGCGCTGGCGCGGGTAGATCGACCACATTTGGGACAGACACCGCAGACTCTTCGAGTTGATCGGTGGCCGCTGGGTTTGTGCTTGGCTGGACGGTGTTGGTTTCAGATGCCGTCACAGCCTGGTAGGGGCGGTTGACGTGTGCCGTGATCGGCTGCAAGACAGCTTCGCCGCGCGTGAGGCCGATCGTAATTGCCAGCACCAGGCACCCAACAAACGTGAGCCCCAGAATGAACAGCGCAAAAATCTCTCCGGGCGATAGTGGGCGATCGGTTGGGTCTAGATAGGCCGATGACGACTGAAATTTACGCGATGGCGAACTCGGCGGTTGCGATACGGGCTGCACAACAGGAATGCGCGAGTAGCCGATCGTTTGGTCATAAGCCGTACGGCGTTCCGGGTTGCTCAGTGTTGCATAGGCTTCGTTGAGCTGCTGAAACTTGGCTGTGGCGGCAGCAGCGGACAGAGCTGTGGTATCAGGATGATAGAGCTTGCTCAAATCGCGGTAAGCCTGACGAATTTCGCGTGACGACGCCGAAGGGTGTAACCCTAGTAGGCCGTAGTAGCTGGAAGCCAGCACCCTTTGGTGTGGTGTCCTGCCGTCATTCTCCTGTGGAGTCGCTCGATCCTGAGTCACGCGAAAACCCTGTTCACTTCAGCGTTTGCACAGCCTAACCGGTCTCTGACTATTGTAACTGGGTTACGATTTTGGAGCTAGTAGACCGCAACGCAAGTTCGACAACCCTTTGCTTCGACTGTCCCTCACTGGCTTGGGGCTGCCGTGTGGCGATATGTGATCCCCGCGATCGCGGATAGCAATAGCCAGCCCAGCAGGTTGATCCGCACATCAAACAGCGTGATGTCTAGCAGGCTAAACAGCGTACAACCCATGAAAGCGACGAGAACTGTAAAGTAAATTAAGCGATCGCGACGGTTGGGACGGGTGATCCCGTCGGACGAGGTGTTCCATTGGTGGAGACAGGCACTGCCTTGAACAACGACCCACCCAACCAGACCCAGAAACAGCAGCGTTGCTGGTAATCCTGTTTCCGCTGCCAGCATCAGCACAAGGTTGTGGGGATGGCCGATGAAATAATGCATCTGTGCCTCATAGATCGGGCTGAAGTTACGCAACCCCCAGCCAGTCAGTGGATGCTGTTGAGCCAGTGACCAGGCAAACTGCCATTGGGTGCGGCGGAGCTCTGCCACCGGGCGATCGGGATACAGTTGGTCAGTCAGTCTGGCCCAAAAGAAGGCTGGCACAACTGATCGCAGCCATTCCCGCACCGGAGATGGCCCAAAAGCGGCTCCTAGCGTGCTGCCCATGACTACGCCCACCCCAACCAGCAACCAGCGCCAGCCCAGGTAGAGCGCGTAGGCCAGACAGGCCAGGATTGCGATCGCCCAGGCGTTGCGAGAGTCCGTTAAAATCAGGGCGATCGCGTTACCCAGCACCGTTACAGCCAGAAAAAGGCGTGTGGGTAGAGCGTGCGTTGGAAGCGGCGATCGAGGTAGAAATACCCCCTCCTCCCGCTGTTCTCTGGTGCCCCTGTCCCCTGAGTCCGTCTGGCGCTTACCGTTTGTCGTTTGCCGCTGACCATCCCCGATCCATGCCTCAACCAACAGGCCCACGCTTAACGTCAGCGTGATTGCCAGATAGCTGGCCAGTACGTTGGCGTAGAAGAAAATAGAGGCCATCCGTCCCGGTGGGTTGCCAGTTGGATCGATCGTCCAGTTGAGCACAACCCAAAGAACCTGCACCGTCCCGGCCCAGCCGCAAAACTGCTGACCCACTCCGATCGCCACTACAGGCACGGAGCCAAGCACCAGGATCCACGCGAGTCGTCGCAGCTGGGCGGGTGTCTGGAGCAGCTCACTCAGTGCGGCGAACACAAAAAAGAAGGGCAGGAAGTTAAACAGGCCCAGAAAGGCTTCTGGCGGTTTAAACGCCAATGCCGCGCTCAGCAGCATCAACCCACTCAGCACCGCAAAGCCGCGGTTGAGCGGACGCCGGACAATCGCTTGACTGCGCTGTTGCCAAACCCCAATGGCCGCCACCAAAATGCCCACACCCCCTAACAGCGAACTAAACGGCAGCGCCAGCGCTGAAAGCTGAGTGAGAGTCCATAGGGGCTGTAGTCGAGAATCAGGATGACGCTGGTAGGGAAACCAGACCTTCAGCCAGTCTTTGAGCGCCATCGTTTATCGACCCGGAGTGACACAACAGAGGGGTGAGGGAATGAACGTGAGGATAGTGTCTAAGCCGGTTCGAAGCAATCAGCACGGGTAAGACGGATTTGGGCAAGGGCATAAATGATCGGGATAATGCGACCGTAGTTGGTCGCGATCGCACGCCAGCCCAGATCAGCCAAAAACCATGCCCACATTGCTGGCCCAATAAATGCAAAAATGCTCCGTGCCGCCGTCAACCGTGCTGCGCTCAACGCCATTCCCCGACGAGCCGTTTGTAAGGCAAGGTAGTTTTCCAACTGCGCGGCTGCCAGCATACCGCTGGTCGTAACGGCCTGTTGCGCGATCTGATACGTCGCTAGCTGAACGGCAAACTGACGGGCAATTTGCTGCAGCAGAATTGGTCGCAGAATGGAGCTAACCGCGATCGCGCTGCCCCCTTTGGCTAGCAGGCTCAATGGGTCGCGTTGCAGCGACAGCGGCAACTGGGGCAAGATCTGCGAGTTAGTGAGCGATCGCTGTAGTCGAATGTTCAAAGCACCCCGCTCTGACTCTGGCATTTGCTTCCAGGCACGCGCCAGCAGGGAAAGAAAGACTTCTGCTTCCAAATCGACAGTGGACATTGACCCCTGATAGGGAAGCTTGAGATGACGACAAACTTGAATCAAAATCTGGCGATAGGTCAACCGCTGTGTTTTACGGCTCAGGACAGTGACGCCATCAGCCGCTAAAAACCTGAACCGTTCTTCCAGGGAGTTTAACCAGGCTGCCCGATCCTGGCTCTGCACCGTGATCGGGTCGAGGGCCGTAACGTAATCGATGGGATTAAACTTGGGGCGAAACAAGATCTCTGTCAAATCCTGCAACTCATCGTCCGTCGCCAACTCTAAAGCAGCTCGCAACTCATCCACCCCTCATTCCTCCCCATCGTGAATCGGTTTAATGCCATTATTCTACCCAATGGGATAGGGAAATGGCGGTGAGCGGGGGGTGGGATGCAAGGGAGCGGTTTACGAGAATGGGATCGGGGAGGGGTAAACACTTTTGGCTCGTACCTTTTCACCCCTTCCCCTCGATATAATCGTGCCAATGTTAAGAACTAAGAACCCTAACCCTGCTGCATGAACTACGCTGCTACTGATTTTGATGTCGCTGTTATTGGTGCGGGTATGTCAGCACTGACGTGCGCGCGGCAACTGCAACATGCGGGGTATCGAGTGGTCATTTTAGAAAAGTCGCGGGGGGTCGGTGGACGTGTGGCAACGCGGCGGTTGCACGGTACGTTGGCGGATCATGGGACGTGTTACCTGACCCCTAAAGGAGAGGCGTTTCGATCGCTGCTGCAGCCGATGATCGCTACAGGTGTTTTGACGGTCTGGACAGACACGGTGCATGAACTCGGTGCCGATGGCACACTGCACGCTGCCGACGCTAACCCACGGTTCATTGCGCCCGACGGGATGACGGCGATCGCTAAATTTTTGGCGCGTGATTTAGACATTCGCTTGAGCCATGTGGTGAAGACGATTGCTCAAGGTGATGATGGTCATTGGCAGGTGACCTGCCAGCATACGGCCCCTGACCAGACAATGACGACGGTAACGCTATCTGCTGGGGCGATCGTGGTTGCGATCCCGGCACCGCAAGCGGCGATGCTGCTGCAAACCCTGCCCGTCGGTGTGCTGCCGGATGCATTTCTCCAGCAGGTGCAATCAGTGACATTCACACCCTGCTTGAGCGTGATCGCAGGCTATGCCGTTGATCGGCGGCAGGAGTGGCTGTCTCAGTACCCGAACGTCTGCTCCGTCACCTTTACAAAAGATGGGAATCTGGCCTGGTTGGGTGATGATAGCAGCAAGCGCAAGGACGCACCGCAGCCGGTGTTTGTGGTGCAGAGTACGGCAGCCTTTGCCGAACAGTATTTAGACGCAATTTCCCTTCAGTCCGCCGGATATACGCTGCTCAAACGGGCGGCAGAGCGGCTACAGGCGGCATGGTTGGCGACTCCCGATTGGCTACAGGTGCATCGTTGGCGCTATGCCTTTGCGCGATCGCCGCTGGCAGACCCCGATCTATCCGCAGAGACGGCAGCGCCGCTAGTGTGCGCGGGTGACTGGTGTGGAGGTCAAAAAGTGGAGCAGGCATTTCTCTCAGGATTGGCTGCCGCAGCGTCGATCGACCGTCAGCTTCAGGCCCAGGCAAAGTAAGCGCGGTTGCTTGCAGGCCGGGACATTCTAGTCCACCATTTTGACAGGCGCTACACGTCGATGCTGCTAACCTCTAGCGGCAGAAATACGGTCATCACTTCACCCTGCTGAGGCCGTTCGCGCACGATGAGCTTGCCGCCCAGCGATTGAAATAGGTTCTTGGTGGCCGTCAGGTTGAGACTGAGCGTGCCCGTTTCGGGCTGAAACATCAGCAGTTGGCCCAGCGATCGCAGCAGTGGTCGGTGGTGCTGACGCGCTGTAAAGGCCGCATCGGGTTCAGACTGTAGCTGTACTTTGAGCTGATCGCCTGCCAGCATGACTTCTACCTGAATATGGCTACCTGCCGGTAGACTGCGGGTAAACCGTTCAATCAAACTCGTAAGCGCCTGGTCGAGCATTGTGGGATCGCTCACCACGGTAGGCATTCGCTGGGGTAGCACGACATCCAGCGTGAGCTGTCGCTGACTGGCCTGCTGTTGCCAGCGTGGAATGCTCTGCTGAAAGACCTGCGCCAGCGAAGTCCGCGTCAGCGACATCTTTTCCTGACGGGTTGGTGTGGTTTGCAGCTCAACCGCACGGAAGATTAAGCCGAAGCGATCGATCTGTTCACTGCACTCGCGATCAATAATGCCTAACCGTTTGACCACGTCGGGTGGGAGATCAGTCCGCTTCAGCAGCGATCGGGTGAGGGTACGAATGGTGGTCAGCGGCGTGCGAATTTCGTGCGCGAGCGCCTGGAGCAGCTCAATATCGATGCTGGTGATATCGGGAGTCGCCGTTGGGCTGGCTTCAACAAAGGCATGGGCCGCAAACGGTGCTGAACGGGTGGAATAGGCCGGCTGCTTTGATGCGTGAGGCGCTTCGGCGCGATCGCCACCGAATTCTGACCGAGCGGCGTACTGGCCATTGAGCTTTTCGCTCCGGAGTTCATCCAGCGGCTCTGGTAGGTGAGTCAGCATCAACCGGCTGAACTGCATCACGGCAGTGTAATCTGGCGCAACGGGTGTGAACTGCTCAGCCAAAGCATCGAGCTGCTCGACCTGATCGGAATTCATGAGCAAAATTCGCGGTCGAATGGCTTCCCACGCCTGTTGCACCACGTCTGGCATGAAGGAAAACATGAAGCTCGGTTCACCGCTCAACGATTCGCCCAGCACCAGCACCAGGCTGAACCAGGGCGTCAGCACCAGACAAAACTGCTCTGCTGCCAGTGGGTCACCTGGAAGCAGCGGTAACGAAGGCGTGGTCGATTTTTCCGGCAGGGGCTTGGCGGTTTTGCTGTCTGCTGGTAAGAGCTGTAGCGGTAGCCAGGCCGTCACGTGGAGGGGATTGGCCGTAAGTGACCAGGTCGTGAAGTTGCGCACCAGCTCAGGATGGCTGAGTACAGGCAATGGCCCGGACAGCACCAGCCCCTGAGTGGCGGCGGGGTCACGATTGAGGGACGGCTCTGCCGATACAGCCTGGTTCAATAGTGCACTGAGAGCAGCGATCGCCCCTGACCATTCGCGCTCAGCTCGTACTCGTTGCAGTGCCAGCCGACTTGCGGGTTGCGGGCTGACTGGCTCTCCCACCATACCAGCCGACAACGGCTCTAGCTGAGCAGCCCACGTTGGATCGTTCAGCGCCAGAATTTCACTTAATGTTGGCAGTAACCACTTAGGCACGAGGTTCACACTTCCGTTTCGGGATACCCGTCGGTCAGATATCCCGCTTAAATAACTCCTACTATGACGGTATCTAGATTATCGATCAAATGGGAGGCGTGGAACCGAACCGATCTGGTGTCGATGTCCGCTGGTGGTGCAGGGGGAAGACCGGCTTTGCCTCTACACGATCGCTCCACCACAGGAGCTACCTGCGCCAGCGGTGCAGCCAAAGCAATGCCGTCCAGTGACAATTTGACGCTGTGCCAGTGTTACTGGATTGAAGTCTCGAATATGCGGGTGAGTGCCATCGGGAGCCTGGATCTCCAGGTCGAGCATCTGGTTAAAGTCACAATCGTAGAGACGCCCATCCCACGCAACCGATAGGGTATTGCGGCACATCACGCCCGCGATCGTGGCTGGGTTAAAGGCGTTGACCAGCAGTTCCATGTAGCGCTGCAAGTTTCCCGACTGTTTCAGCCATTCCAAATAGCGAGAAATGGGCATGTTGTTGAGCGTGATCAGGCGATCGAAGGTGATGCCATGATGGTTCTGTAAGCCAATCTTCCATTCCTGCTCTAGCTTTGTCTGTCCGCTAGCGAGAAATGCCCCAACGGGATTGCTCACCAACGTCAGTCTCCGCTGGGGATCGCCCTGTCCGTATCCAGCCGCATTGAGTCGCCGCAGTGCCTCGATCGACTTGTCAAAGGTGCCGTCCCCCCGCTGGGCATCGGTATTGCGCTGACGGTAATGGGGTAACGAGCACACAACTTCTACCCGACGATCGGCGAGCCATTGCGGCAAATCCTGCATCCGGGGCAGCAGCAGCACGGTCAGATTGCAGCGATCGATGACGTGCTTTCCTCGCGCCACACACTCGTCCACCAGGTAGCGAAAGTGGGGGTTCAGTTCAGGTGCCCCGCCCGTGATATCGACGGTATGTGCGTTGGTCTGATCGATCGCTCGCAGACACGCCACGATCGTGTCCCGGTTCATGTTTTCGCGGGTGCGATCCGGGCCAGCATCAACATGGCAGTGACGGCAGCTCATATTGCACAGCTTGCCAACATTGATCTGAACGATCTCCAGCTGAGCTGGCTGAAATGATGACCAGTGGTGGGCGGCCAGCGTGGTGGCAAAATCTCCCTGATGCGGTGTCTGAGCCAGGTTTAACGCTGCCAGTGTTGCCATCTGATCATGAGTCGATGTCACTGATGAGTGGCGTAGCGGCAATGAAGACGTTGCGCTGGTTCCTGCGGGCTGAGGGTCTAGTTGACGATGACTGGTCATGGCTTACTGCACTCGATCTCTATTAAGCTACACCTATTTTCAGGTGAGTAAGCCACGGGCTCTTTTAAAGCAGGCAGTTCCTCGTCTTTTCCCCGCTGTGATGATGCTGGAGCCGTCCCAGACGGCAGGTCGCTTGCTGGCTGAAGGCGATGCCACATGAACGTTGTGAAGCGTTGTGCTCACCCGCTAAACCCCTGTTGCTGCGGTCTGTGGCCGCTAATCCCGTGACGCGGTGCTCCACTTAAAAGGACACCATCACGTTTGAGTATCCTTTTACCAGCTCTAGTGCCCTGCTGCGCCGCCTTTTGCCTGCACCTTCTTAAAGAAGATAATGGCGAGGCCACTTAGCAGCAACGCACAAGCAATAAAGTAAAAGCAGTCGTTATACGCCATAACGTAAGCCTCACGGCGCACGATATTGGCGATCGCTGCGGTCGCTTGATTTTGCGCCGTGACGAGATCCGCCCCCTTGCTGATAAAGTACTGCGTCATCTGATTCATGCGCTCTTGAGTAGCGAGGCTATAAGGGGAAACGGCTTCACCCAATCGGTTGGAGTGAAACTGTTCGCGCTGCGTCAGCAATGTCGCGATCGCGGCAATGCCGATCGACCCACCCAGATTTCGCATCATGTTAAACAGCCCGGACGCGGAACCGGCCTGCTCTTTTGGCAGTCCGGCTGTGGCTACGGATGACAGCGGCACCATAATTAACGGCTGGCCGAGCGCCCGCACCAGTTGTGACCAGCGCAGTTGGTCGATCGCAGTCAGATTCGTGAGTGATGAGTTCATCAAGCAGCTCACGGCAAAGAGACTCACGCCTATTGCGATAATCAGCCGGATATCAAAGCGTTGCATCAGTCTGGGTACAAATGGGATCAGGAATAGCTGCGGAACTCCCACCCACATCAGCACCTCGCCAATCTGCATGGCGTTATAGCCCTGAATCTGGCTCAAGTACAGCGGCATGATGTAAACCGAGCCGTACAGTCCCAGTCCCAGCGCCACGTTGACAATGCTTGCCAGCCCAAAGTTGCGCTGTGTCATCAGCCGCAGATTAATAAAGGGCTTTTTGCGCGTCAGTTCGATGATGAAGAAAATGACCAGGAAGATAACGGCGATCGCGGTGAGCCGCACAATCAATGGTGACCCAAACCAGTCTTTGCGGCTGCCTTCCTCCAGCACTACTTGCAGCGATCCCAGCCCGATCGCCATCGCCAAAATGCCAAACCAGTCGCCCTGCTTGAGCATCTCCAGCTTCATTGGTTTGGCATCGATGGCATACCAGACGGCAGCAATCAGCAGCGCACCAGGAATCACATTCAGGTAAAAGACGTAGTGCCAGCTAAAGGTTTCGGTCAGCCAACCGCCCAACGTGGGGCCGATCGACGGGGCAAACACCGCTGTGACCGCAAACATGGCTAGTCCTGTAGACTGCTTCCGCGGCGGCAGCATGGTCAAAATCACGGTAAACGCCATTGGGATCAGCACGCCACCCGTGAATCCCTGGAGTGCCCGAAAGACAATCATGGATGGCAAATCCCAGGCCCAGGCGCAGCACACCGAAAAGAAGATGAAAAAGCTCGCATTCACCAACAAATAGCGCCGCGTCGAGAAAACCTGCGATAGCCAGCCCGTGAGTGGAATCACCACGATTTCCGCTACCAGGTAAGAGGTCGAAATCCAGGAACCCTCTTCGAGCGTTGCGCTCAATGCAGCCTGGATATCCTTCAACGACGCGTTGGTGATTTGGATATCCAGCACGGCCATGAAGGCCCCCAGCATGGTACCCATCACCCCAATCCAGGTTTTCAAGGGGACGCGATCGGACGGTGGTTGGATTGCTACGGACGTTGCCACAGAAACCTCCCAGCAAGAGCAAAAAAGCGTTTTGGGAAAAGAGTGCTAACGGATACGATCATGCCAAACAGCCTGGGCTGCCTGTATCTATAGGTTCGCATACCAATCAAGCCGTTGGGACAGGTTTTTGCTGGCTATCGTTTCAACTAATTGATATCAGGTATCGGTCAGGTATCGGTTTGAGGCAGCAGCCCAATCTGTCTATAAACGACGCGCATCGATCGCCGCATCTCCGGTAGCTGTTTGGTGAACAGCAGTGAACCAGCGATGCAGAAAACGCCCCCAATCAGCAGGGTGTTTGGCGCACCAATATGGCTGGCAAGGCTACCGGCCAGCAGATTTCCAAAGGTGACGGTGCTGGTAAACGCCATCATGTAAAAACTCATTACTCTTCCGCGCTTGTCGTCTTCCACGATCGTTTGCAGCACGGTATTCCCAGACGTGTGTTGTAGAATCAGGCTCATCCCTACCAGCAGCACCGCCAGCAACGACAGCCAGAGGACACGCGACAGCGCAAAGATAATTAGCGCAATCCCAAAGATGGCAGGCGCGATCGCGATCAGCTTGCTCAACCCCAACGCGCTGGGTCGTGAGCTGAGATACACCGCTGCGAACAGCGCGCCTAGTCCGGAGGCAGCCATCAAAAAGCCCAGCGTTTCCGGCCCACCGTGCAGCACCTCAGACGCAAAAATCGGAGCCAGGGTCATGTAGGGCATCCCTACCAGGCTCACCAGGGCAATCAGCAGCAGAATCGAGCGGATTGGCTGAAAGCCAAAGGCATAGTCGAAGCCTTCTTTAAGGCTACGCCAGAGGGTATGCGTGGTTTGAGTCGGCGATCGGTCTTGTGCGGGTAGACGCATGGCCAGTAGTCCGGCGATGACGGCAATGTAGCTGACGCCGTCGATGAGAAAACAGACCCCGGCGTTAGTGGCGGCAATGAGTAACCCGGCGATCGCGGGGCCAATTAACCGCGCACTGCTGAACATGGATGAGTTGAGCGCGATCGCGTTGCTGAGATCTTCGCGCTGATCGACCATCTTGACGACAAAGGACTGACGAGCGGGCATGTCAAACGCATTGATGCCACCCTGTAATGCGCTCAGCGCCACAATATGCCAGACATCCGCTTTGCCCGTCAACGCCAAAAATGCCAGCGCCAGCGATTGGATCATGGCCAGCACCTGGGTGATGACGATCGTCCGGCGACGATCCCAGCGATCGACCCAAACACCTGCAAACGGAGTCAGCACAAAGTTAGGAAACTGGTTTGCAAAGCCAACCACTCCCAGCATCAGCGGTGAACCTGTCAGGTGATACACCAGCCAGATCGTCGCCGTCTGTGTCATCCAGGTGCCCACCAGCGACACACCCTGGCCCATAAAAAAAAGCCGGTAGTTGCGCGATCGTAAAGCGCGTAACATCGGCTTTATGCGTTCAAGTCCAACATTCATTGCTTTGCCATCGAATACTGCATTCATCCAACGTGATTGGAAAGAGGGCCGTGACGCATGAGCGGATTAAAGGTGAGGCAAGATCAGGCAGGCATCCTCACTGGATGCGATCGACTGCTAACGGCTCTCCAGCCAATCGTTAATACCCTAGCCGACCAGCGCTCACCCCTACCTCTCTCTCCTTGCTTACTTCACGGCCACCGTTACCACAGCCGACATCCCTGGGGTGATCATCGACTCGTAGCCTTTAATACTATCGGCATCGAAGACGATCTTAACGGGAACGCGCTGGACAACTTTGGTGAAGTTACCCGTAGCGTTGTCGGGAGGCAGCAGCGCAAATTCGGCACCCGAAGCAGGCGAGAGACTATCGACCTTACCCGTAAATGTCTTGTGCGGGAAGGAGTCGAGCTTGATCTCAACGGTCTGTCCGGGGCGCATATCTTCTAGCTGCGTCTCCTTGAAGTTGGCGGTGATCCAGTAAGCGTTGTCAACCAGCGCCATCAGCGGTGTGCCCGCCTGAATTTGTTGCCCCACTTCAACCGTTTTGCGGCCAATTCGCCCGTCGCTGGGAGCGGTAATGTTGGTGTAGGAAAGCTGTAGTTGGGCGTTGCGGAGCGCTACCTGAGCTTGCTCGATCGCCGCCTTCGCCGTCCCAAAATCGCTGCGGGTCACTTGCGTCTGAATCCCTTTTGCGGCTGCCTGTTGCAGTCCACCTTCAGAAGACGTCAAGCCCGCTTGTGCCGTTTCGACAGCTTGCTGACTTTGCGCCACCTTCGCCTGTGCCTGCCTTACTGCTTCCTCAGCCGCTCTCACTTGGGCCGAGGCAACGCTATAGCCTTGCAGGGCGGTATCTCGCTGCTGCGCCGAAATTGCGCCTTCGTTAAACAAATCGGTGTAGCGCTTGTAGTCCGCCTGGTTCTTATTTAAGTTCGCTCTTGCCTCCGCCAACTGGGCCTGCGCCTGCGGCACACCCGACTGCGCCTCTGCAACCTGCGCCTGCGCCTGGGCGATCGCCGCCTGCGCCTTACCAAGGTCACCCTGCGATTGCGTGGTCGTTGCTTCAGCGGTCTTTGCGGAGAGTGCGATATTGATTTGAGCAGAATTAGCTTTCTGCTGGGCTGACGCTAACTCTGCCTGCGCCTGCTGCAGCTTGATTTGATAATCGCGTGGGTCTAGCTTGACCAGCGTTTGGCCTGCTTTAACCTGCTGGTTGTCATCAACCAGGATTTGCTTCACGGTACCGGGAATGCGGGCGCTGATCTGGTGGATGTGGCCCGCTACGGTTGCGTTATCCGTTTCCTCATGGCTGGAGGCATACTGCCACCAATGAAAGCCAAACGCTCCCGCCGCGATCGCCCCTACTCCGGCGGCAGCGAGGATCAGCTTGATTGGGCGCTTACGCGCGGCTGGCGCGGCTGGGGGCGCATCGGGTGTTGTATCGGGGGGGGCTGTGTCAGGGGGCGCATCGACCACGCTGGCACGAGCGCTGGAGCCAGCCTCTGCCGGTGCCAACACCTTTAGCTCTTCAGCGTTTTGAATCGGTGCAATCGGTTCCGCGTCCAGGACGCTGGATCCCCGTCCGTTGTGTGATTGACCATTCGATCGTGTCATAGCGGTTACCTAACCAGAAAATTGGGATGTAGAGATGAATCGGTGCGAGTCCAAAAGCCTGCGTCAGTGAAAAAGAAGATTACTAAGAACTCATTTATTTAGAGTGCGTAGTTTCTGACTACAATATATTATCATTCTTTTATTAAGGGCGCGTAATACCTGCGAAAGATTTGAACTGCGAGCCTGATGTCAGATTTTCTTAAAGTTCTATCAGCATGATCCCAAACTACCTGGTGCCTTGACATCCTCCGGTAGTTTCATCCACTAGGGTGAGGCGTCTGGTTGCGATAAGCCGACCTATGGGTCGCGTGGTCACCAATCGGCCGTAGTCAGGAAGAAACATGTCAGGAGAGATTTGCGATCGCTTGATTCAGGAAATCAGAAAAGCGCTCACGGTCGGCATTGGATAATCCACACATGGCTTGCTCACGCAATTCCAGCGCGATCGGCGGTAAAATCTCGCGCAGCTTGAGGCCATCTTCGGTCAGCCAAATGCGCCAGACTCGACGATCGTGGAGATCACGCTCCCGGCGAATCAAGCCACGGCTTTCCATCCGATCCAGCACGCCCGTCAGCGTACCGCCCACCTGCTGGAGCTTTTCGCCGATGCTGGAGATGGCTAGTCCATCTTCTTCCCAGAGACAGCACAGGACGACCCAATGAAAGATGGTTAGCCCAAAGCGGTCTAGTCGCTCTTGAAACCGGCGGGCCAGCAGTTGGGACAGTAACTTGATGCGATACCCCATTCCGTGAGGGGCCAGTACTGCTCGCCATCCGTCTGAAGCCATGGGCGCGATCGACTGAGAAACCATCTGACTAACCCTCATTTGCTTAGCGTGCTTACTATTTTTAGGATACCCTGGTTATTAGTCGGCAGCAAGGTAGAAAGGATACGGTTTTCCTGCCGGATTTACAGTAGAAACCGGGGGGGAGCCAACCAGAAAAGGGAACTGTGACCCACCGGAGAGAAGTTTTCGTTCGGTAGAGTTAAACCTATGATACCTGCCTTTTTCAACGTAATCACACCCCTGGATTGCCCCCACAGTAAGATCTCGCTCCAGTGGCTCAGGTCAGGTTCATGCCCGACCAGCGCCAGTGCTGTGGCAGTCAGCGATCGCCAGCGCTGGAGCCAGTCTAGCCAGACATGGATATCGCCACCGGGAGCCAGATGATCCGACGTGCTTAAGTCTGGTGCCAGCCTGGCGTCGAGCAAAATATCAGCGGTTTGACGGGCGCGCACCAACGGACTGGTCAATACCAGGTCAAACTGTAGCCCCAGGGTTTGTAATCGCTTCGCAACTTGTCGCGTCTTCTGCTTGCCTTCATCGGTCAACGGGCGCTCACGATCGTCAGCGTCGGGGCGATGCTCGCCTGCAAGTCCGTGGCGAATGAGGTAGAGGTCAAGCGATCCCATACGTCTAAACGAGGTAAAGCTGAACGAAGATAGTCAGGGGGCTAACGATCAGGGACGGGGAGCGATGAAGGAGCACAATTGCAAGTCAGATAGCCTTCACCGTTCTCTTGCCTAGCTGACCCCGTTGGGATAGTGCTGGTCGGGGTTGACTAAACGCAGGAGCTTTTGCTTCACCTGAGCGTCGAACACGTTCCATTTCATCTTGGCGTAGTCTGCACTTTCGGTGAAACCAGACAGAAACCCGAGTGGAATCTCAAAGCCACCCGCCTGCGATCGCCCGCCGCCAAAGAACCGTCCCTGAGCATCCTGCCCGAAG
>JAJPKC010000027.1 GCA_021323955.1 Oscillatoriales cyanobacterium Centralia_MAG_596 | reverse complement strand
ACCGCCGCGCCTATGCGGAAACGTTTGGTCCCACCGTGGGCGATCGCGTCCGGTTAGCCGACACCGATTTGATCATTGAAGTCGAGGAGGACTACACCACCTACGGCGATGAGGTCAAATTTGGCGGCGGTAAGGTCATTCGCGAAGGCATGGGACAGTCCCCGATTACCAATGCCGATGGTGCGGTGGATACCGTCATCACCAATGCGCTCATTCTCGACTGGTGGGGCATCGTCAAAGCGGATATTGGGATTAAGGACGGCAAAATTCACGCGATCGGAAAGGCGGGCAATCCTCACATTCAAGACAACGTGACGATCATCATTGGTCCTGGTACCGAGGCGATCGCGGGCGAAGGGATGATTCTCACCGCTGGCGGCATCGATACCCATATTCACTTCATCTGCCCTCAGCAAATTGAAGTGGCGATCGCGTCGGGTGTCACGACGCTAGTGGGAGGTGGGACAGGTCCAGCGGCTGGCACCAGCGCCACGACCTGCACTCCTGGTCCCTGGAATATTTACCGGATGCTGCAAGCGGCAGATGCGTTTCCCATCAACATTGGTTTTACGGGCAAGGGCAACAGCGCTAAACCTGAAGGCTTGGTTGAGCAGGTCGAAGCAGGCGTAATCGGTCTAAAACTCCACGAAGACTGGGGAACGACACCCGCAGCGATCGATACCTGCCTGAGCGTTGCCGATGATTACGACGTGCAGGTCGCTATCCACACCGACACGTTGAACGAGGCGGGTTTTGTGGAAGATACGATCGCGGCTTTCAAAAATCGTGTCATCCACACCTATCACACCGAAGGCGCAGGCGGCGGGCACGCACCTGACATCATCAAAATCTGCGGCGAACTTAATGTGTTGCCGTCGTCTACCAATCCCACCCGTCCTTACACCCAAAACACGCTCGACGAACATCTGGATATGTTGATGGTCTGCCACCACCTCGATCCGTCGATCGCCGAAGATGTCGCTTTTGCTGAGTCTCGCATTCGCCGCGAAACGATCGCCGCCGAAGACATCCTGCACGATATTGGGGCCTTCAGCATGCTGTCATCTGACTCGCAAGCGATGGGACGCATCGGTGAGGTCATCATCCGCACCTGGCAAACGGCTCACAAAATGAAGTTCGATCGTGGTTGGCTGGCTCCCCATACCGAAGGCACCGTCGAATCCCACAACCGCAACGACAACTTCCGCGCCAAGCGCTACGTCGCCAAGTACACGATTAATCCCGCCATCACCCACGGTATTGCAGAGCATGTGGGTTCCGTCGAGGTCGGCAAGTTAGCAGACCTGTGCCTGTGGCGACCGGCGATGTTTGGCGTGAAGCCCGAAGTTGTGATCAAAGGTGGCTTGATTGGTTGGGCGCAGATGGGCGATGCTAACGCCAGTATCCCCACCCCACAGCCGATCCACATGCGCCCCATGTTTGCCAGCTTTGGCGGCGCGATCGCAGCTACCTCCCTCACCTTCGTCTCCAAAGCCGCTCTCAAGAAAGGCATTCCTGACAAACTTGGCTTGCAAAAGAAAGCCGTCGCGGTTTCTGGCATTCGCAAACTCACGAAGAAAGACCTGAAGCTCAACGACGCCACACCAAAAATGGAAGTCGACCCCGAAACCTACGAAGTTCGCGCGGATGGGCAACTTCTCACCTGCGAACCCGCCACCGTCCTACCAATGGCACAACGCTACTTCCTCTTCTAACTTTTTGCAAAAGCTGTAAGTAACTACTCAGGCTTAAAAAATTAGAGATTTTTTCAAGCTTGCTGCAGAAATTAAGTAATGCAGCCATAATCTAGCCCATCCGGTAGCCAACGTTGAACCAGAAACAGCGAACGATCGGGCGCAGCGAAGCAGCGTCCGATTGTTCGCGCAGGGGGAAGAGGCCGTCGTGAGTTTGGTGACGATGCTAGTGGACTTGAGTTTGGACTAATTCTGTAAAAGAAGGCAGTCAATGAGCGTCACCGACTGCCGTAAGGTCAATGAAGTACAAAGCCCATTGACCTTATGATTTTCAACCAACTTCAAGAATTTCGCCAAAGGTTGTACAACACCCTGGGCAACGGCCGGGATGCGATCTTTGATTTGATGGATGCGGTGCTAGTGAGTGCGTGCATTGTGTCCTTTGTGAGTTTGTCGCAAAGTCCAGTCTTTCGCCGTCAATGGTCGAGCACTTATGCCGCCCTCCAGGATAGTCATTTGCCCCGAGCGAAAGTGCTGAAGCTGCTAGTGAGACAGGTGGACAGCCACCAGCCACCGTTGCTGGTTGGGGATACCAGTCGGTGGCATCGTCCTGCGGCCAAGCGCTTGAAAGATCGCACCTGGGGGGGCGGTGTAGACCATGCCATCACAGTTGGACACACTTACAGTACCTTAGCCTAGATTCCCGAAGCCTAGTGCAGTTGGGCGTTGCCGTTGCGCCACGAACGGATGACCAGCGTTGAAACGCCTGCGAGTCGAGCGGCCTTCCAACTCAAACAAGTGACCCGCCAACTCACGCTACGCCCGTTGGCGATTGATGACCGAGGCTACGGCAATGCCAGTTTTGTCAACCAGACGGCAGCCATTGAGGCAGACCTGCTGCTGCGCCTTGCCTCCAACCGCTATGTCTATGGGACGCCACCTGCCTATGGCGGACGTGGAGCACCCGCTAAACATGGGCACAAGCTGAAGCTGAATGACCCTGAAACTTGGAGTCTGCCCACCGAGACGATTGAGGTCGAGGACGCCAAACTGGGACAGGTGCGAGTCACACTGTGGCGTGAGTACCATTTCCGCAACGCCCCCAAGCACACCATGGCCGTCATCCGGGTAGAGGTACTAGCACCTTCTAACGGTAAGCGCCGCTTGCAGCCGATGGGGTTGGCATGGTTGGGGAAGACGATGCCGCCGTTAGAAACCCTCTGGCTCTCCTACTTACGGCGCTTTGCTGTGGAACACTGGTATCGTTTTGCCAAGCAGCGGTTATTTTGGACACAGCTCCAGTTCAGTTCGCTGCCTGCCAGTGAACGCTGGAGCGACCTAATGCCCTTGCTGAGTTGGCAACTGTGGCCGGCAAGCGAGGGGTGTAGGGACCACCCTTTGCCTTGGCAAGCACCCCAAGATTCCCTCTCCCCAGGTCGCGCCGCACAAGCGTTTGCAGGCATTCTTGCGGCGATTGGCACCCCTGCTCCTCCGCCCAAACAGCGTGGTAAATCCCCAGGACGGGCGAAGGGAGAGAATACGTCTCCGCGTCCTCGGTATCCGACGGTTAAAAAACGAGTCTCTAAACGCCAAAAAACCGAACATTCACTGACCGCTGCTGACCCAGAGGCGCTTAAATTCCCGCCTGAGGTGTGTTCTAAGCCTTGACTCAATTGCTCATAGCAATTGAGTCAACTTTTCATGGCTTCCTGTTTGGCATCGCTTGAAGCCAGTTAGTCCAAACTCGAGTAATCATGCAGCGCCTTGACCCGGAGGAAGGGATCGTGCTTCTGCGGGGCAAGGTACTGGGCGACGGAGCTCAAAGCCATCAACTCACCCTGGAACGCACGCTGAAGCAATTACATGCAACCGCTCAGGCGTTAAGCGAAGCAGAAGTGTTGGATGCTACGCATCAGCGTCAAGTGAATCGTCGGACTTGGGGTTTACCCAGCATCGACAGACCTGCAACAGCAGTGGGCAGGCTTGAAATGCCTGATTTGGGTTGAACGCTGGGCACCTGCGAGGGCAAACCGTTTCATGAACAGGTTAGCTATATCAGTGACTTAGAGTTGAGTGCCGCTGAATTTCTCGGTCCCATTCAGCAACATTGGTGCATTGAGAACCGATTGCACTGGATTCGAGATGTCACTTTTGCAGAGGACGATGCCAGTCCTGGCGGTAGTGCCTCAGTGTTGTGGGCGATTTTGAACTGCTTTCTCATCTCGATCGTGCGTTAGTTAGGGTTTCGCACCCTGCCACAGGGAGTCAGAGTACTCACCAATCAGGTGAACCGTGTTTATCAGTTTCTCACTCACGGCTTCTCCTTCGCTTAAATGAAACCACCCTGCTACGGGCGTATCAGAAAGGTCATTAATGGGGGAAGGCATCACGTGGCCGAAGGATCATGCTATGGTCGCCTCATAGTTATACCCAACGTGCTGTAAACCGCTCTAATCACATCGTCCACATCATCGTCCGTTAATTTAGCCGAAAGCGGTAGACTGACGGTTTGACGCCCAACCCGCATCGCATGAGGAACGTCTTCCGGCTGCCAGCCGAAGGTTTGCTGATAGTAAGGGTGCTCCGGTAGACTGAGATAGTGCACACCTACACCGATGTTGTGCGTGGTCATCGCATCTAGAAAGGCATCGCGGCTAATGCCGGTTTCGGCTTGATCAATCAGGACCGTATAGAGATGATAGGCGTGGCGGGTGTCTGGTTCTGGTGCGGGCGGCAAGTGGATTGGCAGATTGGCAAAGGACTCGTTATAGCGGTGCCAGATTGCCTGACGCCGCTGCCAGGAGGTTTCAACCCGGTTAAGCTGATGAATCCCGATCGCAGCCTGCAAATCCATCATGTTGTACTTAAAGCCACACTCGATCACCTGATAGTGCTTGAACCCCTCAGTACCAAATCGCTTCCAGGCATCCCGAGTCATCCCGTGGAGGGAGAGGGTCTTGAGGCGAGCAGCATCTTCAGCGCGTTTGGTTAAGATCATGCCACCTTCGCCAGTCACCACGTTTTTGGTGACGTAGAAGCTAAAGCAGCCAAAATCGCCAAAGGTTCCGGCTTTTCGTCCCTTATATTCGGTTTCGATCGCGTGAGCACAGTCTTCAATCAGCGTTAAGCCGTGGTCAGCGGCGAGCTGAACGATCGCGTCCATAGGGCACGGGCGACCCGCAAAGTGAATGGGGAGAATCACACGCGTTTTGGGCGTGATCCGGGCTGCCACCTGCTGGGGGTCGAGGTT
>JAJPKC010000612.1 GCA_021323955.1 Oscillatoriales cyanobacterium Centralia_MAG_596 | reverse complement strand
CGATCAGGCCAGTCCAGATCAGCCCGAGATGTTTTGGCCCCTTCCCACCCCAGCCAATCACTCTGAGCCACCACCCGCACCGGCATCCCCTCCTGCCAGCAACGGTAATGGCACTCGCAGTGAGTTGAATTCAAAGTATGTGTTCTCGCGACTGGTGGTTGGCTCCAACAACCGCATGGCACACGCAGCATCGCTGGCCGTTGCGGAGTCTCCCGGTCGTGAGTTTAATCCTCTGTTTCTGTGCGGTGGCGTTGGGCTGGGGAAAACCCACCTGATGCAAGCGATCGGGCACTACCGTCTGGAAATTTGCTCCACGTCCCGCATCGTTTACGTCTCCACCGAGCAGTTCACCAATGACCTGATCACCGCAATTCGCAAAGACAGTCGGCAAAGCTTTCAGGAGCGCTATCGGGCTGTCGATGTGCTGCTGGTTGATGACATTCAGTTTATCGAAGGCAAGGAATACACTCAGGAGGAGTTTTTCCATACCTTTAACACGCTGCACGAGACGGGCAAGCAGGTTGTACTAGCGTCCGATCGCCCCCCGAATCAGATTCCCCGTCTACAGGAGCGCCTCTGCTCTCGTTTCTCCATGGGCTTGATTGCGGATATTCAGCCGCCTGATTTGGAAACACGGATGGCCATTCTGCAAAAGAAAGCTGAATACGAAAACATGCGCCTGCCGCGCGAGGTGATCGAGTACATTGCCTCCAGCTACACCTCAAACATTCGGGAACTGGAGGGGGCGTTAATTCGAGCGGTAGCCTACATTTCCATTTCGGGGCTGCCCATGACAGTCGAGAATATTGCCCCCGTGCTCAATCCGCCTGTGGAAAAAGTTGAGGCATCACCAGAGGCCGTTATTCTGTCGGTAGCGGAAGCGTTTGATGTCTCAGTCGAAGACCTGAAAGGCAGTTCTCGTCGCCGCGAAATTAGTGTGGCCCGTCAGGTAGGGATGTATCTCATGCGGCACCACACAGACCTCAGCCTGCCCAAAATTGGCGAGGAATTTGGCGGCAAAGACCACACTACCGTCATGTACAGCTGCGATAAGATTGCTCAACTCAAAGAGACTGATCCCAGCATGGCGCAAACGCTGCGGCAGCTAGGCGATCGCATCAATCTTGCCAGTCAATCGCGCAAGTAATCTTACCGCACTCTATAAGTTCGCCGCGATCGCATCATCTGCAGACCGCGGCGAACTCGATCGCATGTACCAATTGATCAGCTCCACTTATGCCTCGACGCGCGACCGCGTGTGGAGAACGTTCACGATCGTTCAGGAGATACGTAAATTTTTATCAAGAATATCTGTTGCAATCGGTGAAGTACCGGGAGGCTTGTGGAAAACCTTAAACTTTTCTGTGGAAAACGTTGTGGAGAATCTGTATAGAAACCGGCGCGATCGTGGAAAAACTAAATAAGTATAAATACCTTGTGAAAAGATCACGAGTTTTTCCACACGTTTTCCACAGGTTTAAACCGACCGCAAAAACTTATCCCATCGCATTTTGTACGTTTCTCCACATTTTCCACAGCCCCTACTACTACTGTTTAAATAAGAATTACTTAAGTCCGGATCGTTGATCAAGCGAGGCTGGATGCATTCCCCTCACCCTTGGACTGGATTGTTCTAAACAGGGGTGCTAACATACGCAGACAACGCTGAAACGCTACGGATAGCGTTAGCCAATGCTAATCGGTGCCACCAAGCTCTAGTCTGCGATCGCCACACTCACTCTCAAGCCAAAGGTTGACTCCTATGAAACTGGTTTGCTCCCAAAGTAGCCTCAGCGCCAATCTCAACTTAGTCAGTCGGGCCGTGTCTTCCCGTCCCAGTCATCCTGTGTTGGCAAACGTTTTGTTCATTGCAGACGAAGACACGCAGCAGATCAAACTCAGCGCATTCGACCTCAGCCTGGGCATTCAAACCAGTTTCCCCGCAGATGTCATTGTGGGCGGCAAACTGACCCTGCCTGCCAAACTGTTGACCGATATTGTTTCCCGCCTGCCAGAGGGTGATATTACGCTGGAAGACGGCAATGATGGTGCAACCGAGGATTCCAGCTTTGTGACCACCCTGACCTGCGCGACTGGACGCTATCAGGTACGGGGGATGGGCGCGGAAGAGTTTCCTGAACTGCCTGTCGTTGAAGGTGGGGATGTTGCTCATCTACCCGTTGAGAGTCTGATTGAAGGGCTGAAAAGCTCTCTGTTTTCTGCCAGCAGTGATGAGACGAAGCAAGTCCTCACAGGGGTTCATTTGACGATGCAGTCGGACGGCCTGGAGTTTGCCGCCACAGATGGTCACCGGCTCACCGTTGTCCAGACCGTAGACGTCGAGGCCGACGGCAAAGACGCCAAAGGGAAAGGGGCTAAGACAGCCAGCGACAACGATCTGGACGTTACGATTCCAGCCAAGGCACTGCAAGAGTTGACCAAACTGCTGGAGCGGCAGACGGGGAGCGATGTTGCCGTGCACTTTGACCAGAGCCAGGTCGTCTTTGAGTGGACGGATCAACGCCTGACCAGTCGCCTCCTCGAAGGGCAGTACCCCAACTATCGCCAACTGGTGCCCCGTCAGTTTTCGCGCCAGGTGACGGCAGAACGCCGGCTGCTGCTGAGTGCTCTGGAACGAATTGCGGTGCTGGCAGACCAGAAAAATAACATTGTCAAACTCACGCTGGACAGTACCAGCCAGTTGCTCTCTCTGTCGGTTGACGCGCAGGATGTGGGCAGCGGTAAGGAGACGATTCCCGCGCAGATCACGGGCGATGATCTGGATGTGGCCTTTAACGTGAAGTATCTGATGGACGGCCTGAAGGCGATCGCCACCACAGAGATCCAAATCCAGTTGAATACGGCGACCAGTCCGGCGATCGTTACTCCTCTCGGCAGCATCAAAATGACGTACCTCGTGATGCCGGTCCAGGTGCGTAGCTAATACAATCAAAAGGGATGGTGAAGATCATACAGGAAGGACTATGGTTCGAACGCCAACCCAACCGTTGACGCTGGACGCATTTTTGCAACTGCCAGAAACTAAGCCTGCCAGTGAATTTTTTAACAGTCAAGTGGCACAGAAGCCGATGCCACAAGGAGAACACAGCACACCACAGGGTGAATTAGTCAGCCGAGTGAATGCGGTTGCTAAAGTGGCTAAAGTAGCGTGTGCGTTTCCAGAACTGCGCTGTGTGTTTGGCGGAGCGGTGATCGTGCCGGATATGTCGGTGTTTCGGTGGCAGCGCATTCCCCGCACCGCATCGGGTCGGGTAGCCAATCGCTTTGAGCTTCACCCCGATTGGGCCATTGAAATTCTTTCGCCGGAACAGTCTCAAACGAAGGTGTTAGCCAATCTGCTGCACTGTGTAGAGCATGGCACGGAGCTAGGTTGGTTGCTTGATCCAGAGAATGAGAGTGTCTTAGCCATTTTTCCAGAGTCGCGGGTGAAGCTGTATCAGGGAACGGAAACTTTACCGTTGCTGAACGACATCGATCTCGCTGTCTCAGCAACGGATGTTTTCAACTGGCTGGCATTGCCTGGATGAGAAGGCAATCGTAAACACCCTGTCTCAAGGCGTTTACTGCTTTTGAGCGAGACTTGATCGCGCCACACCGAGCCGGTTGGTCGATCGCGCTCAATCTCCTATTACTGACGCTGGTTGACGCTTTGGCCACTTACGGTATGACCTTAACCTCGGTGCCCAAGCTCACAAGTGAGAAAAGCTCTTGCAGATCGTGGTCATACATATGAATGCATCCGTGGGAGGCTGGTTTCCCAACCGTGCTGGCATCTAGCGTCCCGTGAAAGCCAATCCAGTTTTTGCCATTTGTCCAGAACCCGATCCAATAGCCCCGTAACGGATTTCGCGGATCGCTGGATGCAATTCGTTCGTTCGTGAAGGGGCTGATCCAGGTGGGATTGCGCTTCATTTGTCGAATCTGAAAGGTGCCGACGGGTGTTTCCCAGCCAGGGCGACCTGTGCCGATCGCGTAACGTTTAATGATCGTATCCCCCTGGTAAAGGATGGCTTGACGGCTCTTGAGGTGGACTTCAAGGCGGGTTGTGGTTGCGATCGCGCTGTTTGTTGCTGTTTGTAAACCATCAGGCATGGCCGGTGTAACCATGGCGGGAACCATCAGCAGCCCTGCCATTAAGCTGGCACAACTCGCGATCGCAGCTACCTGTTTGATCCGTTCCCCAACAGTGCCCAATTGAAACGTGCTCTTCATCTTCATGAATTTGAAAGGTTGGCGTGTCGGTCGTTTCTGGTAGAAAGCACTCGCCTACAAAATGCCCAATTTCTACCCTACGATAGATGCCGATTCAGAAATGTTTAAGCACGCAATGATGAAGCAGATCTTGATTGGGACGGGGCGATCGTGTGAATCCGGTGAACCGCAGTTGTACAATAGAGCCGTTGTGCTGTGCGACACGAACCTTGATTGAGCGTTATACCCTGCCCGAAATGGGCAATCTGTGGACTGACACCTACAAGCTAAAGACCTGGCTGCAGGTTGAAATTGCAGTCTGCGAAGCGCAAGCAGAATTGGGCTATATCCCCGCGGACGCCGTTGCAGAAATCAAGGCAAAGGCAAATTTTGACCCCAAACGCGTCCTGGAGATCGAGGCGGAAGTGCGCCACGATATGATCGCCTTTCTGACAAATGTGAATGAGTATGTGGGCGACGCAGGACGTTATATCCATCTCGGCCTGACCAGTTCGGATGTCCTGGATACCGCGCTGGCGCTCCAACTGGTTGCCAGTCTGGATGTCTTGATGACGCAGCTCGAGGCACTCATTCATGCCATTCGTTATCAAGCACAGCAGCACCGCAACACTGTGATGATTGGTCGTTCCCACGGCATTCACGCCGAACCGATTACCTTTGGCTTTAAGCTCGCGGGTTGGTTAGCTGAAGTGTTGCGCCATCGCGATCGCCTCTGTCATCAAAAGCGCAGCATTGCGGTCGGTAAAATTTCTGGCGCAGTAGGCACCTACGCCAACGTTGACCCACAAATTGAAGCGATCGCCTGTCAGAACCTTGGACTGGAGCCAGATACTGCTTCAACGCAGGTTGTCTCCCGCGATCGCCACGCGGAATTTGTGCAAACACTGGCGTTACTGGCCGCCTCGATCGAGCGCTTCGCCGTCGAAATTCGTAATCTCCAGCGAACCGATGTGCTGGAAGTCGAAGAATATTTTGCGAAAGGGCAGAAAGGTTCTTCAGCCATGCCCCACAAGCGCAATCCCATCCGCTCCGAACGGTTGACTGGAATGGCACGCGTCGTTCGTAGCCATGCTGGAACTGCTTTAGAAAATGTGGCGCTCTGGCATGAACGCGATATTTCCCACAGTTCGGCAGAGCGCGTGATTTTGCCGGATGCCTGCATCCTGACCCATTTCATGCTGGTAGAGATCACCGATCTGGTGAAAAACTTACTGGTCTATCCCGAAAATATGACGCGCAACATGAACCTCTACGGTGGCGTAGTCTTCAGTCAGCGCGTGCTGTTGACGCTGGTGGAAAAAGGCATGAGCCGCGAAGATGCCTATGCTGTAGTTCAATCGTGTGCCCATCAAGCATGGAATCAGCCGAATGGCGATTTTCACCATCTCATTCGTCACGATGCCCGCGTTGCCCAACACCTTTCCGCTGCCGAAATCGAGTCTTGCTTTGATCCACAGCACCATCTGAAGCACCTCGACCAGATCTATCAACGCCTCGGAATTTAGAGTTAAGCTGCTCCCTCCAGCGTTGTAACAAAGCATTGCGTAATAAAGACGGTCTTTATTACGCAATGCTTTTAAACCCTTACTCAACAGCAAAGTCAATTTGAAGAGCAGCGAGTGCTGCTCCATAAACCACGGTTTATGGAGCTACCCGTTACCACGAATTGCACAACACAGTGTGCTGGTTGAAAGTCCATTGGTGGACTGCGTCACATCTATCGTCAGATAGTAATGCACGGGTACCAGTTATTAGGCTGGCTCATTTAATTTCAGCGCCTTGTCCTGCGATTATCGAATCGGAGGTTCAATCTGAGCAAAGTCAGAAGCTATGTTGCACATGTACTAATCATCGCTTTGAGATAGAAATAATGGGTCAATTTAGACCCGTAAAATGGCGTACCAGTTGTTGATGTGCACTAGCGACGCCAAAAAATTGTTTGTCTCCACCGTAGATTGACCTTGAAGTGTTGCCCTAACGTGCAAATCCAGTTTGTCGTAGACCCTAATCATCAAATGGTTGCGTTTGACAGGATCTGTCTTCTACCACTCAAAAGAGCCATAAGCCCCATCTTTTAGCTCTAAATCAAGTTTCTGCGTCTTTAGGTTTCAGCGAAAACATGAACGTGGTTGATCAAAGCTCAGTTCTGGTCGCAAATCTTGCAGCGTAGTATGTATCGTTGCTCATACCAATGAGAGGCGTTGCAGCGTCGAAATTCATAATGAGGCATTCTCCTCAAGTGAATCCTGATGCTAGACATTCACTATGAACAGCACGCAGCAGACTGGGGAATATTGTTCTGCATGGACATGGTTGCACGGCATGTTGACTGCTGAAACACTCTAAACAACTTGGATGAGTTCGCTTGTACTCGGCAACGCTATGCGTCCACGCCTTTCTCCTGGCTAATTAGTGCTGGTTGCGGAATGCTTCTCACTTTCATAGCCCGGTCAAAGCGCTGAACTACTACAACTATTTCTAAAGATGGTGCATTTGCCCTAGAAACTCGATCGCTCAGAAATCCAGTTTTAAGGGAGAAAACTATGGCACAGTTAACTACTGGCGTTGTTTCGACACTAGGACAGTCATTAAGCGCGGGCACAGGACTGCAAGCGCAGTACTACAATGGTACGAATTTTGACAAGCTTGCCCTGACAGAGACTGATCCAACCGTAAACGCGCAGTGGGGGAAGGGATCGCCTTCACCTGCAGTGAGCACCGACAATTTTTCGGCTCGATGGACCGGAACCGTTAAGCCTAACTACTCTGAAACCTACACCTTCTACACTAATGCCGATGATGGTGTAAGACTCTGGGTTAATGGCCAACAGCTCATCAACAATTGGACCGACCACGCTGCTACTGAGAATAAAGGGACGATCGCTTTAGCAGCAGGACAGGCATATGACATCAAAATGGAATATTACGAGCATACAGGTGACGCCGTTGCTCAATTGTCCTGGTCAAGCCAGAGTCAAGCGAAACAAATCATTCCTCAAAGCCAGCTTTTTCTACCAAGTACTACCTCCGTCACAACCGCACCCCCCACTTCGACAGCTACAACTTCCCTCAGTAGCCTTGCTTGGACATCAGCAACTAATGGTTGGGGCCCTGTAGAAAAAGATAAAAGTAACGGCGAACAATCTGCTGGTGATGGGCAGGCGATCACTCTAAACGGCTTGAAGTATGCCACGGGACTGGGCGTTCATGCTAACTCCGAAATTAATTACAATTTGGGTGGAAAGTACACCAAATTTGCTTCAGATGTTGGCATTGACGGCGAAACCGGTGGTAGAGGGTCAGTTGACTTTCAGGTATGGGCTGATGGCAGTAAACTATACGACAGCGGCTTGGTGATTGGTAATACAGCTACGAAATCGGTAAATGTTGATGTCACTGGCAAACAGACCCTGAAGCTGGTAGTCACGAATGGCGGTGATAACAACAATTATGATCATGCCGATTGGGCAAATGCTCGTCTATTAAGCGACAGTACTACACTTACCTCCACACCAACGCCGACCCCGATACCCACCCCGACCCCGACACCGACACCTGTATCCGCAACGCGTGATAAGTGGTTGCAGCCATTTGCCTCTAATAGTATCTGGAATATGCCGGTCGGCTCTAACGCCGCTTATGTTCCAGCCGGACTTCAAGATGCTAGTTTCACTGGAACAGATGTGAACTTGCTATACAACGTGCCTGCTGGCTCACCAGAGCGTCCAATTTATGATCCAGCATCTTGGGAACATCGTGCGTCTGGAACAGCTGTAGCCGATCCCAATCGACGCAAAACAATACCCATCCCAGATGATTTGCTGGTTGCAGATGCTGCTCCACCAAATACCCCCAATAATGCATCAGCATTCTTGCTGCCAGATGGGAAAACAGTGGTACAAATCAGCCCATTAACACGGACTCAAAATGGTGGTCCGGTCTATGGCTGGGTCTCCCAAGATATTAATATCTATGGGGACGGGATTACCGGTGGTCATGCTGGGTCTGGTTTATCTAGTATCGGCGGTACCATTCGTAAGGGTGAGCTTACTGGCAGTGCTCCAATCAAGCATGCGCTCCAGCTTGAAGTTTGGGCACAGCAGTATCTCAGCTACAACAACGACGGAACAAGTGGCTATCGTTGGCCTGCTAACCGCGCTGATAGCTACGCTGCTAGTACATATCACGGCAAAAACCCAGCGCTTGAAATGGGGGCACTCTTGGCTTTGTCGCCTTCGGCCACAGTAGACAGCTTAGGACTTAAAACGGAAATCGGTAAAAAGCTCTTCCATGCTCTACAAGATTACGGTGGTTATGTTGTTGATGACACAGCATGGAATGCCGATACCATCGGTATTGAGTACGGCGTGGATGAGGAGGTCAAAGCGGCTTATGGTTATACACTGGATCAATACTCAGGAGCTATCCATGATGACTTCAACAAGTTATTCACTGCACTAAATGTAGTGAATAACAATAGTGCTACAAACATTGGCGGAGGCGGAACTCCTCGCCAGCCACTAGATCCCCCAATTAGCAACTAGTAGCCTCCTGATTAACTGACAAACGTCTTGGAAGGTTAATGGTTGCGTGGCTCACCTGCCCGTGATCAAAATCTTGGCTCATGGCGCGGAACTCGTTAAGTGGGTTGAAAAACGCTTGCAGTCATTTACCCTTTTGGAAGGCACAGCCCACAGTAGACTTCCTTCTGTAAACCCTTACCTTGAGCCCAGGGCGGAAGCGGCGATCGTAGAAAGATTTGTCAGGTAACCAGCAGCACCCTCGTTGCAAGCATTGATTACTGAATTCGTGAATATCATTACTGGAGGTGCGAACGGCAATGCGTTGTTCGCACTCCTTTATTTATAGCGATGGTCATCTCTGTGTGAATTGTTTCTACGTTGAATCAGAAGATCTAGCCTGAACCTGGTATACGAGTAGCTGGTTGCGTTCCATACAGCCTGATAACCGTTATACACTCAGATGCACGTCTTAATATCTGGAACCGCATTTGACCATAACTTCTTGCTTTCTTTAAGAAAAATACGATCTAAATGTTCTATTCTAATTGAAACCCCTAGTTTTAAGCCTTGGTGAAGCCTATGGCAACGATCTTGCCATGAATGTTGATCATTCATAAGCATTAGATTTTTTGATCAAGCCTAAATATTGAAGGCGTGATACTACTAGTGGCGTTAGCTGAAGGATATTAGCCGTCACGTGATGTGTTAACTTTTTACTGCAGTGCTTATCTATCCGCTAGTGCCGCATGTTGATTCTGTCTATCGGTAGCACTATTGAGCAAGGGTATATCATTGGCGCTGTCAGACTATACTGTCCAAGCATTCATCAGGTTACAGTTTCAGCTCGGAGTCTATCTATCTTTCACTGGTGTTTTATTTTCTACAAAAACAGTTTAAGGCAGTCGTGTTTCTCTCTATCGCTGTGCTCAGATAACGCTTTTATGCTTTAGATTCTTCTCTCTCTTTTAGAAATCAGGATACTAGCAATGGGTAATGCTTCCTCCATGTCATCTTTACTGACTGTTATGAAACGGCATTGGTGGATTGCCTTAATTATCTTTGCCTCTTCTACTGGTGCAGCCCTAGTGTATTTGCGTGTCACGCATCCTCTATACACTACATCAGTTCGACTCATGTTGGACGATAAAAGGGTTAGCATTTCTGAATTGGGTCGGGCACTTTCAGCTGTGCCTGAAGGTACTCCAGGCGGTGCCAATCCGATTGCGACTCAGGCAGAATTAATTAAATCACAGCGTGTTCTGCGACGAGCGCTCGCACAAGGATTTTCATATGGAGCCGATAATTCAAGTCAGCGAATCCCAACCATTGATGAATTAAGCAAAGCTTTGAAGGTGAAGATCGTTCCTGCGACTAACATTCTTGAAGTAACTTATCAAAATCAAGATCCTAATCAAGCGGCAGGGTTGCTTAATGCCATTGCGATCGCAATGGTTGATGAAAATGCTGAAACAACTCGCTTAGAAGCATTCTCTGTGCGAAAATTTCTCGAAATTAAAGTGCCAGAGCAGCAGGAAAGACTTGAACAAGCGGAACTGGCTGAGAATCGATACCGAGAAGCGACAGGCATTGTGTCAATTGAAGCGCAAACTCAAAGTCTTGTGAATCGATTGTCGAGCCTGGAAGACCAGGAACAAACACTGTTTTCTCAGCTTCAGCAGGCTCGAACACGAGATCGATTGTTACAGCATGTGACAGGTGTAAATGCACTGAAGAGCGCTTATGATGCCGTTCGCATTGGTCAAGATCAGAGTCTAAAGGATTTGAGAAGCAAACTGGTAAGTGCGGAGATTGGTGTGATTGATGGTCGCTCACGTTTGGGAGATAGGCATCCAGATCTACTAGCACTGATCCAGCAAAGAGACGAACTACGCTCACTCTACACACGACAATTAGCCACTGTCCTTCCCAACAATCAATTTGCTCCACCCGGAGCAGAAACCTCTGAGGACGTAAGTAAGGACTTGATTTCACGATACGTTACGGGTGAAATTGAGCGGATGGCGCTAGAAAGCGGATTACAGACTGTGCAAGCAGAGCGCAAAAACTTACAAACCCGTATTTCGCAACTGCCTTTTCGTCAACAGCCTTTAGCTGCGCTAGTGCGTCAACGGGAGGAAGCTGCTGCCTCTCTAAAATTGTTGCAAGGCAAGCTGGAAGAGGCTCGGATCGCTGAGGCACAGTTGATCAGCAATGTGCGAATTATTAACAAGGCTGATGTACCCGTCAAACCAACGGTGCCAAAGCCTGCAGTTGCTTTAGCATTAGCGATCGTGGCATCCAGTATTTTGTCGATCGGTGCCATCCTACTACTGGAATTAATGGACGATACTCTGCGGGACGTTCGCGAAGTGGAAGCCGCTTTTCAACTTCCGGTTTTGGGAGATTTACCCAAATTGCCTTCATTAGCGTTTGGAGTTGGTCAACCGGAGCATTTTTTAGACGATCCAACCTGGGTCGAGCCATATCGTAAACTCCTGAAAACCCTGGAATTTCAAGCAGATAAAAAGCTGAAAGTCATTGTGATAAGCAGTGTTCTTTATGGTGAAGGGAAGTCAGCAGTGGTTGCTCATCTCGCTGCTGTTGCGGCGATGCTATCGAAACGGACATTAGTTATTGATGCTGACTTGCGCCAACCGTTACAGCATCAGTTCTTTAACTTGACTGGAAGTATTGGTTTAACAGACGTCTTAAGCCGTAATAAGCCATTGTCTGAAGCAATCAAGCCGACTGAGCTGGAGCACCTTGCCGTTCTGGCTCATGGTCAGTCAATTATGCGGCCCTCTGCAGCCGTTGAGTCAACCTCGATGAAGGCGCTACTTGAGAACGTGGCAGCAAATTATGACTTCGTTTTAATCGATGCTGCACCAGCCAGCAATTGTGCTGATGCCGTGGCGTTGCGGCAATATGCGGACGGGCTTTTATTTGTGGCGCGGCCACACTATACACCGAAACATTCACTACGTCCGGTGCTATCAGAGCTAAAAGCCAGCGGTACCTCTATCTTGGGCGTTGCAATTACTCAAACTCCAGACCCCCTCACCACCAGTGATTCTGGTTTTATCGGCCATCAACCGCCCTTACTTGAAGCGCTGAAGCATTTACGTGCTCAAGCGTTCCCGATCAAAAACTCCAAGACGATTTGATTCTAAAGTGATTGGCGCTGCTTGTCTGAAGAATTGTGGGCTTCCTTCCTCTACTGTTTGAGATTAAATTTTAACTATGAGAGCTGCTTTAAGAACAGTGCTAGTTGTTCCTTCAACGCTTTTGCTTTCGATCACGGCATCCTGGGTAATTTGTCCTAACTCAACTCAGGCACAAACACTTACCGCTCCAACGGAGATCCATGCACCGACGCCTTTGAAACCGGGTGATCGCATTCGACTGACGGTGGCTAGTTTTCCTGATTTATCAGGAGAGCAAATGATTTTGGCAGATGGCACAATCCAATTACCAATGGCGGGCAATGTGGCGATCGGTCGCTTGACAGCGACACAGGCCGTCGAAAGAATCACAGAAGCACTACGTCCCTATGTTCGGCATCCTCAAGTTGGGCTTTCTGTTCTTAGCATTAGCCCTATACGTGTTAGCGTCACAGGCGAAGTGCTCCATCCAGGCCCACGCCTCTTGTCAGGAGGCGATTCTCAAGATTCTAAAAAAGCAGATAATGCTCCTAAAGACAGTAATCCTGCGATTCTGACCCTAAGTGAAGCGCTGGTATTAGCAGGCGGTATTAAGCCAAATGCCGATCTTCGGCGCATTGTAATCCGACGTATTGTGCCTGATAATGTTGCTTCCAATACCAAAACCAATATCGCTAGAACAGAAGTAAACGTTGATCTTTGGCAAGCGATTCAGACTGGCAATTTGGGAGCCGATCCGCAGATTTATGATGGCGATGAAATCGTTGTTCCCACTGCTACTGCTAATAGCGCCGACCAGCAAACCTTGCTCGCGTCAACCATCGCACCTACTAAAATTACTGTTCAGGTAGCGGGAGAAGTTCAGCGCCCTGGTCAAATTGAAATCGCACCCAATGCGGGTGTGAGTGCTGCTGTTGCCGCGGCTGGCGGTTTGAATGATAAAGCTCGTAATTCGATCGAACTCTTGCGAATGTCAGCAACAGGTCGTTTAGAGCGTCAAACATTCGCGTTTGGCGAGGTATCTGGACCACTTATGAATGGCGATGTCATCATCGTTAAAAAATCATCATTTAACAATTTTATTGACCTCGTGGGCAAAGTCTTCAATCCAATTAGTCCGATCCTCTTTCTGCTTAAGTAGCCATTGCTAAACTATGCTATCGCTTAACCGCTGGAATAATTTGTCCTGGTCTGTTCTATTGATTGGGTGTGTTGGAATATTCAGTGGCTTACTAATTGGCTTCTTAGCGGGTGCTAATCCATTAATCTTAGGTGTGATTTTAAGCCTACTTATCTTAGGCGTATATCTATTTACTAGTTTTGATTACGCTATTCTTAGCCTGCTCGTTATACGCAGTACGATTGATTATGTACTTCCCTTACCAACCTTTTTCGCGATCGCGATCAATGTTTTGACAATCGGTTATGTCATTATCAAATTGTTCACGCGGAAAGCTGTCTATACTGACGGTTTCTGGTGGTTTTTTGCCAGTTGGTGGTTACTTCAGGGCTTGTGGGTTCTCCTTCTACCGCTCGGCGGCTTGGGTGATTTAGATACTGACTTGGTTCTTTCAGATAGTACACGTGAATGGACGCGCTTATTCTCCTGGGTGATGATCTATTTGCTAATAATGCAATTTAAAGATCGCTTTTCTCCCGAAAGAATAATTTCAATTCTCTTTTTTTCATTAGCATTGCCAATTCTAATCGCTTTGCTTCAGATGGTCGCGCCTTCAGTTTTACCAGCAGTTTTCTCTCCAGATGCAATTTTCGCAACAGGGGGAAGCTCTTTTGAAGGCTCTCGCATTCGAGGCACTTTTGGTCATCCTAATGGCTTTACAACTTATCTTTTTCTCTTTATTGGTCTTACTTGGTGGAAACTACAGCAGGCAAAGCGTCATCGCTTTCTATGGATTTTACTGCTGGGCAGTATCGCCTTTTTCTATGTTGGTGCTAAAGCATTATTTAGCCTAATGATGCTGGCTGTATTAATTGTCTTTCTAATTGCCCCTCGACTCAACATCCCGTCTTTAATCGGTGGCATTTTGTTTTTAGTTCTGGTGATCGGTTTGTTTGCTAGTTCAGAGTTTGGACAGAGCCGCATTGGTTCAATCGCAAATACACCACTCCTTAATCCTGATATTGACGTTTGGAAAGCTATTTTGTTGTCAAAGGGAGACAACAACAGCTTTAATTGGCGAGTTGCCCAGTGGACGATGTTGCTAGGAACTTGGCAACAGCATCCAATTTTAGGCTCTGGACTCGCAACAGCACCATACTTGAGTTCTTTCAATAACTTTGCCCACAATGAATACGTTCGGGCTTTATCAGAACAAGGGATTATTGGTCTTGGAGTTTTTCTTGGTTTCTTTGCAGTTCAGGCTCAGCGTCTTGTCAGATTAATCATAACGTGCTCTAACCCGAAGCAGAGCAGTTTTTGCTTTGTTCTGCTTGCAATACAGGTTGGGTTACTGGTCGGCATGGCGACTGAAAATGTCTGGACGCACACCATGCTCTTCTACTTATGGTGGACGCTGTTTGCTGTTGCTGGATGGGATTGGAGCCAACCACATAAATCTCTACTAGGTTTTACTAGTAGTCATGCCGATTAGCTAATCACCAAGCGTTTCACGATTATGGTTGCAACTATTCAATTGATTATAGCAATGGAGATTTAGAGTGGGAATTGATATTAGTTTTAAAATGAGCTTATCAAGCAGCCTTTATTTTATGCGTGGTATCTGCATTGTTCTGATGATTATGGGTCACGTTATTGGATTTAATCAAGAACATGGTATGCGTCAAATTTATAAATCAGATTTAGGTTTTCTAGGCTGGTTTCACGATTTTATTCTCACTTTCCACATACCGATATTTTTGATCGTATCTGGTATTGCTTTTGCTACATTTAGCAAAAAAAAACTATCGTACAAAGAGTTTTTAGTCTCTAAATTTAAAAAGCTAGTTATTCCTTTAATCTGTTGGTCCTCAGCGTATTTTATATTTCAATCGTTGTACAAAGGTGAACACTTTTCTATAATCGATATTGTGAAATCTGTAATATTTCCATATGAAATTTTCTGGTTTCTTCATGCCCTTATATTTGCAACCTTCTTATCGTTTTTGTGCGAAAAATATTTTGGTTCAATCAGGCCCTATCTTATAATATCGGTTGTTCTGTTTTTAGCTTGCTTTTTCTTAGATAGCGCTTTCAAAGTATACTTTTATTGGAATATATTCTATGCGATCGGGGTATTTCTATCACCCGTCTTGTCTTTTCTAAGTTTAAGGGCTAAAGCCTCATCTCCACTTCCTTTATTCTTAGTTCTGCTCCTAAGTGTGGTAACAATGCTTGTGCTCAAGCAATCTATATCAATTTACGATGTTAACGCGATTGATATTGTTAGGCTTGTAAACGGTTCAATAGGGTTCTTGTTAATTTTCATCTTACTGAACGTAGAAGGAAATCATGTAAACCTATCAAATTCAGCTAAGAAATTTAAAGACTCAACCTTGGATTGCTTTGTCTATCTTGGGAAGATGAGCATGATTATTTACTTGTTTCACGGGTACTTTACTCGAACTACAGCAATTATTATGACGAAGGCTCTGGGACTACCTAGCGTAGATTTATATTTTGCTGTAGTGACTGCTATGGGAGTTGCTGGCCCAATTTTGCTTTATGAGATGATGCAATCGAAGAGCAAAATATTTGTTCATATTACGGGTGGATCTAAATAATCAGTTACTGTTTTCAATCAAGATATTCTGTTTGCGATTCGGCATTTAATTGTATTGCAGCCATATATTAAATTTATGCAATT
>JAJPKC010000434.1 GCA_021323955.1 Oscillatoriales cyanobacterium Centralia_MAG_596 | reverse complement strand
TGCTTCCCCATCCTCAAGTCACTACGCTTCTTCCCCTCTCCACAGACCTGATGGTCACACTTTTGCCCTTTCACCCAATTGGGTGAGCCTGGTTGGGGAGGGCGTTGAGGCATCGAGCCAGTACTTTGGTAGGTAGCTGTTACTGTGCAACGTCTGGTAATGGCGGCGAACAGACTTCGCTGGAGGTGATATTTGACGCTCCGCCAAGTCTTACTTTTTTGATCAAAGCTATATTTAAACGGCTCTGGAGGCGACTCTATGATTCCTCCGTCCAATTCTGAAAATCGTGTTCTGCCTGTGAGTATTAATCAACTGTTTACTGATCACGTGCGGAATCAGCCTTTGCTGCACCTTGGCGCTACGGGCGCAAAGGTGATTGAACTGCAAAAACTGCTGGCACACTGGAATATCTATCAGGGGGCGATCGATGGGGTCTTTGGCACACAGCTACAGCAGGCGGTGCAGACCTTTCAGCGCCGTGTCTTTTTGCCCGTTAACGGTATTGTTGATCCCCTGACCTGGCGATCGTTATACGCTGGTGGCCCGATCGACATGCCACCCCTGCAAAAGGGCAGCTCTGGCGCACCAGTCAAGCTGCTGCAAGCCGCATTACAAGCAGCTGGCCAGACCACGATCGTCCTGGATGGTCAGTTTGGGCCGCAAACAGAAGCGGCAGTCCGGCATTTTCAGCGCTGTCGGGGGTTGGTTGCAGATGGCATCGTGGGTGCCTGTACCTGGCTCACGTTAAGCAAAATTCCCCGTTAGAAGCACCCTGAAATCTTGCCGCACGATGTGAAGTATTAAGGTGTAAGCACAAGCTTTGAACGGCGACCACCTCACATCGGCAACTGGCACAAACATGAAACCGATCTGTATCCATCACGTTGGCTTGGCTGCGCTGGCGGGCGCGTTGACTAGTTGCTCTCACCCTGCGATCGCCCCTTCTCCATCCTCCACGCTACCATCGGTGCCGCCGCCCCCCGCGATCGCGGGCCTGGTTGCCAAGATCAGCGAAATTCAGAACTTGCCAGTGTTTGTGCGCTTATTAGAAGCGACTCAGGAACAACCAGCTAAAGAAGGTATGGGGCTGCACGTCGGCGATACCATCCGGACGCAGGGGCAAGCCCTGGCACAAGTCGATCTGGTAAACGGTCTGGCCTTTCGCATTGGCGGGGATGCTGTGCTAACGCTCAAACCCGACAATCGGCTTAACCTCACGTCTGGCGACATGATTACCTGGGTTCAACCAGGAAAGAAAATTCCCACAGAGATCGTGACTCCAGCAGCCGTTGCTGGCATTCGGGGCACCACGGTGTTCGTTCAAATCCCGAAAGACCCCAATGAGGGAACGTTGTTTTTTGCCTGGGAAGGTCTTGTGGCGGTGCACTTGCCCGGCCAGAAAGAAGAGGTGCTGCTCAAAACGGCAGAAGAAGTGCGCATCAAACCAGGCGAACACGACATTCAGCAAATTCGTAAACGCGTCCGGCGGCTAAGTCGGGCAGAATGGCGACAAAAGCGACAAACCGATCGCCTGTTGCATCACTTCAAAAAAGCGAAAATGCCAACCCTGTCCATCATCAATCAAATTAAACCTGGACAGATATCGCTAACATCGCTTGTGCCTACTACCCAGGATTTACAAACTGAGCAAACCAGGTTGCTCAGAGAGGCGGACGATCGTGTGAAGCAGGGTGAACGCAATCTTCAGCAAGCTCGTACACGCGTCGAGCAACTCAAGCAATTGGAACAGAACAAAGCGCAGCAGGTCGATCGCGCCCTGCATAGCTTCGAATGAATGCCCAAACGCCACACAATTCGTCATGGATTGGGTGATTCCCGCACCCGTAACGTACTCTGCGAACGGGGTTGAATCCCCTTCTGCTTCCAGCACGCATCATTCCACACATTGCTTTACAATACGCAAAGCAATCTAAACGAGAAGGACAGAATGCGAGTTGCGATCGTGGGCGCGGGACTGGCGGGTTTGGCAGCAGCGGTAGAGCTAGCCGATGCCGGACATGACGTTGAGATGTTTGAGTCCCGTCCGTTTGTGGGTGGCAAGGTGGGCAGTTGGGTTGATGCAGACGGCAACCATTTAGAAATGGGTCTGCATGTGTTTTTCGGCTGTTACTATAACCTGTTCGACCTGATGAAAAAGGTCGGCGCGTTTGAGAGTCTGCTGTTGAAGGAACACACCCACACCTTCATCAATCGTGGTGGACAAGTGGGAATGCTGGATTTTCGGTTCATCACGGGGGCTCCGTTTAATGGGCTGAAAGCATTTTTCACCACGTCTCAGCTTTCGGTGCAGGACAAAGCGCAGAACGCGATCGCCCTCGGCATTAGTCCTCTCGTGCGCGGTCTGATAGATTTCAACGGTGCCATGCGGAGCATTCGTAATCTGGACGGCATTAGCTTTGCCGACTGGTTTCGCAACCACGGTGGCTCAAATGGTAGCCTGAAGCGCATGTGGAACCCGATCGCCTATGCGCTTGGCTTCATCGACACCGAGAACATCTCTGCCCGGTGTATGCTCACCATCTTCCAGTTCTTTGCGGCTAGAACGGAAGCCTCGGTGTTGCGGATGCTGGAAGGATCGCCCCATGAGTATCTGCACAAACCGATCGTGAACTACCTGGAAGCCCGTGGGGTCAAAATTCACACTCGCCGCCGCATTCGTCAGGTTCTCTTTGATGGCGAAGGCGACCAGACCCATGTCACAGGTTTGATTGTCGCCAACGAAGATACGGAAGAGACGATCACGGCGGATGCCTACCTCGCCGCCTGCGATATTCCCGGCATTCAACGCCTGTTGCCTGCGGAATGGCGTACCTGGAAAGAGTTTGACAACATCTACAAGCTAGATGCGGTTCCTGTCGCTACGGTGCAGCTTCGCTTTGATGGGTGGGTTACGGAGTTACAAGATCCAGCGCAACGCAAACAACTGACTCACGCAGCAGGCATTGATAACCTGCTCTACACGCCGGATGCAGATTTCTCTTGCTTCGCAGATATGGCACTTACCAGCCCTAGCAACTACTACCGTGAAGGCGAAGGCTCTTTGATGCAACTGGTGTTGACTCCGGGCGATCCGTTCATCAAGCAAAGCAACGAAGCGATCGCCCAGCATGTTCTCAAACAAGTCCACGATCTCTTCCCTTCCTCCCGCGACCTCAAGATGACATGGTACAGTGTCGTCAAGCTCGCCCAATCGCTCTACCGCGAGGCTCCTGGTATGGACCCTTATCGTCCTGCCCAGAAAACCCCGATTGCGAATTTCTTCCTGGCGGGTAGTTACACCCAGCAAGACTATATCGATAGCATGGAGGGAGCCACCATTTCTGGAAGACAAGCCGCCCAAGCCATTCTGGAACCGACGGGGTATAAGGTTCAGGGAGTGGGATTGTTTAATTATTGATTGGGGAGTGGGGCATGGGCAGAAAGGCTAAAAGCTAAAAGCTAAAGGCTAAAAGTATTGCCAGTAGTCAAATTAACTCAAAACTCTCTAGCTTGTCGGCGCATTCGTGAAGTGGCTCCTTCGGAGCTAGCGCAACTCAAAACTCAGAACTCAGAACTCTCCCATGTCCAACTGGCTCGAACATAGTGTCCAAGTAGAAGTTGATGCTCCAATTGATTTAGTCTGGAGCCTCTGGTCTGATCTGGAGCAGATGCCCCTCTGGATGAAGTGGATTGATTCTGTGACTGTTTTGGAAGATCAGCCGGAGCTGTCGCGTTGGAAATTGGCAACGGGAGGTTTTGAATTTACCTGGCTCTCGCGGATTCTCAAGGTTGTGGACAATCAAATTATTCAATGGGAATCGGTGGATGGGTTGCCGAATCGGGGGGCCATTCGCTTTTACGATCGCGGTGACAAAGGTAGCATCGTTAAAATGTCGATCGGCTATGCGATTCCCGGCTTTCTCGGTCAACTCCTCGATAACCTTTTTATTGGACGCGTTGTGGAATCGACTCTGCACGCTGATTTGGAGCGCTTTCGGCAGTATGCGCTAAATGCCAAAGCGAACCAATGAGGTTAGGCCGTTGCTCACTCAACCAGCACATATGACTTGAGCCCATTGTTAGTCAATTTCTGACTTAGCTGACTTAAAATACGCCAAACCGTATGAAGATCATCATTGAGGATTGCAATGATCCAGACATCGCTGCAATGGAAATCGTTCAACGGGTGCGTTGTTGAATTCAAGCGTCAGCCTGCCTGCATCGCTTTGACTAACCGTGCCAGCGCATATTGCAGTTGAACACCGGGATCGATCGCCTGCCAGCCGTCGGGGGTCATTTGGCGTAGTTCAAAGTGGAGATGTGGCCCTGTCGATAAGCCCGTACTGCCGACTTGCCCAATCACAGCGCCCTGAGCGACGACCTGTCCCGGTTTGACAAAGATCTCAGACAGGTGGCCGTAGAGAGTCTCTTGCGTATCGTTGTTGTGTGAAAGGATGATCGCCAATCCGTAGCCATTCAGCGAATCGGCTAACGCCACCTTGCCTGTGTAGGCGGCTAAGACAGGGGTACCCATTGGTGCGCCGAGGTCAATACCACTATGAAACCGTCGATCGCCCGTAATCGGATGCACACGCCACCCAAAAACGGATGTAATCGGCGCGGGGACAGCCAGTGGAAAGATGAAGCGCAGTCCGCTCCAGAGTCCATGGTTAAATTGGTTGCCGGTCAGGTAGGCTGTCCAGTTTTGGGCGTCAAATTGGGGCGTTGAGTCATCCACCACAACGCCAATGCCGCCTACCGATTGGCCAAAGCCGTTCAGGGCGTAGCTCACATACTGAGGTTGTGCTGGCGCGTAGCTATAGGGCGGTGGCGTATAAGACAGTGGTGCGGGCAGCGATCGCCCTGGCACCGTTGTCGGTGTCCAGTTCGACTTTGCCAGGGGGAGAGCGGTCTTTGGGTGTACTGGTTTGCTGGTAACGATTGGTTGACGCGTTCGTTGATCGGCCTCGATCGCGCTAATTTCAGCCAGCAACTCTGCCTGCACATCGGGCGTCAGCATCGGATCTTGAGCCATCTGACGTGCCTTTTCGATCTGTCCCGCTTTAGCCGCCGCAAGCGCCATAGCCTTCAGATTCTCACGCAACTGCGCCTCTTTTAACGGCTTGTCTTTGGCAACAATATCGGCCAACCGTTGTTCCAAAAATTGACGCTGCTGGGCTCTAGCAGCCGCGATCGCATCGGGTGTCGGCTGAGTTGAATCGGCTGCTAGAGCAGGCGTTGCAGTGGTTGAAGTGGTGTTGACGGTCGCTGCCGGTGTGGTAAGCGGTGCGGTTGATGAGATGTGTGGCGGAGCAACAGGCTGCGGAATCATAGCGTTTGGTGGAGCAAGGAAGGCAGGCGAAATTGATTCTGGAGCGCTGATTGCGGGTTTGAGCGAGGGAACAACAGATTTCTGTGACGCAATCAGTTCAGTTTGAGACTTGTTGATGGGTGGCGTTTCAACAGGTTTTGCGGGCTGGTTTACCGCTGCTTGGGCGATCGCGTCTAGCATTGAAGGGCAGTCCCGGTTAATGGTCTGCCGATTTATTTCTAGCTCATTGGCAGAAGATCAGGAAAGGCCATCCTTCTCCAAGGCTTCCTTTAAACTAAGCGTTAACGCCGAGGATTCTTGTGTAGTTTTGATGAATAATAGGCGCGTCATCCTGAGATTTGATGAACTCTAGCGGTTTTTCCAGCTTTATCGCCATTCTTCATCGAGTCAGTCATCCTGTGATCGAGGCAGGTGTGGTAGCCGAACGGTGTGGTGCATGCAACTAAAAACGGCTGTCAGTTGGTTGTGACATTGAGGCCCCGCCAGAAAATGATTAAGAAATGTGTTCAAATTGTCCTGGTTGGGCACACTAAGGCCATCAGAACCAGATTGGATCCCTTACATGTTGAGCCAGTTACGCCAATTGACATCGGATACAGATGGCCGTTATGCCAGCGATGAGGAACTGCAATTCCTCAGTGATTACATCCTTTCGTTTAGTTTGCGGATGCAGACGTATCACACCCTTCAGTCGGCGGAAACCACGATCGTGCAGCAGGTGGAGGAGACCCTACGATCGCGCAATCCAGAATTTTTCCACCGTGGGAGCGACGATATCACCGTCAAATGGCGACGTGACACGGTGCGAGTGCTCCGCTATTCTGCCGTCGCGATGCTGATCGATGACCCTGAAACCTTGCGCGAACGCTTTCTGTACTGGTTTCAAACCATCATGAAAGCCTTTAGTGCTCAAAAAAGCTGCAATATGACCTATGCGGTCATGCAGGAAGTGGTCAAACAAAAGTTACCCCCCGTTCAAGCGAGCCTGTTCTGCCCCATTCTGGAAATCAATCGGCAGATTTTGAGCAAAGGTCAGAACGCTTAGGATCGCGAATTAAACAATCTGTAAATCTGAGGTTTGGTAGGGACATGGCATTGCCATGTCCCTACGCAGAGAATTGCACATGAATAAATCTGTGATCCTTAGACACCGCAATCGTTGGTAACGAGGCTGAAGCGCGCGATCGGGTGGGAACATAGTGCAGCGCTACTGCCGTTTCGTTTTGATCCTCTATTCCTACTCCCCACGCCTACGCTTCGATCTACCGATAGCCTGCGGCCTGGAGTGAAAAGAGCTGCGCATAGCGTCCACCTGATCGCACCAGTTCCTCGTGAGTACCTTGCTCAACGATCGTGCCGTTTTGCAGCACGACAATCTGGTCTGCCATGCGCACGGTGGAAAAGCGGTGGGAGATGAGAATCGCCATCTGGTTCTGGGTCATTGCTCGAAAGTGGTCAAAGATGCGGACTTCGGCCTCGGCATCCATCGCTGCGGTGGGTTCATCCAGCACGAGAATGTCGGCGTTGGTGCGCATGAAGGCACGGGAGAGCGCAATCTTTTGCCACTGGCCACCCGACAACTCGCGACCGCTCTTAAACCAGCGGCCAAGCTGAGTATAGTAAGTCTCTGGCAGCGTTTCGATAAACTCCCGGGCAATGCCTTTGGTCGCAGCGTCGTGCCAGCGGGCTTCGTCGTCGATAAAGTTCACATCGCCAGCGCCAATATTCTCGCCTACGGTGAACTGGTACCGCACAAAGTTCTGGAAAATGACGCCGATGCGCCGCTGCAGCGTGTCGATGTCCCATTCCCGCAGATCCAGCCCATCCAGCAAAATACGTCCACTGTCTGGCGTGTACAGGCGTGTCAGCAGTTTGATCAATGTGGTCTTACCAGAGCCGTTTTCGCCCACGATCGCCAGCTTTTGGCCCGGCTTCAAATGGAGCGAAACGCCTGTGAGCGCAGGCTGACTGCTGCCAGGATAGCGAAAGCTCACATGTTCAAACCGTAGCCCATCTCCCCGCAGGCGTCCTTTCGTTGCATGACCAAACGGCCTGGGGATCTCTTGCTCCAGATATTCGTAGAGATTGGACAGGTAAAGGCTATCCTCGTACATACCGCCGATCGCGCTCAGCACCGAGGCAAAGGTTGACTGTCCCTGCCGAAACACCACCAGGTACATGGTGAGATCGCCCAGAGAAATGGTGCCCGCGATGGCCTCCAGCACAATCCAGACATACGCCCCATAAAAGGCGATCGTGCTTAACAACCCCAGTAAATAGCTCCACAGGCTGCGGCGGATGGTGAGATCCCGGTCTTCGCCGTAGAGCTGGTGGAAGATGTTGCGATAACGGTCTAACAGGAGCGACCCTAGCTGATAGAGCTTGACCTCCATCGCGGCGGTATCGTTAGACAGCAGCCATTCCAGATAGTTTTGCTGCCGTGTCTCGGGTGCCCGCCACCGAAACAACCGGAACGCTTCCCCGGCAAACCGAGTTTCGGCAATAAAGGCAGGAATCGCCGCGACCATGAGCACCAGTACAGCCCAGACTGAGAAATGGAGCAACAAGCTGCTGTAGGTGATCAGCGACAGTGTATCCTGCACCAGACTAAACGTGCGCCCTACTAGACTCAACGGACGGCTGGAAGCTTCTCGTCGCGCCCGTACCAGTTTGTCGTAAAATTCGGAGTCCTCAAAGTGCGCCATGTCCAGCGTCAGCGCTTTCTCCAGGATCAGTTCGTTTACCTTGTGCCCTAGCAGTGCTCGTAATAGCGATTGACACAGCGCTAAGCCCTGTTTGCAGGCCGCCTGTAGCGCGATCAGTCCCGCTTCAACACCCAGATAGGTCAGCGTGTGCCAGCGATCGCTCGCCAATCCTGAATGTGCGGCCTGCACCACGCCATCGACAATGAGCTTGCCAATGTAGGCGATCGCGCCGGGAAGCAGTCCGGCAATCAGCGTCAGAACCGCCAGGATCACGGTCAGTGTGCGATTGGTCGTCCACACGAGCGCTACCGCCCGCCCACAATATTGATACATGGATAACGACTGTTGCACACTCTGCCAGCGCTGCCGCAGTCGGTTACGTCGGGTTTTCTTCATACGTCCACGATAACTTTTGACGATCGCAGTTGGGGAGCAGGGGTGGATGCAGTGGCAAAGGAGGCAGAGAAAATTGCTGTCACTCACCTCTGAAATAGGCTGGATCGTGGCGGCTCTGGTGTGCCATGCGCTAACGTCCCTGCGTCTCTTGCCACACCTGCGTTTCCGGTTCTCCCCTTCCCAGCATTAACTGACTTCTGCGGCTCGAACTTCTGCGACTCTGACTTCTGCGCCCGCTAAAGTCGAGTTTGCACAATCTCTGCAAATGCTTCCCGATTGTTTTTTAAGTTTCTGGGAGTGCCCTGAGGGTAGGTTTGCGTAATTAACGTTTGCAGGCGCTTAACGCGGTTGTCGGGACTGGGATGAGTACTGAAGAATTCGATCTGGTGCCCGCTTTTGTGCGGTTCATTGAGCATCTGCATCAGTCGGACAATTCCCTGGGGATCGTAGCCTGCTTCCGTCATGAAGCGCAGTCCCAGCCGATCGCTCTCAATTTCATCATCGCGGGTGTACCGCAGGTTTAGCAGTTGGTTAATTGCCTGTGACACGATCGCGGCATTTTGTTCGCTGCTCTGCACACTCGAAGCACGATCGCTGGTACTGGCCGTCAACGCGGCTGCTAGCGCCTGACCCGGCTTTTTGGCAAGATGCTCGGCTCCGTGTCGGGCCACAACGTGCCCTACTTCATGTCCCAACACAGCGGCCAGCTGTGCCTCGGAGTCCAGCCGTTTGAGCAACGCGACGGTAAAAAAGACCTGACCTCCCGGCAGTGCAAAGGCGTTAACGGTGTGGACATCATTGAGCAGGTGAAACGCAAAGGGATACGGCGACTTCGTGGCGATCGACCGACTGACAATGCGCTGCCCCACCTGCTCTACATACTGCTGGAGGAGCTTGTCGGGGTGCAACCCACCATACTGCGCCATGAGCTGTGGCTGTGCCTGCATTCCCAGCGCAATTTCCTGCTGGATCGAAAGTGGAACATTCTGCTTCTCGCCCGTGACCGGATTTTCGCCAGCATGGCTGCAATAGCCCAGCAGACCCAACAGAAGAACGAGAAGTGCAATACCCAGCCGGATCCATGACCTCACAGTTCTATCCTCAAGCGGTTCTGACGGTTTACGATATCAAGGTCTTCTCAATTCGGCGATCGGGAATCAGCCACAGGCTCGCAACCAGAACGTAAATGAAACAGGCAAGTCCCGCATTCACAAACGCGAGCGGAATTGCTACAGCATAGAACACGACCGATATTCTTTCCTTAAAGTCGCTGCGTACGGCTGTCCCTAACGTTGAATCGCGCCCATGCAGCGACAGCAGGATCCGGGTCAGAATGAAGTAGGCGATCGCGGCTAACAGCAGCACCACACCGTATAAAGCTACCTGCAAAGAACCGAAGTGGTTCTCACCCATCCAGCCTGTGACAAAAGGAATCAGCGACAGCCAGAACAGCAGATGGAGGTTAGCCCACAGCACGCGGCCATTCACGTGTCGAACAGCCTGAAATAAGTGATGGTGATTGTTCCAGTAGAGACCGACGAAGACAAAACTTAGCACATAACTGAGAAATACTGGCAGCAAGGGACGCAGCGCGGCTAAGTCTGCCTGGTGGGGCACTTTGATCTCCAGCACCATGATGGTAATGATGATCGCAATCACGCCATCACTGAATGCTTCTAAGCGTCCTTTAACCATCCGTAAAGCCCTCCCTGGCTGCGCTTGAGGCCATGCCGCAAAACGCTCTGGACTGCGTGCCCTGCGATCAACATTATTACAGCAGTTTGCGGCAGGGTGGGCGGATTCCTTGTCGTACTCAAACTCGGCGCGATTTATCCTGCTAACAGCCGCCGAGCGCGTTGATTGTGCGTCTCAACCAGTTTGGGCAGCTCGATCGTCGTGAGCTGTCCCTGATCAACCACTTTCCTGCCGTTAATAAAGCTGTAATCGACCGCATCAACGCTACAGAAAATGAGCGCCGCGACAATGTCGTGGTGGGCACCGGCAAAGGTGTGGCGATCGACATTGATGGCGATAAAGTCGGCGGACATGCCAGGGGCGATCGCGCCAATATCATCGCGGCCCAGCACTCTGGCACCGCCCAACGTTGCAACTTCCAGAATCTCGCGGGCTGACATTACCGTGGGATCACAGTCGCGCACCCGTGCCAGCAAGAACGCTGTACGGGCTTCCTGAAACAAATTATTCGTGTCGTTTGAAGCCGAACCATCCACACCGATGCCCACAGGCACACGATGGTTTAACATTTTGCGAATGGGTGCAATACCGCTGGCAAGCCGCATATTGCTACAGGGACAGTGGGCAACGCCCGTTCCAGTCCGGCCAAATTTTTGGATGGAATCATCGCTGAGCTGGACGCAGTGAGCGTGCCACACATCTTCACCCAACCAGCCCACGGATTCGGCATAATCACCGGGAATCATGCCGAAATTTTCCAAACTATAGGTGACATCCGACTGGTTTTCGGCCAGGTGGGTATGCAGCCGGACGCCGGGATACGTGCGCGCCAGCTTGGCGGACTCGCGCATTAAATCAGGCGATACGCTAAATGGTGAGCAGGGCGCGAGCGTCATTCGCAGCATGGCATGACGAGCGTTGTCGTGGTATTGCTCGATCAGCCGCTGGGAATCTTTCAAAATATCCGCCTCGCGCTCAACAACAGAGTCAGGGGGCAGTCCGCCCAGACTTTCACCCACGCTCATGCTGCCGCGACTGGCGTGAAACCGTAGCCCGATCGCCTGGATGGCCTGAATTTCGTCGTCCAGGGTGCAGTTATTGGGATAGATATAGAGGTGGTCACTGGCCGTTGTGCAGCCAGAGAGCATGAGTTCTGCAGCCGCAATCTGGGCGCTGATATAGATGTCTTCTGCGGTCAACCGGGCCCAAATGGGGTAGAGCGTTTGCAGCCAGGTGAACAAACTACAGTCCTGCGCTGCTGGCACAACGCGCGTCAGGGTTTGGAAAAAATGATGGTGAGTATTCACGAGCCCAGGCAACACCACGTGCCGTCCCTGGAGATCCAGAACGTCGTCAGCCGTTTGAGGCAATTCTGCCGTTGTACCGACCTGCTCAATGACGTTGTCGCGCACTAGAATTGCCGCCTGCCGCAGTTCGCGCCGCTCCCGATCCATCGTGACCAGGGTATGAATATTTTGAATCAGTAGGGTTGCCATAGGAATTTAGCATTCAAAATTTGGGACTCAGGATCGTGAATTGAATCACACCGCAAATCCAATCGTAAGGGCTTACAGGCGGCAGATATGCCTTGAGCGTTACGGCTGCGGTTGTCCCATTGTCGCCATTTGCTCCAGCGCCGTTTGTAAATCTTGCGTCAATGTGGTGACGGCTTGTTTCGCATGACGGCGGCCGCCTTCATAGTCGGGCCAGCGATCGGAGACCGAAATGGGCTGACCAATTGTAATAATCGCTTTTTGCTTACCCAGCTTGGGGCGATCGAAGGGACTCTGGCCTTTAATACGGGCAATCATATCCCACATCAGGAGCGTTGTTTCGGCAAAACGTTCCACAGTTGGTTTTTCGAGTACGTACTTACCGGTGACCGCCACGAAACTTTCGACAATCCGCATGTGCCAGAGGCGTAAATCAGCCTCTTCTGCAATACGGTCAGCCAGCCCACGCTCCAGGAGCGAAACATGCTCGATCGACTTCAGGTCTTCGCGGTAGATATAGTCCCACCCGGCTTGTTCTAACCGCCGACAGCGATCGATCACACTGCCTTTGGGCTGCAGGTTGAAATACTGCTCTGCTACTTTCAGCGCCGCGTCCAGCAGAGCATTGAGACGGGTCGCAAATTCTGCGTGGGACATTGGCTCTGTCGGGTCGGGTGGCGGTGCGGTGCTGCCGTCTTCTACGGCTGGCAGCGGTTGATGGTAGAAGCGGCTGTAAAACTGCTCCATCACCGTAAGCACGTGGGCACCCAAACGATACAGGCGTTTGTAGAGAACTGGCTCTGTTAACGCATTCGCACCTTTCGTTGGGCTGACCGCTAAGCCTGTATCAGTTTCCAGCTCGGTCAAGAGCTGCTCAATCTGGCTCCAGGGTGGCGTGATATAGCGATACTGGATGCCAATTGGCAGGATCAACACCGCTTCGGAGCGATCGGCTTTGCGTAAATCTTCAACACACCAAAAGCTGAGTTGGCTCAGTCCCGGTTCCAGCGGACTGACAATCTCGGTGTGACCGTTGGTGGCACCTTCCGGCGCTGCGGCAAGCGGCAAAGACCCATTGACAAACAAATCGCGGGCCGATCGCAGGCCGACGCGATCGACCTTACCGCGATGGATGGGGGTACCACCCAGTTGGGAATAGAGCCAGCCCATGCCAGCGCCAGCCCAGAGCGGAATCCCGCGATCATAAATAAAGTGGGCATGAATTGGATGGCGCAGTGGGATGCCTTGCTGCCGCGCCACTCTGGGCACCAGTCGAGCCAGCAAATACGCCAGCACAAAGGGATCAGTGGCGCTGGGGTGCCGGAACGCCAGGAGCAGCCGAATTTTACCGGCCTGAAACTGACGGTACAGGTCTACCAACACGCCCACATTCTCCGCTTCGACCTGGCGAATGGTGGTGCGCGATCGCATGATCGTCGGTAATAGCCGTTGTAAAACGCTGACGATCGTTGGATTGAGCCTGGGCGGAATGAATTCTAGCGGCGGTTGGGCTTGGTGAATGGCGCGCGGCAAGGGAAGACTCCTTGTGAGTATGAGCGGTTAATGGTTCGTCGTTAGTGTAGACAGTGAACAGGTATTTTGGCGCAATTGGACTTCAATGCTGTCAGCATTAAGTGACTGTTTGATAAACACAGTCAACGCAGCCATGCACACAGCGCTTCTAGCCTTTGATTTCTAAAAAATAAACCCCAGCTTTAATGTCCACGCGTCGTCGTGTCGGATCAGTTCAATCTGGCGCAGAAATTCACGGAAATAGAAGCGGCGTTCGGGTTCGGAGAGGTCGAGCCAAAACTGGGGGATCGAGACGGTCTGGGCGATCGCCTGTAAGTTGACAGGCGGCAATTGTGCCAGTTTGTCTTGAAGGGTCGCAATTTCAGTTCGTAGCTTGTAGATGCGTAGATCAGCCGTTTCCTGGTCGAGAATGCCATTGTTGACGAGGGGAGGAAGCTGCGCCAGGATCGCTTGCTTTGCCGCGATCGCGCCGCCCAACCCCTGCTTAATAACATCCATATCTGGCAGTACCATTCCAGCAACAGCGCGAGGGAGATCGTCGCAGATCCGCTCAATTGTGCGTTGGAGCACGTCTTCGTAGGCGATCGCGCGACATTTGGGCTTTTTCCGGCAGGCGGTGGGGCGGAGGTAGAGGTATTCGCGATCGCGACGGGGAGTAGACACACGCGTTACGGTCATCGAGGACTGACATTCGCTACATACCACCAGTCCGGCAAGAGAGCGGGGGGCGCTGGCAGTGCGCGGCGGCATTCGGCGGTTACGGCGCAGCAGGCGATCGACCTGTGCACCTTCTTCGCGCGAGATGATCGGCGCGTGGGTATCGCTCACAATTTCGCCGTTTTGATAGGCCAGATCGCCCCGATACACTGGATTGGTCAGCCAGCGATGGCCTGTGGACACCGAGATTTTCTTGCTGTATTTTTTGGCGAGATACCGCACCGCACTGCTGAGGGAGCCATACAGCAAAAACTGGTCAAAAAAGTCTTTCACGATCGGAGCCGTGCTGCGATCGACCACGTAGCGGCTCTGGCTGCGCCGATAGCCATAGGGCGCTTTTCCGGGTGGTGGCAGCGCTTTCACCCGATTTTGGGCGTGCCCCTGCCGGATGCGGCGGCTCCGCTGCGATCGCTGCACCTGTTGCAGTAACTTCAGCAACTCTGCGTGCAAGCCTGCTCCCTGGAGAATCGGTTGGTCGGTCAGTGCCGACGGCATGGCGCTCACCGATTGCTCGGTGACGATCAGGCGGATGCCCAACGCTTCCAGCTCGGCAAGGCGATCACCTACAGCCTGCACCGAGTCGCCCAACTCCTCCAAGCGTCGAATCAGGAGATAGACATCGGGTTCTGCTGCACCGTCCGCTAAAAGCTGTTGCCACTGGGGACGGGTGGTGATCGTGGAATCTTTCCCTTTTGGGGGGACGGTCGCAATCGCCAGATCTTGATAGACGCGATCGATGTCCCACCCCCAGAGGTCGCGATCGGGCGTTGGTTCCAATAATGGATCGCTGTAAAGGTAAGCGATGATTTTCATGGTATTTGACGCGGATTTGCGACCATTAGCCAACAATCCTGATACTCGCCTTCATGCAGTTCATGCTCAGGCAATCGTTTGACCTTTGCAAAGCCGCATTTCTCATAGCAGCGAATAGCGCGGGTATTGTCAACACGCGGATCGATGACCACCTGGTCAGCCTGCAGGTGTTCAAACAAGTAAGTTAAAGCGATCGACACGATGTTCGTGCCAATGCCCTGATTCCAGTAACTCGGTTCTCCGATAAACAGGTCAATGCCATAGATGCACGTGGTGTCGCCACTACTACGCGTCAAGCCATACCCGCCATCGTCCTGTTTGTCAGTATCGGCTAAACAGTAGTACTGCAAATAGCCGATCGCCACATCTCGATGTAAAACAATACATGGAATCACGTGCTCTTGAGCGAGTAACCTGGGTTGGTATTTGTCCAGAACCTTCGCCAACGGATAGGGGTTGTCTCTTCCTTCGTAGAATTCCAGCACTGCCGGGTCGGTTAACCATTTTGCCATTAACTGATAGTCCTGCATGTCATCCCGCATGAGGCGAAGGACAAGCACTTCATTCTGGATGAGAACCATACCGACTACCCAACTAAACCTCACCCAGTTCGATCACATTGCCATCGGGGTCTTGGGTAAATAGTGCGGCACGACCAGACGCGCTGACTTGAATCGGGCAATTGTGTGCCAGTAGACGCTCCTTCGCCGCGTCCAAATTGGCAACGGCAAAGGCGATATGGCGGTTGCGTCCCCATTTTTCGGGGTTGTCCAGTCCGCCCAGTTCACCATTGGCGACCATCAGGTGAATCTGAAATCCCGCGACTTCATACCAGGCTCCAGGAAACCGGAGGGCGCGATCGACCTTCTCCAGCCCCAGCACTGAACCATAGAAATGCTCGGCACGTTCCAGATCTGAAACCATTAGTGCGGCGTGGAGACAGCGGGTGATGTTCATTGGGGTGTGGGGTGTGGGGTGTGAGACGGCTGTAATTTGGGTGTCGCGCTGATGCTGGTGGCGATCGTGGGTCAGCGTTCTGTGGGTTACACTGAAGCCAACGAGTTGTCGCTAGAGCAAGCTATAAGCCGCGATGAAACCAGCGTTTCCATGCATGAACCCCTACCTTGAGAGTCCAGAGCTGTGGACGGAGGTTCATTCCTGGCTGATTGTACAACTGGCACGATCGCTCAATCCCGTTTTGACTCCCAAGTATAGAGCAGCGGTTGAAAAGCGGGTCGATACCGAAACGTTGTTAGTCGGTATTGCTGATGTCGCCGTGTTCTCCATGAAAGAACCGTCGGGTTCACCCACTGCCACCACAAGCACGCTCAATAAACCCGTTGAAGTGAACGTGCCCTAAGCTTTCTGACCAAAGCTATAGTTACGAAGAGGCAGCTTTAGATTTGGCGATCGACTACGCAAAGCCACCCGTGCCACCGCTACGGGCAGACGATGCCCAGTGGATGCAGCAACTACCTTTGGCAACCAATTAAAATACCGTTTCCACACTCGACATCCCACATCCGACTCACCTCACCAAAGGATGTGCCCCGACACGAACGATCGCACCTCGCCATCGGGCAGTTGCAGCAGGAGATGACCGCGATCGCTGATTCCGGCGGCCTGTCCTTTAACCTGCTCGTTACCCAACACCACTGTGATCGGGTGCCCCACCAGCGCATCGCGGCTACGGAGGGCAGGCAGAAAAGCCGTTAATCCAGCGGGCTGGTGGATATTCTCTGGTTCTAACTGAAGTAGCCCTGCGGTTTGGAGGAGGTAATGGCGGAGGCGTTCGAGCAGCACAATGGGTTCCGGGACATCGGCTGAAACCCCATGCAGGCTGATGGCCCGACCGATCGCGTTCTCATCCAGTCCAGCCTGGTTAAAGTCCACACAGCGATTCAGCCCAATGCCCACCACCACTCGCCCCACACCGCCATTGGCGCTGGTTTCACACAAAATGCCTGCCAGTTTGCGTCCATCCAGCAAGATATCATTGGCCCATTTCAGGCGCAGGACACCCTGTAACGCGGGCAAGCAGTCTTCGATCGCGTAAATCACCGCCAGCCCCGCCCCTAGACTCAGGACGGGGAGGTGCACGACGGGGATGCGATCGAGGACAACGCTGGCGGTTAACACACCCGGCGGTGAGTGCCAGACTCGTCCATGCTGGCCCCGTCCCGCCGTTTGCTGGGGCGTGAACACCACATCTCCATGCTGCAACGTGGCGAGGTGCGCGATCGCCCAGGTATTGGTACTGGGGCAGGTATCAAGCCAGTGCAGCCAGGGAAGATTTTGAGAATGCGATCGCGTCATCGAATAAACAACACTAAATTAATGGCGCGATCGGACGGCGGTTAGGTTCGGCAGGGTCACTATAATGCCGATGCCCCCTAAAAGAACAAAGAATGATGACGGTATTAAGATAATCCACGACGCACTTTGCCGAACGACCAGTGACTTCTGACTCAGATTACCAATGAAAGCGCTGATCTGCTGACTCTTTTCGACTACGTTGTAACTGTAGAAATCTTCCATTAACGGTTTCTTTTGATTCGGGGTCGTCAACATCACCCGGTACGTCTCACCACCGCCAGTGGAATCCGTCTGCGTTTCTAACGTAGCTGCAATCAAAGGAAACAGCCGCGTAGACTCTGTACCGCTAATGCCAGAAGACACCAATTTACACTCAATCTGTGTCGATTCCTGACGATCGCAGGTGAGTGTACTGCGTTTTAGTGCTACGTCAATTCCGTGAAGTCCGCTCAGTAAAAAAACAAGAAAGAAGCCCACGGTAAGTATGGCGGAGTGGGCATTTTGATTCTTTTGGTTGGGCTGGTCTAAGGCTTTTTCCATCATGAGCACTGCCTGATCTCAAGGCACCGATACCCATCAACGGATTGCAGGCGGGTTAGAGCGATGCCCCTGCACTGATCTTATCAGCCCTAGACATTCGGTTTGAGAGACGTGAATTAACGTGGCAACGGCTGCATTGAACCGAGGGAAGTGAGCCTTTTAGACGATGTGGCCAATGGCGGTATGCTTCACGTCTCCACTGACTGGATGGATGCCGGCATGGCCATGAGCGATGAGTGGGTCATGTTCCCGCCCGGGACTCCTCGCAAAAAAATCGCGAGGAGCGGTGTACTGAGCGCTAACTGTCTCCAGCGTGTTTAGAGTTTGTTCCTGCTGCGTTCAACCAGGCTGACCGCTGGCTCAGGCGTTGGCAGGGTGCGTGGTTGGGCTGGATTGGTCGCGGTTGTGGCCGCAGGGATATAGAGCTTGTCACCCTGCTGGAGGACAATATCGCGACTGCGATCGCCTGTTTCCAACATACGCTCAACGTCTACATTGATCACTCGCCTCGCTGTTGTATCACCAACGCGCTGGATTTGTACCTGGCGCAGATCGGCACCAGTTAATGCGCCACCAGCCCGTTGAATCGCACGCGTGACGGTCGGTAGCTCGTTGTCAGCCGCGTCTGTCTGGTTTTTGGCTGGCATGGCGTAGATTCCGGGTCGCGGGACGGCACCACTCACCTGTACTGCCGTCACATTGGGCGCGGGGTCTGCTTTCGCCAGGGCTTGATAGATCAGGGCGGCGGCATCCGCGCGGGTGGGGACGCGATCGCGGCTTGAGCGCTGTAAATCGCTATAGGTAACGGTCGGTGCGGTAAATGCCTTTTCTGCCATTGTGGCAAACTGATTAGCCGTCACGGGATCGTCAGGATGGAAATTGCCGTCGATGTATCCTCGCACAATACCTTTCGCCGCCAGAGACTCAATATAGCTCTGCGCCCAGTGCCCCTTTACATCCGACAGCGGCGCAGTTGAGGTCATATACGGTAAGGGACTGGCGCTATCACCACCGCTGGTCTGAGCGGTGGCCACCGTCTCGGGTGGTGCGACGCTACTCGTTGTCTGGGCCGATCGACCACTCGTTTCCAGACGCTCTTCTTCGATCGCCGAGGCTGATCGTGGCGTCGGTGTACCTGGAATGCTGATGCTCGGTAAGTTATTGCTGGCGATCGGGCCGTTGGCAGCACCAGGCTGTTTGGCCTTCTGAGCAGCACGAGCGCTCTGTTTTTTGACAGTCGTCATGCTTTCAGGTTTGGCGATCGTGGGCTTGGCCGGTACCGTTGCCTGTTCTGACTTTTTAGTGTCCTGATTATTGTTTGCCTGCTCATCGTCGGGATGCACTGTACCAGAGAACAGCGCTACAAACCCCTGATAGAACGCAAAGGTAGACAACGTACTGCAGATCACCGTTGTCACAATTGGGATACGCATAACATTTGTGTGGATAACTGGGCTTGTGTGGATTTTGGGGTGCTGGGGCGGCTGGGGGCGTGATCAACCGCGCTGGTGGGGCTGGCACTTGCGAAAAGCAGACTGTATGCGTGGGCAATCAGCCGTTCACAGGCGCTACTACCGAATACGTTGGTTTCCCCCACCGTCAGGACAGAACGGTGAATTCGCGCTCCAGCCCCGTTACCGTTCACCCTTACGAAACGGCTGCATCAACGCCTTGGGGTATCCCGCTCGTCGCGACATTACAGTGAGCGCCAGAATGCTCAGGATATAAGGCAGCATCAAGAATACCTGATAGGGAATCGCTGCCCCAATTTCCTGCTGCAGTCGGAGTTGCATAGCATCAAATCCGGCAAACAGCAAGGCACCGAGGAGCGCTTTAAATGGCTGCCACGAGGCAAAGATCACCAGCGCGATACAGATCCAACCGCGCCCATTAATCAAATTGACGAAGAATGAATCAAAGGCAGAGAGCGTCAGGAAGGCTCCCGCGATCGCCATTAAACCGCTGCCAACCGCGACAGCCCCCGTTCGCACGCCATAAACGCTAATTCCCTGGGCATCCGCGGCACTGGGATTTTCGCCCACCATTCGCACGGCCAGTCCCAGGGGCGTGGCGTATAGCACATAGGCCACCAGTACCACCAGTAACAGTGCCAGATAAGTTAGCGGCGTTTGCGTGAAAACGGCTTGCCCAACCAGCGGTAATTTGGACAGCAACGGTACTGGGTACGGCTGGAATGGCGTGATCTTCGGCGGTGTATTTACCTGAGGCAACAAGATCCGGTAGTAGAAGTACGCCAGGTTAGAGGCAAGTAGCGTGATGCCAATCCCAGCCACATGTTGTGACAGCCCCAAGAAGACAGTGAAGAGACTGTGCAGTAGACCAAATACAAGCCCTATTCCTGCAGCCAGCAGCACACCTGTCCACAGATCGGCTCCCTGGTAAACGGCAGCCCAGCCAACCAGCGCGCCGATCGTCATAATGCCCTCAATCCCCAAATTCAGGACACCGGCTCGCTCGCACAGCAGTTCACCCAGGGTGCCAAAGAGCAGGGGCGTGGCAATGCGCATCGTTGCTGCCCAGAAATCTACGCTCAAGAGCAGGGTAAGAATGTTCACCAGCGTTATCACACTCCATCATCGTGTTTAGACTATACGGCCTCAGTGATGTGTCGGTGTGTTTACCAATGACTCAACGACGTGTTGGGACGTTTTGAGTTCTGTGTTTTGAGTTCTGAGTTTTGAGTTCTGAGTCGCGGACTTGAGTGCGGAGGATTTTCTCATAGACAACACACACGTCTAGGGCGGATTTGGCGGTAAAGCAATTGGCTACACGCAAACTTTACCAAAACTTGCCTCTACCAGGCGTATATTCTTTCTTGAAAATCTTTTGGATTCTGACTCCTTAATCTCTAGCTCCTTACTCAACTTTTACCTTTTACCTTCTCCCCCCTCACGAGATTCACAATGAGTACTGTTGATTTTTCTGTGCAAAACGATTGGGGCATTGGTTTCACTGCCAGTACCTCGATTACCAACACTGGCAGCAGCAATCTGAACGGTTGGATTTTAGAATTTGATGCGCCCTTTCAAATCACCAATATCTGGAATGCTGAAATTGTCAGTCAGCAGGGCACTCACTATGTCATCCGTAACGCCAGTTGGAATAGTGTGATTCCGCCAAACAGTACCGTGTCTTTTGGGTTCAACGGCAGCAAATCGGTCAGCACTCCCGTCAATCCCACTAGCTATGTGCTTAATGGCTCTCCTTTGAGTTCATCAACCGCGTTGCCAGGGCTGACGATTAACGATGTCACCTTGAATGAGGGGAATACAGGCACTACCGCGGCAACGTTCACAGTGCAGCTATCGCAGGCCAGCAGTAAGCCCGTCACTGTTAGCTATATGACGGCAGACGGCACTGCCCAGGCTGGTACGGATTATCTGGCGACGACGAACACGCTGACCTTTGCGCCGGGGGAGACGAAAAAGACGATTACGGTTGGCATTAAGGGCGACACATTGGTAGAGCCAAATGAAACCTTTGCCGTGAAGCTCAGCAGTCCCACCAACGCGACGATCGCCAAAGCGCAAGGGGTCGGTACGATCGTCAATGATGATAGCCCGACGCCGACGGTGCCTCAGATCTCGATCGCGGACGTGAGCGTGACCGAAGGCAACAGCGGCACCACAGATGCCGTCTTCACGGTCAATCTGTCTAGCGCCAGTACGCAGACCATCAAGATCAACTACGCCACAGCCGATGGCACGGCCAAAGCAGGATCGGACTATACCGCTCAGTCCAATACCCTTTCCTTTGCACCGGGTCAAACGTCCCAAACAATCCGCATTCCGGTGGTGGGTGACACGATCGCGGAGCCAACCGAAACGTTTGCCGTGAATCTATCCAACCCGGTGAATGCTGCGATCGCGCGTGCCCAGGCCACGGGCACGATCCTGGACAACGACACCACGACCACTCAGCCCCCCGCCGGAGCGTTCAACTATGGCGAAGCGCTGAAAGATTCGTTCCTGTTCTATGAAGCCCAGCGATCGGGTAAGTTGCCGGCCAGTAACCGCATTCCCTGGCGCGGCGATTCTGCCCTCAAGGATGGTGCCGATGTCGGTCATGACCTCACGGGCGGTTACTATGACGCGGGCGACCACGTTAAATTTGGGCTACCGATGGCGTCCTCGATGACGCTGCTGAGTTGGGGGGTTAACCAATATCGCAACGCTTACCAGGCCAGTGGACAGCTTTCCTACGCCCTCGATGCCATCAAGTGGGGCACTGACTACATTCTCAAAGCCCATACAGCTCCTAACGAATTTTGGGGACAGGTTGGGTTGGGCGATGTGGATCACGCCTACTGGGGGCCTGCCGAAACGATGACGATGGCCCGTCCGGCCTTCAAAATTGATGCTCAGCACCCAGGGTCAGATCTCGCTGGTGAAGCAGCGGCAGCCCTGGCGTCGGCCTCCATTATCTTCCGTCCCACAGACGCCGCCTACGCCGATCGCCTGCTGCAAAACGCGGTTGAACTTTACAACTTCGCGGATACTTACCGGGGGAAATACTCCGACTCCATCCCCGATGCCGCCAAGTTCTACAACTCCTACAGCGGGTACAACGACGAACTCGTCTGGGGGGCGGCCTGGTTGCACAAGGCGATCGTCGCCACGGGAAAGACAGACACGACTTACCTTAACAAAGCCGAATCTTATTACCAGGGGTTAAACAAAAACTGGACACAGTCCTGGGACGACAAATCCTATGGAGCCGCGATCTTGCTGGCGCAAGCGACGGGCAACAGCAAGTACCGCACCGATGTCGAAGGTTGGCTGAACTACTGGAGCGACAAGAGCGGTGCTGGCGTCAAATATACCCCCGGGGGTCTAGCCTGGTTGGATCAGTGGGGTTCACTGCGCTACAGCGCCAACACGGCATTTCTAGCGGGCGTCTACAGCGATACGGTCAATGACTATAACGGTCGCTACTCCAATTTTGCGAATCAGCAGATCAACTACATCCTGGGTGACAATCCGAACCACCGCAGCTATGTCGTTGGGTTTGGCAACAACCCACCCATTAACCCCCACCACCGCGGCGCGCATGGCTCCACGACGAACAACATTAATGACCCGGTGAACAATCGCCATGTCCTGACCGGCGCACTGGTGGGTGGGCCATCTGCGCCCAACGACAACGCCTATACGGACGATCGCACCAACTATGTCACCAATGAAGTAGCGTTGGATTACAATGCCGGTTTCACAGGGGCGCTGGCTCGCATGTACGATGAATTGGGCAACCGCCAGTCTAGCCTGGTTCAAACCGCGATGGGGCTGGGGAGTGGACAATAAGGGGCGATCGCCTGGGCTATCCTGTTCGTCCTGATTGGTTTATGGCAAAACCCGGAAACCGGGCTGCATCCCCTGAAGCTAGAATTCAGACACCAGGAGCCAGAGGCCAGACTTATTGCGGCGTCCTGCCTCCTGGTGCTGGCAGCCTTTTTCCTGATGTCGGAACGCGGACGGTTATCGGCCCATGCCTGCTACTGGCGTGTCAGGTTTTGGTTCCACCTGCACCGATCGCGATCCGATCGGGATGATGAACCGGGATGCTGAGAGACTCCCGGTTCACCAAGCTCTCCATGTCAGATCTGATTTAGGGCTGCTATAGACTGCAAAACAACCATTCGGTGACCCTATGAAACTCGATCTGTCAATCGCGGCAACGCTCGGACTCGCGATCGCCGTTGGGCTGTTACCCTTTGCGGCGAGTGCGGCCAAACCGCCCACAAGGGTAGGAGCCTGTGCCGATACGTTTGTCGCACGGGTGGGAACCAGACTGGTGGACGGCAGCACGGGACAGTCGATCGCCGGGTCGGGCACCGCCATTTCCTTTACTAATGGCATTTCGCTTATCTCCTACGACACGGTTCCCAATGCCGCAGCGGCCCGACCGGGAGACAAGGCCAAACTGTGTCTGCAATCAATCCCCAAAAACTGCCCACCTGGAGACAATCGCGGCAAGGTCTATCAAGCAATGATTTACAGAACTGGCAAACGGTTCGCCCTGCCCGACTCTCAGCACATGTGCGGCGGGGCTTAAATCGGTGCCTGGAATCGCAGACGGCCTGGATCGCGGCCTGCGTTCCCCAGCTACAGCTTCGCATCATTCACCGTGGTTGGTGACGAAAACTGGGTTGCCTGCCGCTTGCCAGGGTTGGAGTATGTCCAGATCACCTGATTGCGTGGATCGTCTCCTGTTTCCAGGCGATCGCCATCCTGTAGCAGATACCCCTCGTGGGTCGTAATCGGGTTGCCGTTGACCAAAATGCCATTGGTACTGGGCGTTTGGCGATCGCCATCAAAAATTCGGTAATCAGCGCCTTCTTTTTCCAGAATGGCATGGTGTCGGGAAAGGACTTCCCAGCCAACATCGGGTGTATGAAGGTCGGCCCAATCGCGATCGCGCCCAATCTGGTGACGATCCCGCCGGAGATAGAACCGCCGTACCTGCCCATCCTGGTTCTTGAGTTCGATAAACTGTTGCGCGCTAATGACCGTTGATGAACTCCCCCCATTGCGGCTGATTTGGGTGACGGCTGCCTGCTTGGGACGCGGTGCCGCCGACTCAATCACGCCATCGGGCTCGATTGGCGCTGGTGGTGCGCCTGCTGGCATCGCGGGTTCTGGCGATCGACCAAACCAGTACTGGGCGATCGCGCGAACCTTTTGACTCCAGAGCAGCCGATACAGCGCGAATGCTCCAATAACCGCACCACCAGCAAAGATAAACAGCATTCGCTGCTGCTGTTGCTGCGCCTGCGCCATACCTTGATCGCTTTCATGGATCAACCAATCGGCCTCCGAGTGGTACGGGAACAGTTCTCTCAACTTCTGGAATTTGACCTTTGCCGCCGCGAATTTTTTCTGTTGGAGCAGCGCCAGTCCATCCCGATATAGCTGATCAGTTGTGCCCTCCTGGTTACGGATGCCCATCTGCTGCACCAGTTTCAGAATGGTGCTGCTGGGGATGATCGTGGCAGCATTCAGCGGTTGATTGGCACCACCGTGACTGGTCATCATGCCAACCATTTGACCGTCACCGTTAAACACCGGACTCCCCGAAATGCCCTCTGGCAATCGCGCATCAAAGTAAAACATTGGCCGACCACCGCCAGAATTTTGGTTGGCTGGCGCAATCCGACCATTGAAGGTCACGATCTGGCCTAATGGTTCGCCGATGGGGAGCTTGTTGACAGGTGCCTGGGTGGCGATCGCGGTAAAGTTTTGGTTAAGCGGATAGCCTAGGGCCGTCGCTGCGGTTTGCGAACCAGTGATGCTGAGATTAGGGATCTTGAGCGTGGGCGCATTGCTAACGTTCACCTTGACGATCGCAATATCTTCATTGATGCCACTCTCGCTAGCCGTCTGTTTGATCTCAAAGGGCAGGGCATCGCCTGAGGGCAGCACAATCTGATTGACGTAGTCAATCTTGCTGATCAACTGACTATCGCGACGAATATCAGCCTTCTCACGGTCAGATACCTGGGCTGCGTCCTTCTCATTCGTCACCAGCTCGACGAACCGCTTAAAGAGGAGATCGCGACAACCCGACGCTTCACCGGGTTGCAATACGTGGGCATTCGTGACGATATCGCCGCTGGCGTCAACAAAGTACCCCGCACCCACTTCGCCTACAGTCAGCGCATATTCATTGCCAGAGTAGGAATACGTACCAGAACATCCGGCAAGAATCCGCACCACAGAGGGCTTTGCGTAAAGATTGGCCTGTTTCCCGCTGGATTGGGCATCCGCAGTAGACGGTAACTGCGCTTGAATCAAAGTCGATGCAGCAAGCAATGCAATGAGGTGATTGGGCATGACATCTCCTTTAGCCACGATCGCCCGAAGGGGCTACAGCAGTGTTTCTACCCGTTAGAAACGCTTCATCCTGCTCATTATATGCGATCGACTCCAGGTGCCCAGTGTACAAAAAGATACCGTGAAGTTCGCACAGTGCAACCGATGGCAGACCTTGGAATGCAATCGAGAGTGGCAAGCGTGGCGCTTACTCCAGGCCATCTCACCGCGACGAACGCAACGATCGACCACTTAATACACGTCACCAAAAGCGGGGTGGAATTGAACGTCTATGCCTCAGGCATCGGTCAACAGAACCAGCTTCCCGGTCGTCGATCCAGATGCCAATGCCCGATGGGCAGCAGCGGCGTCTGCCAGCGGAAAGGTCTGACTGACGTGGATCTGGAGTTGGCCGCTGTCGATGAGTTGGGCACACTGCTGCAGGATGTTGGCCTGCGCCTGCTGGGCTTCGACTAAGCCCTGTAGCATCGGCAATAGCATCAACTCAAAGCCCAGTCGCTGGTTGCGCGTTCGAGCAAGCTTCCAGTTCGTGGTTGGGTCAGGCTCCAGAATCGTCACAATGTCACCGTACATCTTAGTGGCTGCAAATGATTGACTGAGTACAGCACCCCCAACCGTATCAAAGGTCAGGTCAACCCCCTGCCCGTGCGTCCAATCCATGGCCGCTTGTGCCACGTCCGTCTCTTTGTAATTGATGATATGGCTGGCACCAAGCGTTTGGACAAACGCTGCTTTTGTGTCGTTGCTGACCGTGGTGCTCACAATCGCGCCCCGTAAGCGGGCGAGTTGAACGGCCACATGCCCTACCCCGCCAGCCCCTGCATGGATCAGAACCCGCTGTCCCGACTGAAGGTTGCCGCGATCGTACAATGCCTCCCACGCCGTAATTAACACCAGGGGAGCGGCTGCCGCTGCCGCAAAGCTCAGGGTCGTTGGTTTACGAGCCGCGAACCGGGCATCGACGATCGCCCACTCCGCATAGTTGCCAGGGTGCCCACCAAGACCACCATTGCAAAAATACACCTCATCGCCCGGCTGAAACTGCTTCACGGCAGCACCAACTGCTTCAACAATGCCAGCACCATCACACCCCAAAATGGCAGGCAGGCGATCGGGAAAAAAGGTGCCGCGTTGGCGGAGCTTGGTATCGATTGGATTGACGCCTGCGGCCTTCAAGCGCACCCGCAACTCTGTATCCTGCTGGATCGTTGGGGTTGGCACTGTGCCCATCTGCAAAACCGCTGGTTCACCAGGCGCATTCATTAAAACAGCTTTCACGGTTAGCCTCTTTACATGTAACCATTGTTAAGAATAGCGAACGTCAGCGCCAGAGACATCCAACCGCAAGATCTCCCCCTGTAGAGGGTGGTAATCTAAACAAATTCCTGGGCTGAATAAGCAAGGTACGTAATTAGTCGCAACGATGACCAACCAAGAGCAATCAATCAATGTATCTGATTTGTCTGACGACGTGCTGCTAGAGATTTGTCGGGCCGCAGAAGTCATCGCCTGTGAGTGTCCCGGCTACCTGGCTCGCATTTTGCGACAGGTTAGAACGTTTCGGCATTACACCACCAGTTGCATTGAACAGTTTCCAGAGGACACAGAAACGCATCTCTGGTTGGCAGAACAGGCTGGACGAGCCGAAGCCTTACTGCATCAAACCATGATTGAACTGATGCGACGCGAGAACTTAATTGATGAGTCTAATCATGTCTTGCTCGCAAAATTGTCCAATCGTGCCCGTGAAATCATGCTAGAGCAAATCGGACGGGATTAGGATGCTGGTTTCGACTGCTGATGCGCCGGTTGACGCGATGGTTCATCGTCTCTCGGCGCAAACGTGAATGACGCTCCAAACCTGACTATCCTGGAAGAGTCAGGAGAGGCGATAGGCATGATCAATCCAAAATTTAATCAACAGTCAACCCCCTTTGAGGGACCCAAAAATCAATCCACTGAGTTTCCAACCGCTGGCAGTGCAACGTCAGATATCAGGATCGCGGTGATTGGGGATGTCCACGATCGCTGGGACGAAGACGACGCGATCGCGCTGCAATATCTGGGAGTCGATCTGCTGCTGCTGGTTGGCGATTTTGGCAATGAAGCGGTTGATGTTGTCCGGTCGATCGCGGCGCTCAATCTTCCCAAAGCCGCTGTATTTGGCAATCACGATGCCTGGTATAGCGCCACGGACTGGGGCATTAAAAAGTGCCCCTACGATCGCCAGAAAGAAGACCGAGTCCAGCAACAGATCGATCTGCTAGGGGACGCGCACGTTGGCTATGGCAAGCTCGATTTTCCAGCGCTGAACCTGACGGTTGTGGGCAGTCGTCCGTTTAGCTGGGGTGGCTCCGAGTGGAAGAATGCCGATTTCTATCGATCGCGCTACGGCGTTACGAGCTTTGCCGAATCAACTGACCGCATGGTGCAAGCGGCTAGCAGTAGCGCGCACGACACAATTATTTTTTTGGGACACTGTGGCCCTAAAGGACTG
>JAJPKC010000091.1 GCA_021323955.1 Oscillatoriales cyanobacterium Centralia_MAG_596 | reverse complement strand
TCCGGTTCCAGCGCATTAAGCCCGGAAGTACGCCGATCGATACCATAGACTCACTGGCGATCGAAGACCCACAACACCCACCGTTTTATTTCTTGCTCGATCGGGTCTGGGTGCAGCTACTTGGCACGCCCATCCAGGCCATTTTTGGCAGTCCACTGACTGCTCCAAGGCTGCTCCCGGCCTTGATCAGTCTGCTTTCCCTGCCGCTGATGTATGCGCTCGCCTGGGAACTGTTCGGATCGGCATCGGCAGCCTTGCTGGCGACAGCACTGCTGGCGCTTTCTCCGTTTGATGTGCTCTTTGCTCAAGTGGCACGTCAGTATAGCCTGCTAACCCTGACCGTCATTGCCAGTCACCTGGCGCTACTGCGGGCCATGCGGCGATCAACCTTGCCGAAACCCCGCTCTCGCGATGTGCTCAAACATCAACCACCCACCTGGCCCCACTGGAGTCTTTACGCACTATCAGTGGCATTGGGTCTTTACACGCATCCATTTTTTGGTCTGGCGGTGGTTGGGCAGGCAGTTTATGTTGGCCTGGAAGCGATCGCGAATCAACCGGGAGCCAAAATGCGCCAGCTCCTGACCAGTTTTGGATTATCGCTGGCGGGAGCGCTGATTGGGTATGCCCCCTGGCTGTGGGTAATACTGACGGGCTTTCATCGTGTACTCTCAGTCACCAGTTGGGCCGATGACGCATCTGGTGTTGGGTACCTGGTCAAGCTCTGGACGCTCAGCTTCACGGCCCTGTTTCTGGATCTGGACGTTGGTTTCAACAATCCCTGGACATTTGTATTCCGAGTGCCAATCCTGCTGCTGATTGGTCTGGCTTTCTACACGCTCTACCGACGCACCGATCGCGCCGTTTGGTCGTTTGTGCTGATCGTGACGCTGGTGCCCTTTTTGATGCTGGCGCTTCCCGATCTCCTCATGGACACGCGGCGATCAGCGGTTAGTCGCTATCTCATCCCCTGCTATCCCGGTATTCAGCTTGCGATCGCCGCGTTGCTGGCTACCAAGTTGACGCCCAAACCGCGCTATATCCATCGATCGTCAACATTAGTGAAGCCGACCCACGCGGCATTTCGGTTCAAGCCGTCCGATACACTTGCCTTTCTGAAACGCTGGCGCTGGCGGGGTGTCCTGTTTGGTCTGATTACCACCAGCATAATCTCGTGCACAGTAAGCGCGGCCTCCTTTACCTGGTGGCACAACGTTCCCAGCTACTTCAATGCTGACATTGCGCGTCGAGTCAATACCACGCCTGGGGCGATCTTGCTCAGCGATCACGGCGACTACACTAACCTGGGCGATCTGATTTCGCTTAGCTACCGTCTGCAACCCCAGGTTCAAATGCTGTTGATCAATCAGGATGTGCACTGGGTTGATACGGCGGCTTTTGCAGATCAAATCCAGGGTTCGCCTGTGATCGTGTTTCGTCCATCAGGGGAGTTGAGAGCGGCGTTGGAGCGATCGCGCGGCCCGTTGGAGCCATTGTTGCCGCAGGCCCAGCTCTGGCAGCTACCGGGAACCTGAGTGGTGTCGCCATTGCATCCGTGGTCACGGCCCGATACAATGACTGGTTGAAGGGGAGTAGCTGCTGGCGATCGTGTCCAGCCCATCTGAGTCAACATGCTGGTGATGAGCCTGGTTCAGATGATGAGTAACCGTTTTGAGGGGCTGTATTTACGTTGCTAGTTGCAAGAGCAGACGCAGTGCTCAAAACTAACAGCGAAAGGTTAGCCGCCAACAACAATTCATAAGCGAGACCTTCACTAAGTTCACATCCGTGTGAGCTTGGTGAAGCTGTCTCAGTTTCTCGCAAGCTCACTCAGATACTATTCAATCCTGAGGAGCTTGAAGACATGCTGGCAGCGTTTACGGCTGGGTTACTGCTGATTACGTTTTCGGAACTGGGCGATAAAACTTTTTTCATTGCCATGCTGCTGGCTATGAAGCACTCTCGCCGACTGGTGTATATCGGCGTGATTGCCGCACTGGCCGCCATGACGGTACTGTCGGTTTTGATGGGGCAAGTGGTGGCACTGCTCCCCAAAATATGGCTACACACCGCTGAAATCGTCCTGTTTGTTGGTGTGGGTATAAAGCTGCTGTACGACGCCAGCCAGATGCCCGTTAACGCCGTCGTGGATGAAGTAAAGGCTGCAGAAGAAACGATTCAGCAGTCAGAAACCGTGACGGCAAAACGGGGATCGAGGCGCAGCATTGTGCTCCAGTCGTTTGCGCTCACGTTCATTGCTGAATGGGGCGATCGCACTCAGTTTGCCACTGTCGCACTGGCCGCCGCCCAAAACCCGTGGGGCGTGACGATTGGGGCCATCCTGGGACATGCCATCTGCGCCGCGATCGCGGTCATCGGGGGACGGCTTCTAGCGGCCCGCATCTCTGAGAGGGTCGTCACAATGGTGGGCGGTGCACTGTTTATCCTGTTCGGCATCATTGCCTGGGTGGAAGGGATGTAGTCAGGCGAACGATGGTTGACGGGGGTGAGAAACAATTAAGCATAGAGAGATAAAGGACAGGAAGCCGCAAGACGGCAATCTTTGAACACGGCTTGCGGCTGGTTATATGCCTCCTAGCGTCTGCTATGGCTTCGGCGCGGGGGAGTTCGTTCCTGCCGGACTGGGCGCGACCGACGGAGAGCTACCGGGTAGGGGAGCCGTTGCCAGTTGACCGATCTGGTCTTTGAACTGGGCAGGAGCCAATTCAGCCGCGCTTGTAAACAGCGGTTTGGCGGCCTCTGACTTGCCCTGCTCCTTCAGAATCAGCGCTTTGCCCAGTACCGGACGAAAATCTTGCTTGTTGCTCTTTGCCGCTTCGTCAAATACAGCGATCGCCTCGTCGTAGCGCTTTTGCGATGCGTATACCTGACCCAGGATGACCTGCACGGAGCCAACATCCACACTGTTGGGTTGGATCTGGTTTGCCTGAGGAGCCATCTTGATGGTGTCCTGCAGCAGGCCAACAGCGGCTTCCGGGCGCTTTTGCTGGAGCAGCAGGTTTGTCAGCCCCTGGAGTGCGTTGCGATCGCCGGGCTTAGTCTTCAGAATGTCACGATAGGTCTGAGCTGCGCCTTCCAGATCGTTTCTCTGCTGTTTTGCCTGCGCCAACAAAATGGCATAGTCGGTTTGGTCAGGGTTCGCTTTTGCCAGCTTTTCCAGCGGCGCGATCGCGCCCTTCACATCCCCTAAGCCCAGGCGGGCTTCGAGCAGGCCACGCAGCGCGGTCTGGTTGTCTGGCTCACGCTGTAACACCAGCTCGTATCCCTCTGCCTGCTTCTCCAAGTCCTCTTTTTTGGGTGTGGCGCTGGCCGATTGGGCTGGTGTGGGACTACTACTAGCAGCCGTCCTTGTCTGACTTTCTTTGATAGCGGCGTCAATCAGTGGGATGAGCGAAAAGCCTACAAAGGCAATGACCGCTAACACCAAAACGACATTGATAATCCAGCGATTACGCTTCTCAGTCACAGCCCTGCCTCGAAACTCTATTGCTATTATCGACGACAAATGTAACTTGCGCTGGCCAAATCGAACGTTACAATATCGCAGCAGCGGTCAATCGGTGGTGAATTTACCTGTTAGACTTTTTTAACAATCTGCCAGCCGTTGATCGAGTCGTCGTGGGGGATAGCGCCGCTGGTAATAATGGGGCTGCCAAACTATCGTGAAACGAAAAGCGGCTAACCGAAAGTTATGCATTACTGGCGGCGATCGAAAACCTGTCCATGATAAGATTATTAATTCGAGATGTCTGTCAAGTGTCCATAGCTGACGGTTGATGAATCTACTAATCTCTTGCAAGTGATAACAACGAACCGCACAACACCATGATCAAACTGCGATTGAAGCGATACGGCAAAAAGCGTGAAGTGAGCTACCGGATTGTAGCGATGAACAGCAGCGATCGCCGCGATGGACGTCCCCTGGAAGAACTAGGGTTTTATAATCCCAGAACGGACGAGACCCGATTAGATGTGCCCGCGATCGTCAAGCGACTCAAAGACGGCGCACAGCCGACCGATACTGTCCGCAGCATTTTGCAAAAAGCCAACGTCTTTGAACAGGTCAATGCCTGAATCAGATGCTCAAAACTCTACCCAAGCGACTCCAGACTATGCCAAGCTAGTCAGATTTTTGGTTGAGCCATTTTTGGAGATGCCAGAGTCCCTCAGGGTCGATTGCGAAGTCTCACCCAGCCGTGGCAAGGTCTGGGTGCGGGTTGCATTTGAAGGGGTAGACAAAGGTCGGGTGTTTGGGCGGGGTGGCCGCAATATCCAGGCTATTCGAAGCGTGCTGGAAGCGTCTGCCCGTGCGGCTGGCTATTCTGCTTACCTGGATGTGTTTGGTAGTCCGCCCGCTAGTCGCAATGGTGATAGCGATCGAGACGAGTCAACCAATCGCTCGCCGCGGCGATCATCGAGTGTCAAAGAAGCACCGAAACTGCGATCGCGCAATGATTCGCACAACGATTCGCTCTAACCCTTTAGCAAAGCGGATCGTTCCTAATCAGGACACAGATGATCATCGCGATCAGTGCTGACGGTATGTTCATTTCTAGGGTTTCTCCCACTCGATTGCCCCTATAGTTGCTTGCATGACAGAGGCTGTTACCGTTCAATTACCCAGTATTGAAAGCGCGATCGCCCTTGCTGGTGAACGAGAGGAAAACCTGAAAACTTTGGCGCGTCAAACGGGCGCAACGCTAGTACTGCGCGGGCAGGAACTACGGATTACGGGCACCGATAACCAGATTGACCTGGCAACGCGGTTGGTCAAAGCGCTGGAAGACGTTTGGATCAGAGGCACCGCGATCTCAGGAGTCGATATTCTGACGACCCGTCACGCACTGGATACACAGCAGCAAGACGAACTGAACGAACTGCGGCAGGACGTATTGGCCCGTACACGTCGCGGTGAAGAAATTCGAGCCAAGACATTTCGGCAGCGACAGTACATCCAGGCCGTGCGCACCCACGACCTGACCTTTTGCATTGGTCCGGCGGGAACAGGAAAAACGTTTTTAGCCGCTGTGCTGGCGGTGCAGGCGCTCTTAGCGAATCAGTACGAACGTCTGATTTTGACGCGCCCTGCGGTGGAGGCTGGGGAACGGTTGGGGTTTTTGCCAGGGGATTTGCAGCAAAAGGTCAATCCCTATTTACGACCACTGTACGATGCGCTATATGAATTCATCGATCCAGAAAAGATTCCGGGCCTGATGGAGCGGGGAGTGATTGAAGTGGCACCGATCGCCTATATGCGCGGACGGACGCTCAACAACGCCTTTGTGATTCTCGACGAAGCTCAAAACACCACCCCTTCGCAGATGAAGATGCTCCTCACGCGGTTGGGATTTCGCTCTCGTATGGTCGTAACGGGTGATTTGACTCAAACCGACCTGCCGCCCAATCAATCGTCTGGACTGGCTGTGGCGCAGAAGATTTTGCAATCGGTTGAGGGGATTGCCTTTTGTCACCTCTCCAAAGCCGATGTCGTGCGCCATGCCCTGGTGCAGCGCATTGTATCTGCCTACGAAAAGTACGAGCAGCCCTAGCCTGAATTTTGAGACGCTTAGTACACGTCACCATCAAAGGGGTCTGGACCTGGACGTCCATGCCTCAAGCTCATGCCTGGACTTTCCCCATCAATGACCACTGACCACCAACCACTGACCACTGACCTTTGATTTCCGCCCCCAATTAATGACGAGTTGCACTGAGGATCCCAAATGGATTAAGGCGCGCTGACGACTACCGTGTGACAACGGCTACCGCGGCTCTACAGCCCGACCGAAGCGGTTGATTCGTCATTGGCTGGCGTGCTGGTATAAAGCTGCATTACGTCGGCGATCGCCATGCGGGACTGGGCACCCAGCGTGAGTGGGGATGTATGTCCTCGCTCCAGATGGTCTGCTGCCGCACAGGCAATCATCGCAGCGTTGTCGGTACAAAACTTCAAGGGTGGAAACAAAACGCGCAGGTCATGAGCTGTGGCCGCCGTTTGCAGGTGCTGCCGTAAGCCACTGTTAGCCGCCACGCCACCGCCGACCACAATGGTATGCAGGCCATAATCACGGGCACAGGCGATCGCCCGTTTGGTCAGCGCTTTGGCGACCGTTTCCTGAAAACTGGCGGCTAGATCGTTTACAGGTAGCGGTTGGTGCTCCTGCTGGAGTTTCTGAGTCAGTCGCAATACAGCGGTTTTCAGCCCACTAAAACTGGAGTCGTAGGGATGGAAGCCGCCGGTGGGCAATGACACCTGCCCCTCTGGTAAAGGAAACGCATGGGGGTTGCCCTGAGCGGATAGGCGATCGATGACAGGGCCGCCGGGATAGCTAAGGTTCAGCAGCCGTGCTACCTTATCAAACGCTTCTCCAGCAGCGTCGTCCCGGGTTTGCCCCAACGTCTCGTAGTCACCACAGTCTTTGACATGGATCAGGCTGGTATGGCCACCCGAAACGAGTAAGCAGAGAAAGGGGGGCTGGAGATCGGCAGCGGTCAAGTAGGACGCGTAGATATGCCCTTCCAGGTGATGAATCCCAATAAATGGTTTTTGGTGCAGGAGTGCCAATGTCTTGGCGGTCGTCAGGCCAACCAGCAGTGCACCTACCAGACCGGGAGCGCAGGTGGCCGCAATGCCATCAATGTCTGCCCAATGAAGATGCGCGGATTCTAAGGCTTGCGCGATCGCCGCGTTCACAATCTCAACGTGCTGGCGGGAAGCGACTTCTGGCACAATCCCACCAAACGGCTGGTGGGCGGCGATTTGCGATGAAACAATGCTACTCAAAACTTGACGATTATTTACGATCGCCACGGCTGTTTCGTCACAACTTGTTTCAATTGCCAAAACGGTTGCCATTTGCTGGTACCTTTTTGAAGGTATAGACTGCCTCCTGTAGCTTAGACTGCAATCGGGCTTGATTTAAATGGGGTTGCTTCAAACGGAAGGATGCGATTTAAAGTGTGCACCGACCGTTGCAAAACCCCTTCAGTTGTTTGTACGAAGAAAATTGAGTTTTGTAACACAAAGGGAAACAATTCCATGCGACGGTTGTTTGCTCTGATTCTTGTAATTACTCTCTGGTTTGGGTTTGTCTCCATTCCCCCAGCGAATGCTTCTAACTTAACACCTTGCAAAGATTCAGCGGCTTTTGCCCAACGGGCGAAAAGTTCTACGAGTGCCACAGCAAAGGAACGCTTTGCGTTCTACGCGAACTCGGGCGTTCTGTGCGGTGAAGAAGGACTGCCTCATCTAGTGGTTGATCCCACCGCTGCTCACGCCGGTGAGTTTGCGATTCCCAGCATTTTGTTCCTTTATATTGCTGGCTGGATTGGCTGGGTTGGCCGTGCTTATCTACAGGCTGTTAAAAAGGGTGCGAATCCCGAACAGGATGAAATCATCATTAACGTTCCGCTTGCCGTTAAATATGCCCTCTCTGGGTTTGCATGGCCTCTGGCAGCACTCAAAGAGTTCACAACGGGTGAATTGACCGCTAAAGATGATGAAATTCCCGTTTCGGTTCGCTAGCTTGCCTCTACCGTCTGAACTGTGGACAGGTGACTTTAGGCAGCCGGCTAAGGGCATCTGTGTCTGGTGATTTCTGTTAAGAGCAATCTCTGTCTGTGGTTCAGCGTTTAGAGTCGAGTTCTAAGTCTTTTTAGGAGAACACTTCATGCAATATTTGCTCAAGTATCTTTCGACAGCCCCGGTCGTTGCCACGGTTTGGTTTGTCATCACCGCGGGTATTCTCATTGAGTTCAACCGCTTTTTCCCTGATCTCCTCTTCCACCCAATGCCGTAGTAGAGGGGTGTCCGTCTGACGACGTGATGCTGCTCTGTGTACTGTCTGATCAGAAGAAGATCTGACCAGAAGAAGATCTGGCCAGAAGAAAACGCCCGTTTCATCAAGGTCTTTTTTGAACCCCTGGGGGGCGATCGCAACTTGAGCGATCGCCCCCCAGGGGTTCCTGCATGGCTCCTCACATCACCGCTATATCGGCAAAATTCTGGCTTCTGTTCGTTTGCTATCATTTTCAGCAACGAATTAGTGATTCACTCGAAGTGCGTCATGTTTGAGGAGAGCGAACAGTAAGAGAGTTCTCCCCCCGATACCCTGTCACGAGCAAGGAGGCGTA
>JAJPKC010000028.1 GCA_021323955.1 Oscillatoriales cyanobacterium Centralia_MAG_596 | reverse complement strand
GCTCTTCCGATCTCAGGGCAGTCCGGGGGCGGCGATCGCGCACTGGCAACAGCTCCAGTCAATTCCCGCCGAACTCTTGCAGGTCGTAACCCAACAGCCCCGGACTGCGCGGGAAGCCATGAGTCTGGCGCGCGAAATCGACAAAGCGCTGGAACCAGAGGCACAGCGCTGGCTCATTGACTATCTCCAACAAACCTATTGGCAGCAGCAGGCCATGACCACCCAGGATGCAATCGACCCAACCCCTATCAGTCTGCTGGAGAAAGCACGCCAGCACTTGATGCGAAACGTACAGCCGCGTCTGATTTGGGAAGTGACCCTGCTTAAAATGGTGCGATCGACCTCATAGACAACCGCCAGAAAAAATGGGCGCAGCGCAGCACCGCGGAATGACCAAACTTTGCCTTTCCTGGGAGCCTCGCGATCGCCACAATCTGGCCGCATCAGACAATCTGAACCCATCAGAAAATCTGGCCACATCAGACATTATGTGGCCGAGGCAAGTCCGAAGGCGATACGGCCTCAATAGCCTGACGGTACTGTCCTGTAGCCAACGCCGTACTGCGGATCGACCACGACTTCGCGTGGGGAGTTAGCTGGCGGTGACGTATAGCGAACGCCGTACTGCGGGTCGATCACAACTGTCGGTTCTGGACGAGTCACGGTCGTCACGGTCTGAATATTGTAATAAGGCCCGGGGTAGTAGGGGGCGGGGTAGTAGGGAGCAGGATAGTAAGGCGCGGGCGCGTAGGGTGTTGTAACGACGGTAGGGTAGACCAGCGTTGAATTCTGAACCGGGCTGCTGATCACCGTTGGATTGATGAACGCGGAATTATTCACCTGATCCCGACGCTGGCGAAATCGGGGCCGACCGTCAACACAGTCGGGCGAGTAGTACGTTGGTGCCCCAATCTGCACCGAAAGCCCAAATCCTGATCCGGGCTGCACCGTTGTCTGGATCGATCGATAGACCGGACTAACCGTTGGTACACCAACATACGGGACAGAAGCCGCTGGAGTCGCGTAGAAGCCGCCCTGAACTCGAACGGGGAGAGCGTTAGCGGTCGCGGTCCAGGCCGCTAATATGGCTACACCACTGACCAGAGAGACGCCCAGCTTTGCACCCGTGGACTGCTGCCAGTGCGGCTGGGGAGACGATGTTCCATAGATCTGCAAGGGTGTCTTAACCATCGGTTGATCGCAAATGAAGGAAATTGGACTGGCAGATGAAACCTCAGGCCCCTGACCACGTAGGGTGAAATCGCTACTTCGGCTGCGATTCCTCTCAATCTCAGGACTGCTTTCTAGCCTAACTTGTTTCGATAGAATGGGAAGAATTCGTTACGTTATTCTGCGCGATCGCGCTACTATCAACCTCATTTTTCAGCAACCGTGAGTTCAGATCAGCTTGACACCGCCAGGGCAGACTATCAGGCCGGACGCTCGGCCTTTGAGCGGGGCGAATACCGTAAATCGGTGCAGTACTTAGAATCGGCCAACGCTTTAGTGACACCAACCTCCAAACTGGGCGGCGAGGTACAGATCTGGTTGGTAACGGCGTACGAAGCGATGGGCCAGCGATCGGACGCTCTTGCCCTTTGCCGTGAAGTGAGCCGTCACCCAGACCTGCAAACGCGCAAGCAGGGCCGCCGATTACTCTACATTCTGGAAGCGCCCCGCTTGACCACTCGCCCCGAATGGCTGACGCAAATTCCTGACCTGACTGCTCTGGGTGACCGTAACGCCAGCGATCGTCGGGGCGCAACGACAACCGCTGCACCCCTCAAAATCCCAGAGAAGCCAGCCTTTCAGCTCGAAGACACGGTTGATCCCAGCAAGGTCAATACGCAGGATAATCGCTTCATCTGGGTCGCCCTGGGGGCCGTTGGGCTTGTGTTGGGTGGCCTGGTGTGGTTCATGTAACGCCAGTGAGCGGAAGTCCGTGTCTGTAAGGGTGTTGCCCCTGACGCCTGGGTGTGCACCCACAATCCAGTTCCTGGGGATCACATCTTCGCGTATGCTGAATTCTCGTAAGCCCTCATTGCTCTACCAAACCCCAATGACGCTACCGAGCGGCACGACGCGGTGCCACCCATCTCCCACACGACCCTTCACGCCTCTCAAGCTGAGACAAGCGATTGTTGACTGGTTGCACCGTTTGCGCCAGGTCTGGCTCATGCTCCTGGTTTCACTTTTGCTCTCCGGCTGCGTTCGCTATGACGTGGGCATCCGGTTTGATAGCCCCCATCGGGGTGAGATTGTGCAGCACATTCAGGTTGAGCAGCGGCTAAAGAGCTTTAGTAGCGCGACGGTTCAGCAATGGGTGCAGTTGATTCAGTCACGGAGTCAGCAATTGGGTGGACGAATTGAGCGGCTTCCCGATGACGACCTGTTGGTCACCATTCCATTCACCAGCAGCGCTGACCTGCAAACAAAATTTAACCAGTTTTACCGTCCAGTAGAGGATGAAAACCCCGCGATCGCAACTGCTGTTGACTTACCTACCATCACGTCTCATCTGGCGGTATCGACCAGTAATCTCCTGCTGCTGGAGCGCAACCAGCTCCGCTACGACCTGGATCTACGATCGCTGGGTGTCCTTTCCGCCAGCGGCAACGTATTACTCAGCCCAGCCGCTCTGATCGATCTGGAGTTTCGGCTGACCACGCCCTGGGGTGCTCGCAGTGTTGCCACTGCTTCGACCATCCAGCCAGAACTAACGCGATCGGACAAAACGCTGGTCTGGCAACTGGTTCCCGGTGCCCAAAATCATCT
>JAJPKC010000124.1 GCA_021323955.1 Oscillatoriales cyanobacterium Centralia_MAG_596 | reverse complement strand
ATTTTGGATGAAACCAATGCCGTAAGCGCGATCGGCGTCATTGTCGTTGAAATCAGCGATCGCAAACAGGCAGAAGCGAGTCAAGCTCATTTAGCTGCCATTGTTGACTCGTCACAGGATGCCATCATCAGCAAAACGCTGGATGGCACCATCGTAAGTTGGAACGCCAGTGCCGAGAAGCTGTTTGGCTACTCGGCCGCCGAAGCGATTGGGCAGCCCATTACCTTGATTATTCCGGTTGACCAACTCGATGTCGAAACTCAATTTTTGCACTGGCTTCGGCAGGGAGAATCCATTCAACAATACGAAACGGTGCGGCGGCGCAAAGATGGCACTCTGGTGGAGATTTCGCTCACCCTTTCGCCAGTCAAAGATGCCCAAGGCACGATTGTCGGCGCGTCCAAGGTTGCCCGTGACATCACCGGGCAACGCACGCTCGACCGGATGAAGAATGAATTTATCTCCATCGTGAGTCACGAACTCCGCACCCCGCTCACTGCCATTCGCGGCTCGCTGGGCTTAATCTTGCGGGGAGTCTATGACAAAAAGCCTAATAAAAAACACCGGATGATTGAAATTGCCGCTGAACAGAGTGATCGCCTGGTGCGTCTGGTCAACGACATTCTCGACCTGCAACGGCTAGAATCCGGCAGTATAAAACTCGCCCTGCAAGCCTGCGATGCCGCTGCCCTGATGCAGCAAGCGGCTGACGCGATGCGAGTCTATGCCGAAGAACATCAGGTTCACCTCCGCGTTATGCCCCTGCTCGTCTCCGTTTGGGCAGCCCCCGATGCCATCATCCAGATTCTCACCAACCTCTTAAGCAACGCGATCAAATTCTCTGATTCAGGCAGCAACATTGATCTTGCTGTAGCCGTGATGGAGTCAGACAAGCAGAGCGGTAGTAGCGTTGAGGTTGTAGAGCGAAAACCACCTTCAGCCGCGTTGCCTTTCCTCTCATTCCCAGTTACCCAGGCTCCCAGCCTCTATCCACATGCTGTCTTCTCAATCCAGGATCAGGGGCGCGGTATTCCCGCAGAAAAGCTAGAAACTGTGTTTGAACGCTTTCAGCAAGTGGATGCGTCTGACTCCCGTGAAAAAGGCGGTACGGGACTTGGCTTGGCGATCTGCCGCCAAATCGTGGAGCAGCACGGTGGGCGCATTTGGGTCGAGAGCATTTTAGGGAAAGGGAGTACGTTTTACTTCACCTTGCCGCTGGTGGCAGAAGACGTAGGAGCGAAGGTAAAACGATGACAGCCAAACGGGTGCTTGTGATCGACGATGAAGCGATGATTCTGGAAGTGATCCAGGGTTGTCTGGAGGAGTTGGGCGGGATGGAAGTCTTAACGGCAGCGTCAGGGGTCGAGGGCTTGCAGGTGGCTCAAACCGCTCTACCCGACGGCATTTTGCTGGATGTGTCCATGCCAGGGATGGATGGGCTAGAAGTGGTCCGGCTGTTGCAAGCAGAGGACGTCACGCGGTCGATTCCTGTGGTGCTGCTGACAGCCAGAGTGCAACCAGAAGATCGGGCGAAATTTGCTGAAGCAGGCGTTGCAGGAGTCATTTTGAAGCCCTTCGATCCGATTGCCCTGGCTGCTCAAGTGGCAGCCGTTTTTGCGTGGACGCTGTGACGGTCATATATGATGCCTGATGGGATTCATAATGGACTTCAAAGTTTCCTCAAACTCTTTCTTTAGGATGAGGTCAAATTCATCCTGTAGAGGCAGCGTGTGTCCACCAAACAAATTTTAGTCATTGATGATGAAGCAGCCGTGCAGGAAGTGGTGCAAAGCTGCTTTGAGGAGTTGGCTGGGTGGACAGTCATCACGGCTAATTCTGGACAAACAGGCTTAGAGCAAGCTCTGGCAAAAAAGCCTGATGCGATCGTGCTGGATGTGCTGATGCCAGACATGGATGGCATTACGCTGCTGCGCCAGTTGAAAGCCAGCCCGACCACAGAAGCGATTCCTGTCGTGCTGCTGACGATCGCGAGTGATTTTACTGACCCCGGTGGCTGTGCTGACCTGGGAGCAGTCGGCGCGATCGCCAAACCGTTTGACCCCTTTGATCTGGTTGAGCAAGTGGCAGACTTACTCGGTTGGGTGTTAGAGCACCGGGAGGACTGTCTGTGAATCTTTGTAAGACTCAGGGAAGAGCATTTGAAGACGATCCTTTAAGGGTAACTATGAGTCCGCAACCATCTGAGTACAACGCCTATGAACTTGCCAGGTTAGAGGCACTCGCCCGCTACCAGATTCTAGATACAGACGCTGAAGCTGCTTATGACGATTTAACTCAGTTGGCAGCTCAACTTTGTGGGACTCCGATCGCCCTGGTTTCGCTACTCGATCACGATCGGCAATGGTTTAAGTCGAAAGTCGGCTTAACGGTCTCCGAAACGCCGCGCGCGATCGCCTTTTGCAACCACACAATTTTGCAGGCAGATCCGATGGTCGTGCAAGATGCTCTCCTGGATGAGCGCTTTGCGACCAACCCGCTGGTAATTGGTGACCCCAACATCCGGTTTTATGCAGGCATCCCGTTAACAACCTCAGACCACTACCGCCTTGGTACCCTCTGCGTGATCGATCGAGTGCCGCATCAACTAAGCTCTGAACAAATGCAAGCACTGCAAGTGCTCAGTCGCCAGGTGGTGAGCCAGTTGGAGTTACGCCGCCATTTGGCGGTATTGCAAGCAAGCGAACGTCGCTTACAGCAAAAAGTCCAGCAAGAAACGTTAGTGCGAGTGGTAACGGAACGCATTCGTCAGTCCCTTAATCTGGACACGATTTTGACCACGACCGTCACGGAAATCCGTCAGGTGTTACAGACCGATCGGGTATTGCTGTTTCAGCTAGAGGCAGATGGTTCAGGATGCGTCGTGCAAGAATCGGTCGATGCCCGCTGGCAGGCAACTTTAGGGCGACATTTGGTTGAACCTTGCTTTCAAGCCGACTACATTCAGAAATATTTTGAGGGACGCGTGAGTGTCATTGCTGATATCGACGACGGTAGCATTCAGCCCTGCCATGCTGAGTTTCTCAGGCAGTTGGATGTACGGGCGAATCTGGTGGTGCCCATTATTCAAACGAGGCATCTGT
>JAJPKC010000633.1 GCA_021323955.1 Oscillatoriales cyanobacterium Centralia_MAG_596 | reverse complement strand
TCTGGCAAGCAGGATCAATCACATTGGCCCGAAGGTCTGCGATCGCCACTGGCTCTCGCTCAATGGCTAGCCAAAACATCACCTGTTGTTCGTTTTTGGGTAAACGATTGAACTGACGCTCCAACAAATCGCGGATATCGGCAAAAACAGACGTGCCCTGGGCGATATAGGGTAACACCTCTGTAATGCTGCCGTTAAACAAATCCTGCGTGGCGGCGGCTACCAATTTCAGTGCCAGCGGATTGCCACTGTAATGATGGATTAAGGTCTGCCATTCCGCTTCGGAACCTGTAAACGCTCCCTTTTGGCGAAAGATGGCGCGTCCATCAGCGGGTGTGAGTCCACTTAAGGTCTGTGCAGCGCAAGCACGACGGCCGGTCGTTTGCACCACACTTTCATCCTCTTCCATTAATGCCATTTCGCGGGGCTTTTCGCGACTGGTCAGCAGCAAACAGCTTTGGTGGGGTGTTTCGCCAATCGCTTTGAGCAACTGTCCGTACTCTTCATAGCCTGATCGCCATTGTCCTGCCTGCTCACAGTGCAGAATGGTTTCCGCGTTATCCAGCAGCAATAAACACCGCTGCGATCGCAGTAGTTGCATCAGTTTCGAGAGCTTTTCACCTAGCGCGGTGGGAAGGACAGGATCTTCTCCCTGAAGCGGCAGGAGAAACTTGAGTATGCTTGCTAGCAGTTCGTCCAGTGGTGGTGCATTCGCCAGTGATCGCCAGACGATGACTGCAAATTCCGTCTGCATTTGCAGTGCAGCCTTGACCGCGAGCGTACTTTTACCAATACCCCCAATGCCCAAGAGCCCAACCAGGCGACAGCGCTCCGACACGACCCACTGCCATAACTGCACCAATTCTGCCTCGCGTCCATAAAACACCGAGGCATCCACCGCCGTGTCCCAGTCCTGTTGGGGGTTTGCCCAGCGACCCTCCGCCTCTTCCAGTATGAGGCTGGGGAAGGTAAAGTCTGCTTGCGTTAAGGCCAAACTAAACGCCTGGAAGAGATACTCTAAGGACTGACGATTGACGCCCAGTTCGCGCTTGAAAATGCGGGCAAGGGTGTTGAGGGAGAGTCCAGTGCGATCGCTGAGATCTTCCTGGGTAAAGTGCTTTCCCCAGGTTTCATCGGCTTCCGCCTGCTGTTTTGCGGTCTGAAACTTCTGCCATCCCTGCGGTGAGAGGATAACGCCTCGCACCCGCCGAGCCACCGAGCGATCCCGTCCAGATTTTGATGGGTTGGCATCCATAGATCCGCCGATCTCGCAAAGGGGCAGCAAAAAGTTGCCCCTTAAGCATACTGTGCGTTTCTTAGATGCTGAAGGCTTCGCCGCTACCAATCGAGGCTACGCCTTGATAAAGTCGAGTAGTTCAGCGTTGACTTGATCGGCAAGGGTGGTGCACAGACCATGAGGCGCACCAGGGTAAACCTTCAGGGTCGCGTGCTTGAGCAATTTGGCGGAACGAAGTGATGCGCCTTCGATCGGCACAATTTGATCGGCATCCCCCTGAATCAGTAGCACAGGGACATCGATCTGCTTCAGATCTTCAGTAAAGTCTGTTTCCGAGAACGCCTTGATGCATTCGTAGGCTCCCACGATCGACATCTGCATGCCCTGAGCCCAGAATGACTCCCGTACACCGTCCGAGCTTTTTGTATCTGGCTTGTTGTACCCATAAAACGGCAGACTCAGATCCTTAAAGAACTGAGACCGGTCGCCCTCAACCGCGGCACGCAGTCCATCGAACTCCTTCATTGGCACAACGCCTGCGTTTTCTCCAGTGTTAACCAGCTTCGGTGGCACCGCAGCAATGAGAGCGGCTTTGGCGACTCGCGTCGATCCATGCCGCCCCAGGTAGCGCGCCACTTCGCCGCCACCCGTAGAATGGCCGACAAGGATGGCATTTTGCAGGTCGAGGGTTTCGATCAGAACCGCCAGGTCATCGGCGTATGTATCCATATCGTTGCCGTTCCAGGGTTGACTCGAACGACCGTGACCACGACGATCGTGAGCGATAACGCGATACCCATGCTTTCCCAGGAAAAACATTTGTGCATCCCAGGCATCTGCACTGAGTGGCCAACCGTGGGAGAACACGATGGGCTGACCTGTGCCCCAGTCTTTGTAGTAAATTTGCGTACCGTCGTTGGTGGTGAGTGTACTCATGGGGCTCCTAAAGCTATTGGGTTAACACAAAGAGATTGCTTGTCATTCCATCTGTTGTTCTCTAGTCTTCAACCTCTATCTAATTCAGACCACTCAAATCTGCTGAGTTAAGCAGTGAGTTAACCTTTACGATGACTCTTTCATCACTCTGAACAGAAAGAGTGGGAAATACAGCACTTTGTATTACCGATCGATAGAACAGCAATCCTGTTCATTACTTGAAGAACTGAAACGGTATGAGCTGCTACTTAGCCTCTTTCGGATTCAGTTGGGCTGAATGTAGGTGTGCAAACTCACCAACACTCATGGGCTTTTGTCCTGTTAGTTTTTCAATGTTATTATCGACTCCAGACATGACGCCGTGCTGGTAGTCTTCCATTGCTCCACCAAAATGCTGAATGACGTAAGGCGGCACGCCCATGCTCTCCAGGGACTTGCAATATTCGTCGATCGACACGTCCTCGAAGACGATCTTGCGACCCAGCGCCTCCGTTAGCTCTGCTGCCATTTGCTCGTGATCCATCTCGACTGGACCAGAAAGAGGAATCGTCTGACCGATCAGACGTTCAGGATGCTTCAGAATTGCAGCAATGGCGCGCCCCTGATCTGCTGCTGCGATGGGTGCGTGCCGACCCTTGCCAACTGGCAAGCGAAGAATGCCTTCATTCACGATCAGAGGTAACTGCCATGGGTAGAGCAGCCATTCCAAGAAATAGGTCGGGCGCAGATGGATCACCGAAAGGCCTGACCAATTGAGCACCTCCTCGGCAATGAAAGAATCTCGGCACGAGTGGCTCTTCGAATGGCGGTTGGCCGAACGTTGTGACAGGTTGACGACGGTCGAGATACCCGCTTCCTTTGCAGCCTGCGCGAAATTCACAGTGGCGGCGATGAGTCCAGGTTTAATTGGGTAGACCAGATACGCAGCATCCAGACCTTCCATCGCTTGACGTATCGTATCAATCTCTTGAAGGTCACCGACTACAACTTCTGCACCAAGCGCTTCCAACGCCTTCGATCGATCGTCTAGGCTGTGAACCATGGCGCGAACGCTAAGTCCGATTTTGATGGCTTCCTGGACTGCAGCGCGTCCGGTGTCTCCGGTCGCGCCCGTAATCAGTACTTTGCGACTCATACTTGCCTTCCTTGCACGGTGTATACCGAAATGGTTGATTGTGTCGAAAAATGTTCGCGTGTATCTGCGCCCTGAGTGCGAAAGCCAAGCTGAGCTTTAGTTATGGTTTACCCAACAAGAGTCCTAGAGGAAATAGCGGACCGACTGGCACCAGTTCAAACGTCATGAGCTTTGCTCTTCCAAGGGGAAGCGCCTCAAGCAGTGAACTGGCTTCTTCAACCGAGGTTAAATTGAGCAGGAAGATCACTCCTTTGCCATCCTGCCGGGCAAACCATTGGTCGATCTTTCCTGCAAGATAGAGACGGAGGGTCTCGGGTACTTCTTGGGACATGATGTCCCGTTGCTGTTCAGGAGTGAGGGGAGCCTTCACCATACCGAGGGCCACGATTCTAGTGGTAGGTACCGATTCCGCATTCAGTGTGGTCGTCATCTTTGCCTCCTAAAATTGCTCTGAAAAATTGCTTGCGATGATGTCATACCCATGCTTTCTTTGGAAAAACAGCTGTGTATCTCAGGCATCGACACCGGGCGTCTAACCGTGGGAGAACACGATGGGCTGACCTGTGCCCCAGTCTTTGTAGTAAATTTGCGTACCGTCGTTGGTGGTGATTGTACTCATGGAACTCCTAAAGCTACTGGGCTGATACAAAGAGATTGCTTGGCATTCCATCGCTTGTTCTCAGTCTTCAACCTGCCTCCAATTCACGCCACTCAAGTTCGCTGAGTTAAGCGGTGAGTTAACGATTGCCATCGCTCCTTCATCACTCTAAACAGAAAAAATAGGAAAACAGCACTCTTCGCTTGGGACAAGCAGTAATCCTTGAACGTGATGCATGAGCGGCATGAAGCCTGGTTCTTGGGGATGGTGCCTCCTGTAAAAAGCGAGCACGTTTAGATTGCGTCTTAACTCAACGAACTTGACTGGTTTGAATGAGAGTGATTGCTGAAGAATGAAATGTCATCAAGATGGCAAACTCAAAGGCAGCCTATGAGGTTAACGAAAACCTGCTGGACTCTATCAGGAAGTAATTGTGAACTTCTTCTGCTTGCAGACTGTGTAAAAACTTGATTGGCTTACACCAATCGAGATTATTCTTCCCTCGATAAGAATCAATCTCATTTCCCTACGAAAGCTGATCATTCCGAGAGGGCTGAAATCAGGGATTTCCCATTGCTTCTCTTATGCATTTGCCGTTCTTCTGGCTGTTAACCCAGCAAGCATCGCTTCAACTCCCAAAATGTTGAACACGCGCTTCAAGTTGTCGCTCAAAATCGATAAACTCATCTCGCCCCTGACTTTCGTGAGTCCACGGCATAAGAAATACCCCTGATTCATGCCATGCCTCAACGTCCCAAACGGATGCTCCACAATCTGTTTGCGCTGCTGCATCTTCTGCGGGTTGGCCTTCACTCTGGCTCGCATCGCCTCCAATAAAGGCTCATCTTCCCACCGATCAATCTTGCGTCCACGCGCCGCATCAGTACACTGGGTCTTCAGCTTACAGTTGCGGCAGACCAAGGTCGGTACTTCGTAATGGCGCATCATCCGTCCTTTTTGCTTTGCCACGTAGCGAAACGTCAAGCTTTCACCGGCCGGACAGTGGTAAACATCTTGTGCGGCATCATCGGTAAAAGCCTCTTTGGTAAAGCGTCCGAGCGGTCCGTTCTTGGAAGTCGGAGGCTTTGATATATACGGGGTGATCCCAGCATCCAGACATTGCTTCACATTCTGGCTGTCATCGTAGCCTCGGTCGGCGACCGCTTCGAGCACTTCAACCGCCAGCACTGCCTGAGCTGCTAATGCCATCTTGGCAAGCTACAATTGATCTATCACATCATTCGTGACTTCATGCGCCACAATCAGCTTGTGCTTCGCATCGACCGCTGTTTGCACGTTGTACCCGATGATCGTATCGGTTCCCTTCACCATGTAGCGGCTGTCCGGGTCAGTCAGCGAGATCTGGGTCTGTCCCAATGCAATCATCTCAGTCTGAATTGCTTCCTGTTTCGCTTTGCGCTCTTTCAGCCGTTCAAGCTTTTGGCGCAGCCGCTCAGTCTGCTCCGTCGCGTTCACCGCTGCTGCATCCTGTTGCTCCAGGTCTTTCAAGTAGCGCTCAATTTGCTCATCGGCTTCTTTCAGCAGTTTCTTCAGCTTATCGCTCGTAAAGTTGCGTTGCCGTCGATTCACGGCCAGAAACTTGCTACCATCTACTGCAATCAACTCTCCCCCGAACAATTCCCATTCTTTGCACAGTTTCGTAAACTCCCGACACACCCCGCGTAAAGCAGCGCTGTGGACTTTGCGAAAATCGGCAATCGTCTTGTGGCCGGGGCGCAATTGCTTGATCAACCACATCAATTCCACGTTCCGATGCGTCTCTCGCTCCAACGCTCGGCTTGAGCGTATGCGATTGAGATAGCCATACAGGTAGAGCTTCAACCGATCGCCCGGATGATAACCGGGTCGCCCTTCCACGGCGGCTTCGACTCATCCAAAGCCTAAGGCTGCCAAGTCCAGTTGATCCACAAACGCATCCAGAAAGCGGACTGGATTTTCAGCAGCAATGTAGTCATCTAGAATGGGCGGAAATTGCACTTCGCAGTGCCGCTCTTGTCCTTGAATGTGAGGCATCGGGTTGACGGATTGAGAACACTATTTCAGGGTAGTTCACCTATACTCAATCGTTAAGTTTTTACACAGTCTGAGCCTGGCAGTAGCGCCGCGATCGACATCTACCCATGCTTAACTTTGCTTGAAAAAAGACTGAGCCAAATTGTATTGCTGTAAGCAACGATCTCAGGTTTGAGTAGCATGAGATGTTATTGATGAAGGGGCTAAAGGTCGGGTTACAGAAATGCGACAAGCGCTGAAGGGCTTGCTCTTACGCTTCCACCAATCGCTATCTCCCTGTAAGAGTAGTTGTAATACATTCGCCACCGGTATCGGATGGTACTCAGACCCACGTATAGCAGAAAGGGCACAAGCCGTAGAAAATTTGGCCTCATCAAGATTGACTACGAAAACACCACAGCCTGTCCCATCAGAAGGTCAAGGTAGTGGTGCAATGTGAGCCATTTATTGATAGCTGTTCAGTGTTTTTGACAAAGCTTGTAAATCAGCGAGTACCCTAGCTTTGTCTGGATTTTGGACTCGAAGACCATTGGTAATACGATCCATGTCGTTCTCAACGGCTTTGTAAGTCCCAGCAGACTTGGCTTTTACCCCATCCTCAACCTTCTCCCAATACGCTTCAAACTCACCAAATTCTTGCTTAGCCTTCACAAAATTATTAGCCTCAACCGCGCTTTGTGTTTGAGCCACGACATTTTTTAGTCCTGTAAAGCCTGATTGCGTTCCACCTGTTGTCGGAGATGCTGCTTTCTGATTTTCAGCGCTGCTCGTGGTCGTTGTTTCTGAAGTAGAGGCCGGTGTGTTGGGCGTTGAGGAATTGCTGTTGCAAGCTGTGAGCATGAGTACGGTCAAAGTAGAAATGACCCAAATGCGATTTCGATTCATCCTTTTATCCTTTGCAATTTAGCTGAGTAATACTTTGGTTTTACTGAGAAGAGGCTGCTTGCTTGCGAGCTGTCTTCTGCCGTGTGTAGAGCACAAGGGCGATCGCGCCTACTAGCAACGCCAATTGTGGTAGCGTTGTTTCCCACGTTGGATACAGTCCCCAACCTTCGGAGGCCGGCAGGAAGCTGGCAGGGGTTGCAGGCAAAATACCAGCGACTTGCAGGGCATGAATGCCTGCGCCGACAAACTTGAATCCAAGGTAGTAAATCAGTAGGCTCGTCACTAGAAAGAATGGCTTGAGGGGAATCTTTAGCCCCAGCCCTAGCATCAGTACGGCAAAGATGATCAGTCCAACGATCCCCAGCCCCAAGCCAGTCAGCAGGTCAGATGTGCTAATGGAAGGCGCAATGCCGATATAGAAGAGGGTTGTTTCTGCCCCTTCCCGGTATACGGCTAGAAACGCCAGGATGGCTAAAGACCACAGACTATTCTTTGCAAGGGCACTGTTGACCTGATTGTGGATATAGCCCTGCCACGCGGCTAATGATGACTTGCTATGCAGCCAATAGCTGACGTAGAACAACATGGCCGCGGCTACCAGCCCGGTTAATCCTTCAATGAGTTCCCGATTGGCTCCAGTGGCGACATTGGCAAAGGCAAGATTGATGATGATCGCCGTCACAATGGACGCTAATACGCCAATGCCAGCCCCCACCCACAACCAGCGTCCCTTATCCGCATTGCCGCTTTTGTTGAGAAACGCCAGCAGGGCCACCAAAACTAATAATGCCTCCAAGCCTTCTCGTAACAGAATCACGGCGGCATCAACCATCGTGTACTTGAGCGACTCGTTCGCAAAAGGCTGTAATTCTTGCCTGAGAGCTACGATTGCAGTTTTTGCCTGTACCGCATCGGGTGGCTTAGACTGCAAGAACCCGTAAGCATTACCCATGTTGTTTTCAATGGTTACATAGGCACTCTTAGACTTGGTGGCGACAACGCCTTCCACCTCTAGCCAATCAGTCTTGAAGCCACTGATCTCTTGAGTTGCCAGCGCTGTATTGTTGCTGTTGAGTGCTGCCTCAGCCCGGTCTAGCCGCTCCACTAGCGACGCGATCGTAACTTTTCCAGAGGGTGGCGGTGATGTTGTTGTGGGCCCAAATTCCCCTGCAACGAACTTTTGATCTAACGCCTGCAATTGCCTGAGCGATTTGAGCAATTGAGCCTGGTTGGGAGGCTGTGAGGAAAAGGCAAACTTCACGTCCCCCATTGCACTCTCAATGTCTTTGTAGGCCTGACGCGAAACCTGCTTCACGCCATCCTCCACATCAAACCATTTGTCTTTGTACTGCTCAAACGCAGCGTTTGCCCCCTGGATGTCTTTGGCTTGGGCTTTGGCGATCGCCTGCTCAATATGGCTATCCAACCGTTGAACATCCTGTTGCGGTGTCGCAAATGCTTGGCTAGACCAGGTAATGACAAGTAGCAACGTACTGAATGCGAGTATCAACAGCTGTTGCCACCGAACCAATCGAAATTGCGGGATGAGCTGAAGCACAATTCTTGATCCTTATGACCCAAGTGTTATCGGTATTACCAGACAGCACAATCTCAGTCCGTCCTGGCAAGCTGAACTGCTAAAGGCTCAGGGCGGACAAAGATAAGCTAATTGAAAAAGAGTATCAATAAGCAGGGCGTTTTTGGAGGAATTTAAAAAGATTTATGATTTCGCCTCCCACTTTGTTGGCTTCTTCTGCCGACCCGGTCTCTATAGGGAACAGCTACTTGATGGGAATATGGAACCTTTGCCTCATTAATCTTTGAAAATCGAGTTTAGGGGCTGACCATCTCCCATTATTGAGAATTTATCTAAGATACAAAGCGGGGTTAAATAGCAGTCGGATGGTTGCTGTATCGGTATGGCTCAATTCCTTTCGCTGCGGCCCGTTGCTCTACATTGGGCGATTGAGCTGTTGATCGTCCCAGGATGTTGGATCTTCTAGAGCTCCAAGTGAGTGAAGATAGAGGTTCCAGGGAGCGATCGGCCAATTGCCAGTTCAATCTCCTCACAGAG